>PRDJ01000040.1 GCA_003345555.1 Candidatus Thorarchaeota archaeon
CGATAAGGGTCAGCGTGATTCCTGCGAACACCAGGAGGAGAACTATCTTGATGGCCGCGTAGGCCCCGACGCACTTCCCCGGCTCCTCCCCGCTGCGGATGTGCATAGAGTGGACGGAGCCGACTCCGAAGTCGGAAAGGAAACTGAGAAGGCCGATGCCAGCGATCGAGAAACCGAGGACGCCCATCACGTCCGGTCCCATTTCTTGGGCGATGAAAACAAGGGCCATCGTGCTCAGGATCGCCCCGAACACCCCGTTCATGATCGACACGGCGGCCTTCGGGCTCATCAATCGTTCGGGCCCTGTCCCCTCAACGCCCTTTTCGGGCATCGTTCCTTAAGATATGGCACGCCATATAAATCTGCTGGTACGTGGTCAGAGTTCGGCGGCGACGTCTTTCACGATGTCCAGTCCCCGAGATATATTCTCTCGCGAATTGGCATAAGAGAATCTGAGATGCCCTTCACCGAGGCTGCCGAATGCGGAGCCGGGCGCACATATCACTCCACGCTCAAGGATGCGCTGCGCGAAGTCCTCGGACGGCATCCTATGATCATATTCCGGGAACAAGTAGAACGCGCCGGAGACCGGGGCAGTGCGGAAGCTCGAGATTTCCGACAGCCTCTTCATCGCTATCTCGCGTCGCATCCTGAATTCGGTCAACACATCGCGCATGAAGCGCTCCTGCACCTTCATGCCTTCGAGGACCGCGTACTGGGTCGCGGTCGGCGGGCAGGCGAGCGTGTAATACTGAACCTTGGCGAGCTGCTTCACGATCTCCTTAGAAGTGGCGACATAGCCAATCCTCCACCCTGTGGCCGCGAGGGATTTGGAGAACGAGTTGACGACGATTGTGTCATCGTGGAACCTCGCTGGGGACCAGTGTTCTCCCTCGTAGACATAGTCATTGTAGACTTCGTCGGAGAGAATGTAGAGGCTCTTGTCGTCCGCGATCTCACAGATGGCCTTCATCGTATCCCGGGGGAACACCGAACCCGTCGGATTCGAAGGCGAATTCATGACGATGGCTTTCGTCCGAGGAGTCACCAGCGAGCGGATCTGTTCAGGATCCGGAAGATACCCGTTCTCTAACCTCAAGGAGTATTCGACCGGCCTACCCCCCGCGAGCCTGACATCAGGGCCATAGATGATGAATCCGGGATTGGGGACGAGCGCCTCGTCTCCCTCGCCGATGATCGTCTCGCAGGCGATCCGCATGCCTTCCGTCGCGCCCGCAGTCACAATCACGTTCTCGAATGACACGTCTTTCCGGTACCTGCGAAGGTTGTCGGCTATGGCTAGCCTCAGCTCCATGATGCCTGCGCTCGGACCGTACTTGTTGAACCCCTTGTCAAGCGCGCTCTTCAGAGCGTCGATCATCTCGACTGGGGGCTGGATGTCCGGCTCCCCCAGCCCGAGATTGATCGCCCCCGGAGGAGCGGCCTCGAACAGCTTCCTGATGCCGGAGACCTTGAGGGAGGCCACTCTTGACGGGAACATCGCTTGACATGACGTACATTTCCGTACATTAATCCCTCGAATGTACTCCGTCCCCGAGGCTCAGGATTGTCTCAGCCGAGCCTTCCCACTCTCGGTAACTTCGTGACCATCTCAGGGCCATGCGGAGCGTCCTTGAGTTCCGAGGTGAGGTCTAGACCTGCAAGATGCGCGTCCTGATGCTTGCCTCGAATCCACTGGAAACTCTTCGAGACATCGTACACGACTCCTTCGTGCGCCACCCAAGCCGACCCCCTGATCCCATCGTGCTTCCGGAGCTCCTCTTGCGTGATGATCCTGTCTACCGCCAAGCTTCCGACTCTCCCTGAACTCAGTCCGACCTCACCATGACATCCGCGCCTTCGACCTTGACTTCGAAGACCGGTTCGTCACCCGTCTTCAGCCTCATGCCTATGACCTTTGGTCCCATCAGGTTCTTCCCCGTGGAGACATCGAACTGCGACCCGTGCCTAGGGCAGGTCACGACGGTGCCGTTCAGTGTGCCGTTGGCGAGGATCCCTTGGCGGTGAGTGCACAGCCCGCCGATGGCGTGGAAGGTTCCGTTCACTTTGGCGATGAGGACCGGCGTCCCATTGAGATCGACCTGTCTCATCTTGCCTTCGGGGATATCCGATACCCCGGCCACCCTAATGTAAGGCATTTCCCTCACCTGGTTCGCAAGATAGCTCAAGTTAGATAACGATTGTCCCGACAGGGTGAGAGTGTGCGTGAATCATTTGAGCTGCCGCTAGGGTTTCTTGGCGCGACCCTTCGCAGAGGACATGCCGGATTTCAGAATGCTGCGCATCTCCTTATGTGATGCACAGTATTCGTCGAATTCCTTGTCCGACATTGCCAGCATCGTCGCGTACTCGGCCGCCCCCTGCTTGGCAAAGAAGTCGACATCATCTAGCCCGCCTGCCTTGTCCATGTACGCCTGCTTGTGAGTTAGGTTCATCATTCTCTGTTCGAGGGCGACGAGCTTCTTGGCGATCTCGTCGCTGGCACGGACGTCGAATCCTAGCCTAGGAAGCGCGTCGAGGGCCTGCTTGGTCTGCTCTTCCGCCATCACCGCCTTATTCTGTTCGCCGTGCGAGAAATGGAAGACCTCTGCGGTCGCCCGATAGTACGTTTCGATGAAATGATCGATGCGCTCCTCACGAGCCACCTCCACCATGTCTGCCCCCTTCATCTTCCTGATGTGATGGTAGATCGCCTGAGGGGTCAGGTTGAGTTCAGACGCGATCTGGCTGACCGTCATCTCCTTGGCCCTCAGCAAGTAGATTATCCGCCTCCGAGTCTCATCGCCCAGCAACTGGAATGATTCAGGGTCCGTCAGTACTTTCAGTCCTTTCGTCCTATCACCAAGAAAACACATGGTTTTCTAGGAATATAAATGCTTTCCTCATTAAAACAATAGTTTTATTAAGTAATACGCACATTACACTCTTCGGTGGGCGCTGCGGCAGCTACCCCTGAGATGGCGCCGCCGCGAATGCCAGAGGAAAGGAAGGACTGATGTTAGGGCCGGCATACGCGATTCCAACCCTGAGGAAAAAGACCAACTGCGAACTCGACAGATACGTCAAAGCCGAGTTCAGGGACAACGAATGTTACTGGTTCAACTGCGCGTCGAACGACGGCAAAGCCGGGCGGAGATCCGACGGCCGACGTTCCCCACTCAACGATCTCTTCGTGCGCACCAGGAAAGACCTGCAAGAGGCGAGGGAAGCTCACTCATCCTGCGCCCTGACGCTGAACAGGCTTGCAGAGGAGGACCCGGCTCGGGCCTCCGGACACAAGTAGGTGAGAAGCTGGAGATAGCGATACCACGCGATGTCGCGTACGATATCTGCACCGGAATCAGAGAGAAGAAGGCCAAGGCACTCTTCTCCCAATGCTGGGGGTGCGTCCGATTCTCCAAGGGCGACTTCTCGAGGATGTGTGTGAGCGGAAGCCCGGATTTCCGCGGGTGCAAACTGGTCAACCGAGAATTCGACCTCCACTCCGGGCCGAACGAGTAGGCTCGCCGAAAGCCCTCAGGCGCCGCGAGGTCGTTCTGACCCCGACTCACTCCTCAATCCTCTTCGTTATCTCTTCGAACACGGGGATGTTCTTCTCGGGGAGATACGAACAGAATTTGACCGGATCCACCGCCTCCGGCGGCTTGACCCCTTTGAGCGCGATCTCCTCCCTGGCGAACATCTCGACCGCGACGGCCACGGGCATCGCAGTCTGATAGGCAGTGGCGTGTATTCCTGAGAGCTCGTAGGCCTTCTCGTGGGACATGTAGGTCCAGGTTTTGATGACGGTCTCCTCGCCTTTCATCTTCCCCGCGACCTCAGTCAGCACGCAGCATGTGCCCTTCAACTTCCCCGCGAGATCGTCCGGTCTTGGCATGGTGGCAATCACGACCTCGATTGGCGCCATCTCCATGCCGCGGATCTTGACGGGCTTGAACGAGAGCAACCCGAGCTTCTTGAGGAACTCGACGTACTCGACGAAGGTCTCGTCCAGCGTGATCATGAAATCGCAGCGCTTGATCTTCTTGCCGATGAATCTCGGCACGAGCTCGCTCTCCTCGTGGTCAGTCATGTAGACCTTCATGGGTCCGATGGGGTCGGGGAACGAGTACACCTCGCTGGTACTGAGGGGAGGGACTCTCTTGTACCGCCCGTTCTCATAGTACAGCGGATCCCTGATGCACTCCTCGATCATCGCGTCGGGTGAGAAGTATGTGGCGAACTCGTACCCCTCGAGCTTGCTGTTGTCCGCGTCGCGCACACGAACATAGTCCACGGACTCCATCCTGTCCGCCGCTCGTTTGGCGAACAGGTCCGAGGTTCCCGGATCAATGCCCATGGAGCACAGGGCGAATGTGCCGGCATCCTTGAACTTCTTGTCATATGCCTCTTGGTCCTCGAACATCGGGTGGCCGAACTCTCGGTCGCCCGTCGCCATGTCGATGTAGTTCACGCCCGCCTTGAGGCAGCCTTCCATTATCTTGAGATTGAGAGCGGGGATCGTGCCGTTCACCATGATGTCGACATTCTTGGCCAAGCCCGCGACCTCGTCAGGATTGGACCCGTCCGCCTTCGCGACCTCGATCTTGTCGCTCTTGGTCCTCTTCCTGACCGCCTCAGGCCCCTTCAGATTCACGTCCGCGAGGACGAGATGCGAAACCAGCTTGCTCTTCACCAGATCCTGCGCGACACACTGGCCCACCCCACCGCATCCCAAAATGGCTGCACGTATCTCCTTGGTCATGATTCCCTAACACCTATCTTCTTCAAATCCAGACAAAAACATCTGGTCGGCGTAGATACGGGGAGTCCCGATATAAGGCTTTCAGGAGGGAGCCAGATACTCCCGACGTTCCCCATTGTACAACTGGGTACATCGAGGGCGGACAACAGCAAAGCTAATCCGATTTGGGCGCCTCTGGATGGCCCGAAAACATGAAAGTCGTACAGCTAGGGTGCGGCATCTGCGGACTTGTCTGCGCTGAACACCTGGCGGGGAACCGGAAGATCGATACTCTAGAGCTGGCCGACGCCCGACTGGAGGGGGCACAGGCCCTCGCGGACCGCCTGAAGAACGACAAGGTCAGCGTGAGAAAGATCGACGGGACGAAAGAGAACGAACTCACGAAGCTGCTGAGAGGGAAGGACATTGTCGTGGCGACTATGCCCTGGCGGCTCAATAGGCTGGCCATGGAGGTCGCAGCGAGGACTGGAGTCGACTACGTGGATTTCGGAATGCCCTTCGACAGCACGGGACCGGATTTCGACCGATATTCCGAGATCTGCAGGTCGGCCGGGATATCCGCTCTAGTGGGAATGGGCGAGGAACCTGGAATCTCCGACATACTGGCAATGCACGGCGCGGGCAAGCTTGACCGCGCGGACGAGGCGCACATCTATGACGGGGACACCGCGACGGTCGATGGACTCGAGTTCTTCTCGTCCTGGTCCCCCGTGGATCTGCTGGACGAGACCAGCGTTCCTGCTGCGGTATTCAGGAACGGCAAGATCGAGTTCATTCCGCCCCTGAGTGGCAGGGCAGTATATGAGTTCCCAGACCCTGTCGGCCGCCTGCCCGTGTACAAGACGAATCACGATGAGACCTACTTCATGCCCCTCGGGATCAAGACCTTGAAGCACGCCTCTTTCAACATCTCCATCGACGACGGCTTCGCAGGGGCTGCCACGACATTCAGAAAATGGGGATTATTGAGCAAGGAGCCTGTCGATGTCAGGGGAACCAAGATCGTTCCTCTGCACGTCGTTGCAGCGCTCCTTCCGAGGCCGGAGAGCTTCTCTGCGAAGATCAAGGGAGACACCTGCTTCGTGGTCGAAATCCTGGGAGAGAAGAACGGCCAGAAGACGAAGGTCAAGCTGTGGACGATGATGTCACACAAAGACGCTTTCGCGCTCTGCGGAACCAACGCGGGAGCGTATCTCGTGGGGACCGGAGGGGCGGTTGCGACGGACATGTTGATAGATGGCGAGGTGACGAAGAAGGGCATCGTCATTCCTGAAGAGCTGAATGTCGAGAGCTTCTTGAGAAGGCTCAAAGAGAAGGCTGTTGCGATTCGTGAGCAGATCTCTCCAGCGTGAAGCATGGAGCATTAGAACCGCCGGCCTGATATACGTCTCAAACTATTCCTGCAAGGCAGTGGTGTGATGGCCGCAAAATTCCAGACGGTGGTTCAGTGCAAGGCGTCCGCGAAGGAGGTCTACGATTTCTTGGCGACAGGCGCGCGTATGAGCATGAAAGTGAAATCGATGGATCCGACTACGATGTCGGTCTCCCTCAAGAGCAAGGTCGGGTTTTTCAGCTATGGCGAAATAGTGGACTGCAGGGTGACCCCGACAGAACTGGGTTGCCGAGTGGATCTCGAAGGCAGGCCGGTGCTGGCCACTAACGTCACCGCCGATGTCCGGGGTACGGTAGAGAAGGTACAAAGCGCATTGATCAGCACCTTCGGGAACCGTTGAGGGGCGCAGCACCCTCTATGGTCCTTTCCAAGGGCGCCGACTTGTCCAGAAGAGAATCCATCCAACTCCGATGATGCTGCCACTTCATCTACTGTGCCGCTTGGACGCTATGTCCATCATCTCCTCAAAGGGCATCTTCATTGGGGCACAGAGTCTCTTGAACTTCCTCTTGATCTTCAAGACTTTCAATCTTCTAGCTTTCATGGGCTCGGCCTTCCTCTGTTGTGTTTCCATTGGGACTCGACAGACCGAGGAGAAGGTGCCGGAAGCGAGAAGGAACGGATTCAGGCCACCCGCGGAAGGGGAGAGAGTAGTCGAATACCGATTCGCTTGTGGCAACCGACCCGCCACCAAGCACCTTCCATACGTATTGCAGAGAGCAAGACACTATAAGCCAGCTGTGCAGCGGTTATCGGCAGTGATACCACTGGCTTGATTTGTACATTGAGTGTCCTTGCTGGCAAGGATTGACTCACAAGTCCATCTCTCCCTGCACGGATTGCCCTGATCCACATCAGGAATACACATGCCTGGCCCCTTTCCCGAAGAAGAGACCCCATCGATTCGAGAAGGGCAGCAAACGCTTATGGTTGTCTCCTCAGATACCGGTCAGAGAAACCTTGGGGGAGGATGAAGTGAGGATTGGCAAAGCTGGCCTGGCATTGTGTCTCTTCGTAGCCGCCCTCATGGCGCTCCCGGTGAGCGTCGTGGGCGGACAGAACAACCATGGGGATGTCCAAAAGGACTGGACGCTGCTGATGTATTGGGATACGGACAACAGCCTTGAGATTTGCACGGAGTTCGCTTTGAGCACCTGGGAGGAATCGCTTCCAAGCAACGCTGATGTGAACATCGTCGCGCTCGTGGACCTGCTATCTGCGGATGGCACATGGATTTGGGAAATTGTTGACGGCCAGAGGCACCTGGTCGATACGTGGGACGAACTGAACACATCGGATCCGGCAGTCCTTGAGATGTTCGTGGAGTATGGCATGACCGAGTTCCCGGCGGAGAAGACCCTGCTCGTGCTTCAGGATCACGGGTACAGCTGGAGAGGCATCTGTCAGGATGAGACCAATGGCGATCTGCTCATGCCAATAGATGGTGTTCGCTCTGCACTGGAGTCTGCCAAGGCTGATATGGGCAACGGTGTTGATGTGCTCGCGTTCGACGCGTGCAACATGATGCTCCTTGAGGTCGTTTATGAGCTCAGTGACGTGGTGCCATACATCGTCGGCTCGCAGACGACGGTTTCGTACGACGGGCTCCCGTATGAGCTGTTCATCCCGGATCTCGTCGCGAACCCAGACATGTCCCCGGCGGAACTCGCTGTTGACATCGTATACGACTATGCCGAATACTACAGCTCGAAGTGGGACTACTCGCACATGTTCAGGTATAACCAGGACTTCGCGCCGGCATGCGCAGTGGACACCTCGAGGTTGGATGCCTTGGGAGACGCCTTCGGGCGGCTCTGCACAGTGCTCCAGCCGATAATCCAGGATCACATGAAGACAATCGAGGACGCGAGGGGATACTCGCTCATTGGCCAGTGGGCAAACATGGCAGGCTGGGAGTGGACCCCCGATATTGGCACATTCGTGAAGGGCCTGAGAGAGATTTCTGGGCACCCGGAGCTAGCCGCAGCTATTGACGAGTTCGAGATTGCGTACGACGTTGCGGTAATTGCCGAGGACCACAGCAAGAGGTATCATGACACTGTGACCGGTCTAAGCTTCTGGTTCCCGCCGTCTTTGGCGCAGTACAACTCGATGGGCTACTACTATTGCCAGCAGTTCGTGTACCATGACATAGGGCTGGACCTCGTCGCTGAGACCTCGTGGGTCGACTGTCTGATGACATACTACGGTTCGTAGATGCGGATTCCAAACCTCTTCTTCGTCTCTCCTTCGTTTCTTGTGAATTGGGAGGATGCGTCAGGACTCCTTTCTGTCCACATTGTTCACCCTAGCGGATCAAGAGAGTTCTACCACACCCACCTCTTCTAGAGTCCGCATCGCCTTTCCCCCGCAGGTGCCTTTCTTCAGGAAAGAGTTTGGATATTAATTCACATTCAAGATTAAAATGTGCGAGGGCAGCTCGCTCGTGTCGTCAGCTTTCCTCCCCTGGGTCTTTTCCGAGGGAGGGAACACTCGTCTCCAACCCTGCCTTAGATCTGCTCTCTCGGTATGCAGCTCGGCTCGTGTGACACTCCATACTCGATGCCGAGCCTCTTCAGTCTCTCCTCGACTGCTGGATATAGTACCAGCTCCTCGATCTCGAAATCCTCGAACCCTATTCCTCTGAGCCTCTGCCTCAGCTTGCCGATGGCCTCATCAGAGCTGAAGCTCACCATGCATGCCGGATGTGCCCTGACGCCGTGATTCACAAGGTTCTCCAGTGCCCGTAGCTGCAGCCCGAAACCCTCAGACCTCGCCCCCGTGAGCTTCGAGAACTCCTCCTCGCAGGCTCCCTTCAAGCTCACTCTCACTCGCAAGTTTGGGAACTTCGACAAGTCCCCTGCATATGTCTCGTCGCAGCCTATGAGTATACCGTTGGTTTCCAGGATGAATACGTACTCTCTTGGGATGAGCTCCAGTACTCTCAACAGATGATCCTTGGCAATAGTGGGTTCGTTCCCGCTTATCCTGATTTGGCGGAAGCCTTTACGCCTCGCCATAGCAACAAGATTTGAGGCTACTTCGTCGGGAGAGCACATCCTGCCGTATCTCTCGGGGTTGGCGACCTCCTTCCAGGACCAGCAGAAGACGCACTGAAGACAGCAGCCAACGCAGTCTGCCGTCGCGATGCCTCCGTAGAACCTGGCTGGCCTGAACCGATAGTAAGAGCGCATGTCGCCCCTGCACACGACTCTTGCTGTGGATTTGGCCAATTCGACTGGATCGAACATTGAACGTTCTCAAATCGACATTCTGGATAGAAGAATCCTTCGAGCTGACGCTCGCTGACACTCCACACAAGAGAGAACCGAGCGAAGGGGAAACCAAAAGTCCAGCACTCGTACACGGTTGCCGTTCTATCGCTTTCCTCCGAGGATGTGTGCCATGTCCTGTTCTGGAGACATGTCCCTCAGCGTCCAGTGTGTCGCCACGGAGCACTGTCGATAACTGGCTCGTTGGTTTCCGAGAAGGACATGAAGAGACGCCTTGAGCAATAGACCCCGCTCTCTGAAGGAACCCGAATCCCGGACTGCTGCATGTTGTTTGGACATCGTCCATTGAATGGAATTGAGGTTCTCGACACTCCCATAACGAGTGGAATTGCCATTGCTAGATGACAAAGAGAAAAAGAAAAAGGGTTGTGAAAAGGATTTCCTAGGTCGTCGCGAGCTGAATCAGCTGTGCTAGCACGGAATTGACTTGCATGATCTGCAGCGTCTCGACGTCGATCCGATCCTGCAACACAGTCTTCTCAGACGCGAGTACAGTCTCCAGCGCCGCCTTCTCCCAGGAGATATCGGGCGACTGCACTTCCTCCTTCTGCCTGAGAGACACGTAGGCGTCGTAGATGTCAACGTACGGAGCGAGATGGCCCTGAGCGCCCCAGTTCAGATGCGGAGCATCTGGAGCATGCCTGTCGTTCTCCCACTCGAAGACTTCCTTGTCAAAGAAGGCATTCCACGTTAGCCCCACATTCCAGAGCTCGTCACAAGCATCATGCAGATTGCCGTCCTTCAGATATCCGAGTGCGTTCGTCAACCATATCGCATCCCACTCGACCTGCTGAGTCGGATATATGACGCTGTCCCAACAGCTCAGGGCAGTCCACTCCCTGTTGATCAGCTGACTGGCCTCGGTCAGCAAGGCGTTTGCAGCATCTGCATCCCCCGCAGTCAACTTTGACGCTGCCGCATCATACTTCCGTGCGAGCGACTTGAACTCGGATATCGCTGGACCCAGCCCGCTTGCATCTACGCCAACGTAGGCGAAGTCATTTGCGTTGTAGCTCTTGGTGAGATCGACGGCGCGCTCCATGAACATGAACGGAAGTATCTTCGCGCTGTCAATTGCCTCCAAGAACTTGTGCATGACCTTCACCTGCATGGCCATGTCATCGTAGTGTATCAGGCCAAGGTTGTCCATGTTGGTGTGGTAGATGGCGTCATATCCTGGAATCGTGTCCGAGAATGTTATCCCGGGGATGCCAGCGGCTGTCAGGGGCCATCCGTCCTGCCATGAGCTGAGCTCGGTAGTCACTTCCCATCCGTTCGGAAGCAGTGCTGGGTTCGCGCCAAAGACCGCCCTTGCCAGAGGTGCCAGCTGATAGTTCGCCCTGGCTGTGAACGGACCGGTCGAGCCGTCGAACCAACGACCTCCGATGCCTTCGATGTTCAGGAAGGCTACAGCCTCCATCGCCCAGTCGGGATGCGCCTGCGTAATCATGTACCATGATCCGACCAGCCATTCATAGTAGGCATCGGTGTTGCCGTATTCCTCGCCCGTCGTCGCTATGAAGTAGAGGTCGTGCTCAGGCACGAAGCCCATCTTCTTCAAGGCCTTGGCCCAGGCCAGCAAGCCAGGTATTGCAGAAGTGTCGTCTGAGGCCCCGAAGAACCACGCATCATGGTGTCCCAGGATCAGGATAGGATTCTGATGATTCCTTCCCGGATATACGCCCACGACGTTGTACCCAGAGCCTCCGTCCTCCGCAAGGGTCAACTTGACATTCGAAACCATCGTGCCGATGACGGGGCCATTAGCCATCATGCCCATGAGGCTGAAGCCGTCATTCCTCGATATGACGATCAAAGGAACTAGAGAGTCATCATAAGTAGCATCGAAACTCCCGAGAGAGCTCGGCCACTCGTAATACACCGGATAGTTCATCGTGCTGATGATGACGCCTTTGGCACCATCAATGGTAGCCTGTTTCCCAATCAGGTTGACCCAGAAGTTGTCGGCATTCCAGTCACACAGCAAGAGCTTCCCCTGCACGCCGGTTGCAGGGTATTCCCCAGGCGTTCCCTGGCCCACATACACGATCTCCCCGGTCAGGCCTGCCGGAGGAGTCCCTGGTACGCCACCCATCGAGGATGCCAAGAACTTGTAGGTGCCACTTGCACCGCTGACAGTCAAGCTCGCGCCCTTGAACTCCCAGGCATCAACAGGCACCCTTTCCATCCGGACATTCGATAGCCCGATCTTGACCATCTCCTGCTTGATGAAGGCCGCGCCCGCGTTTTCTGAGGAGCTTCCAGCCGCGCGGAATCCGTAGCCCGGCCATGTTCCTAGACCTACCAGCTTCTCTTCAACATACTTCTCATAGTTCTGGTCGATGTTGAGTTGTGGAGCAGGCTTCGCAACCACGAAGGACCCGCTAAAAGCCACGACTACAAAGACGAAGACTATGAGTGCTGCCAAGATTCTTCTACCAATCATGAGTCTTCCCCCCTTCGCGTCCTGCGAATTGCAGGACGAAGGCAAATCGAATTACGAATACAATAACCCTGTTGTTTACCATCGAGGGTCAATTCAGGAACTGTTCACGAGCGCCTGTAGGCAATTCTCTTGTTGCGATCCGAAAAATAGACCATGATTCTAGACGCCCTTCCTCCCCCAAGGTCTTCTCGGAGACATAGTGGGACCTACGAAGGACCGAAAGGGGTTCGAAAACGACCTCCACTTCACGGGTTGTAGGTCAGCACTCCGCTCGCGCTGCAATAGATCCAGTATCCCTGTCCCGGAACCAGCAAGAAATTGTTCATCGTCGGAATTGTGCTGATCCAGCTTCTGTAGGCCTTTGTTGCTGAATCCCAGGATACCACCATCTTGACGCCCCCTGCGACACTATACATCGCGGGGATGTCGCTCGCGTGCTTGGCCGTGTCGAGCGAGTTAAAGCCTATTAGCGCCCAACCCCCGCCGGCTGGGACGGCTACGGTCCTAGTCTGCGGAGTGCTCGGCAGGACTCCTTCGAGCGTGAGTGTTTCTGTCCCGCTTTGCACATAGATCCAATACCCCGTGCTGGGGACAATCGAGAAGTCCATCACCGACGGTGAGATTCCGACTATGTACATTCTGTAGGCTCCCGTAGCTGAGTTCCAACCACACACCACGTCGCCAGTATCAAGGCCGAGCGTGCTCGCTCTATGCCCTGACGCAACCACAGGTACGGCCACCAAGTTCCAGCCTTCGGATAGATTGAGGTAGAATGTGGCCGAGGCGGTGTCAAGCAGGATCGTGTCCGTGACAATCACTGAGTTGCCAGCTCTGTCCACGACCTGATAATAGACTGTCTTCATCCCATTCCCTGACAACAGGATCCAGGGCTTCGAGCTCACGGCGGGCTCCCATGAGGACCAGGACACGCCGTCGTTGCTATACCGCACCTTGTCCACATCGGATGTCGCATCGCTAGCGGTGAGCGAGAGCGCAACCGAAGTCGTGTTCGTATAGGCCGCCCCCGAGTTGATCACAATCGACGCTGTGGGCGCGACCCGGTCGAGCATTATGGAATCAGAATAGATGGCTGTATTGCCCGCGACGTCGCTGAACTGAACCTGAACCACCTTCAGGCCGCCGCCCGTGAGCGTCCACGCCTTTGTTGCCGAGAAGTTCTCCCACGTGCTCCAGCCCGAGGAACCGTCGTTGAGCCGCATCTGCCCCATACCCGAGACCGCGTCGCTGGCCTTCAGGTCCAGCGTGACAGACGAGGAGTTGGTGTACTCCGCCCCGCTGTTGACGACGATTGAGCCGGTCGGGGGCGTTCTGTCGAGCTTGATGCCTGTGAGGAGGCTGTGATCCTCGACGATGCCGTCGATGTCTTCGCTCCAGAATTCCAGCGTGTTGTTCGAGCCCTCGGTCGTGATCACCGGCAGGCCGTCGAGCTTCACCGTCTTCATCGGCCCGCCGTTGATGATGTAGTACGTGTCCAGAACCTGGCTTTCCGGAGCTGCTGCCGTCAGGATGATCGTAAAGTTCGAGGTGTGCCAGTAGTCGGTGTAGTCGTGGGTCGTCACGGGCCCGGTCGCCACTGGCCATGGGGCCATAAGCGGATATCTGTCGACGCTGTCGGAGTCGATCACCATAGTCGTGTCGCCTATGCCATCGCTCCCGGAGATGTCCTGGCCGGGGCCGCTGAACGCATCCGAGCCAGAGTAGTTGCTCCAGTAGTTCCCGCCATTGGGGTAGTCATCATCCCACTGGTTCTGCGAGCCTGAATCGTCGTAGCCCCGAAGAACGTTGCCCAGGAGATTGTTGTGGAAGACCCTGATCGACGTCGAGCTCGCGATGTATATGGCGCATGTGTTGTTCCACAGATCGTTCGCCTTGATGGCGCCGTTCACCGAGCTCGTGACATATATCCCCCTGTAGCAGCATGATGAGACGTTATTCCTGACGATGTTGAATCCGTTGCACGAGCTAGCGAATATGCCGTTTCCGTTAGGGGCGGTGACGATGTTCGCCCTCACGTTGAACCCCGTGCACGAGATGACCTGAATAGCATCGCCTTTGCTCGAGACCACGTTGTTGGTGATGTTCGAGATCGTGATTCCGCTGAACACGACGCCCGTTATCTGAAGGTCCATGGCCACATTCTTCGTGACCTTCACGTCGAAGCCGGTCCAATCGACGACTATCCCGTAGTTGCTGATGGATGTGCCGGAGGCGTTGTTCCCGGAAACCACCGCGTGCTGGCAATTTGACACATGGATGTTCGCGGCCCTGTTCCGGACCGCGATGTTGCCCGATATGAGGACATTCGTGCAGCCATTAGTGCAGATCCCGTCGCCGTTGGAGCTTCCAGACGCATTGTTCATGGAGACTGTTACGTTGGCACAGGAGACCGCTTCAATAAGGATGTTGGAGCAGTCGGAAATCGTGTTGCCAATGATGTTTGTCCATCCAGCAACCGTGGAGATCTGGACTGCTGAGCGGGACGAGCCGCCGTTGTTCGTGATGGTGTTTCGCGAAATCGTTAGATTCGAGCCTCCGGAAACGATTATGTTGTAGTTCGAGCCATGCGCCAGGCTACTGTTGTCGAGGGTGAAGTTCTCGCAGTAATTGGCTAGGACGCCATACATGTCCGTCCAGGAAACATTGGCCCCACGGATTGCGACATCCGCACAGTCATAGAACATCATTCCCTGGCGCACGCGCGTCCCGGTTACATTCTCAATGCTCACGTCGCTCGCATACGCCATCTCGACAGCGACATCTGTATCACCGACTGACAGGTCCGCAGCAAGAACATGTGTGCAGTTCGCGACTATGAGCTGCCCAACAGGAATTCCCGTGACATCGACATGGCTCTCGTTCCTGAAGTAGTAGACCGGCTTTCCGTTGACCAGGTTGCTGGTAGCGATCGTGTGCGTATTGAATTCTTCCACGGATCCGTAGCCCATGTATGCCAATCCTGAGATCGAGATGCCATCCGACTCGAAGGTGTTGTTGACAATCGTCATCCCCACGGTGCCCTCGAGCGTGAGACCATGTTGGTCGTTCAAGAGGACGTTGTTCGCGATTGTGCAGCTGGAGGCCCAATAGAAGTTGATGCCCGTCGGTTCATCGGAGGCATTATTGCCTACGACGTTCACCTTTGAACAGAAATAGGCTACTGAGATTCCCACTTGCCAAGCTGAGGACACACTATTCTGCAGGATGTCTACCACCGAGCAGCCATAGATGCTGATTGAAATCGACATCTGGGCGAGATCATTGCGTGCGATGGTGGCGTTCGTGCACCAGGAGAGACTGAAGCTCCCTGCATTCCTGGCGGTGTTGTCCGCGATGAGTATGTTCGCGCTGTTTGCCAGGGCGATGCCACCGCCTCCATTGTTGATGTGGTTGCCCACTATAGTGATGTTAGTGGCAGAGTCCATCGAGATTGCCCCGTTTGTATTGTCGGAGAAGTTGCTGCTCAGGACCCTGACGTTCGCGGAATGGGCGGACACCAGAGTGTTTCCAACGTTTCCTCTGGCTGAACACTCAGTGACATCGATTCGTGAGCAGTGGTCGAGAAATATCGGGTTGTCGTAGTAGTTCGTGTTGTATGAGATGTCGCTGTCAGTGATATTCACGTCCTCGCAGTAGCAGAGGAGCAGAGCGTGATTATGCTCATGTGCAATCGTGACATTCTTCATGATACAGTCGCTGACGAAGGCCATTTCGATGCCGATCTGCGTGCCGTCAATTGCCAGGTTCGCGACCTGCACATTCGTGTAGTTCGCTACGATCAGTTCACCGACGACATCTTGATGGAAAGCCAGGTCTGTCCCGTCCTTGTAGTAATAGATTGGCTTTCCGCCAATCAGGTTGTCCGTCGTTATAGTGTGAGTGGCATAGTAGTCGACCGAGTCTCCTTCCAGGTAGATACCACCAGAGGTGAAGACATTCCTGTTCACTTTGACGTCCTTGGAGTAGGACAGGCCAACACCAGCCGCATCCTCCCTCATGTCATTGTCGACGACAAGCGCACCGTCTGAATAGCTGAGGTAGATGCCGCTGCCCGAACTTGAGACATCGTTGGAGGCAACAATGAGGTCGCTCGAGTACGAACAGCTAATGCCGCCCGCACAATTCGAGGCATTGTTTCCGGTGATGTTGAATCCACCACAAGATGAGAGAGAGATTGCAGAACCCCAGCACCAAGAAAAGTTGTTGTCCAGAACAGTGGCGTTCCTGCAGCTCCCGCAAGATGCGCCAATGTAGGCATGCGATAGATCGTTCCCCGCGACCGTTGTATTCGCCGAGGAATACAGCCAGATGCCGCCATACACGCCCCCGAGATCATTCCCGATGATTGTGGAATTCACACAATTCTCGATGCTCATCCCGTTGGAGTATCCGAAGGGCGAGACACGATTGTTCGTCAGGGACGTGTTCCCGCAGAAGCTTGTACGGATTCCGGCGTCACCGCTCGAGGACACGTTGCATCCATTAACGACGCTGTTCTCACTGTGCTCTATGAGGACGCTCTGGCGATTACCTGCAAACCTTGCCTGCTCAATCCGGCCGTTTGCCACACAGTCGAAGTGGATGCCCGAATAGCCGGCGGTCGTTGAGTTGATGTTCACGTCGCGTATGACGAAATAGGCGTCCGTGTTCCGGACGTCTATTCCTATCCCAAGAGAGGAATCGATGTCCAACCCTTCGATTATGTAAGGGTCTGTGGCAGTCCCGCTTCCCGATACAACTCCGTTGGAGCTCGTGAAGTTGCTGTTCCCATCTATGAGGATGTTGGCGTGTGGCGTGCCGGATGTCCTTACTTTCATGGGCTCGTTGGGCGCGCGCTGGACGACAAACACACCCAGGGCGGAGATGATCATGACGACGGCCAACACGACGGCAACGTGCTTTTGAGCGGGGGATCCGGAACGTCGTGACCCTGATCTGCGGATCCTGATGGAATTCTCGAGTCTATCAACGCCTGCAGAATTCGATGCAGCGAGCGAGCGATCAGCGTTTGGCTCCTCAGCTGCCTCCTCCAGTCTTCCTTGCACTGCAAATCCCCCCAAATTCCGAATAGCGCCCGCGGAATCACAACTGCGGTTGCCGTTTTGCAATCGCTATGAATGGGTTAAGAATCTTTCGGTGCATTTCCGCCCTTGTGGTCTTTTCTTGAGCTGGAATTCCCACATTGTCGGAGCTGAAGGCTTATCACAAGGAATAGCCATCGATTCTATCACAACAAAGAAGTGGATAACGCAAAGAGGACAGTAGGAGGAGAAAGCGGCGATGAGATCGCTCTTGATTGTTGCTTCGTATCATCACGGAAACACCGAGAAGATTGCGAGCGTGTTTGCCCGGGTCCTTGAGGCGCAGACAAGGACGCCCAACCAGATACATCCTGAAGAGCTTCAAGAGTATGATCTCATCGGCTTTGGCTCAGGCATCTACGATGCAAAGCACCATACTGATATTCTCGACCTTGCCGATAGACTACCGCAAGTCACCAACAAGCTGGCATTCATTTTCTCAACTAGTAGTCACATAGGTGATGACCAAGTCGCCAAAGACCACTCCACACTCAGGGAGAAGCTGAAGTCGAAAGGTTACGTGATCGTTGACGAATTCAGCTGCAAGGGTTTCAATACGAATAGTTTCCTTGGGCATTTTGGGGGCATGAACAAGGGCAGGCCGAATGCGGATGACCTCATGCATGCGGAAGCGTTTGCCACGAACCTGAAGCAGACCACGCATGCCACATAGCCAACCCGGATATTAATCTGAATTCTTAGATTAAAATGTGCGAGGGCCCGGATATTTGCCCGGAATTTGCCGGCATTTAAACCCTCCACCTATAGAATTCATAAGTGCGAGGGAGAAATCGACGATCGATTATTGACATCGAATCTACTGGCAATTAAAGGTCCCAGCAATAACTGCCGGCATGAAATGTGCGAAGTATTCCGCTCGTACCGTCGCCTTTCCTCCCGGTCTTTTCTGAGGCTCAGGATTAGGTCATGTCATGTTCTTCTTGAGGAAGCCGACAATACTCTTGATTTGACGAGCATTCTCTCTCCAATCGCATCTGGAGGAGATGTGCCCTGCCTTGTCCTCAAGGATGAACTCGTGAGGGTGATTCATATCTTCCAGTTTCTTGACGAACCTCAGTACAGGCTGTATTGGACATCTTGCATCTGTCTTTCCACCCTTGATTAAGACCGGAGCCGTGATCTTCGATATGTGAGTAATCGGGGACCTGCTTCGAAGCAACTCTCTTTTCTTGGAGACCGACCCTCCAAACTGCTCTTCGATAAACGACTTGAATGTGGCATCTGCCAATTCGTTCATCTCCAACCAGTCCGTTATTGGAACACCTGCGACGCCAGCGGCAAAGACTTTCGGCTTCGTCGTCAGAGCCATCAGGGTCATGTATCCGCCGTAGGAGAAGCCGCCAATCGCTATCTTCGTAGCTTGAATGTCTTTCTGTCTGCGAAGCCATTCGGCGGCATACACTTCATCCTCCAGGTCACCTCCACCAAGGTCTCCAACATTCAGCCTCCTGAACTCGGCTCCGTAGCCGGTCGAGCCTCTGACATTCGGGGCGATGACTGCGAACCCGCTCAACGAAAAAGCGTGCAAGGAATCCGCAGATATCCAATCATCAAAAACCTGCCAGTTCGGACCCCCGTGCACCCAGACTATTGCGGGACTCGGCCCTGCCTTTGACGCCGAAGGCACGTACCATGCGTGAATATCGCGTCCATCAAAGGATTTGTACCAAACGGACCTTGGAGTGGCTAGCTTGGTCAGGTCGATACCATACTTCTGCGAGGTCAAAGCTACTGCAGACTTTGCGCCACTTCTTAGCCAATAGATTGCCGGTGGGGAAGTCAGCGACGAGTGGAGCGCGGCTACTGATCCGTCTGAAGTCACCTTCATGCATGTGATTGTGCCCTCGGGAAACGGGAGATTCTTGCCCTTCTTCTGGGTCAGTCTATGCTCACGGACGACGCTGCGGCTGTGCTTGCTGACGATGTAGAACACTCTATCCGCTTTAGGTCCCCACACCGGCCATCCAAGAACCTCTTCACCAACCTCCAAATCCAAGAACTGCCGTGACTGGCTCCGAAGATCCTGGATGACAACCTGGCGTACTCCCTTTGCATCGCTCTCAAAGGCGAGCCTCTTGTCGTCAGGGGAGAAGGACGGAAAGTTGTCTCTAGAGTCTTTCTTTACACTGTAGGTGGTCATATCCGATGGATTGCCCCTCCTGAAGACCATGATCTCTTCACTCTTGGGACTGGCCGTCGCATCGCACGCAATGTATTTGCCGTCATGAGAATAGGTCACAGTTCCGATCGGAGGCGTCGCCTCCTTCAGCATGAAACACTCGCCGGTTGCCGTGTCGATAGTCTCCAGACCGCAGGATTCCTTCTTGGTGATCGCACGAGTGACTTCCTTTGCGTTCGGACTCCAATCGAAGAGCCCCCACATCCTGTATGGGGTCTTGGTGATCCTCCTTGGCCTTCCACCCTCTGTTGGCAGCAGATACATGTCAAATGTCTCGTTTCCATCACGGTCTTTAGGGAAGACGAACTCGCGTCCGTTCGGAGAGAAAAGTCCGAGATCTACGGGATCTTCGCCTTTGGTCAGTTGAACTGGCTTCGAGCAAGGCTTCGTATGCTGGCAATAGATTTCGAGATTCCCCGTCCGGTTCGAGGAATAGAGCAAGGTCTTCCCATCTCGAGTAACGTCGAAGACCTCGTAGAACGGAGATATCACTGGAATCTTGAGCACGTCCAGGTACGACGGCAGAATGTTGACCACCCGCTTGGGCCAATTCCATTCCATCTCCTTAGGTCTTTCCATCAGTTTCTCGAAGATTCACGAAGTCAGGAGATTATCCCTGCGATTGATGGTTAAGGACAGTTCGTGTCTTGTTTTGGACATCACAGGGCAAATCCAAAGAGAAGGCGGTAAGAGTGTGAGTCTGCTCGGAGAGCTGGATCATTCTTTGCTGGCAAGAATCCCGTTTCTTCCGCCTTTCTTACCCTCTGGTCCTTTGCAGGATAGCCTGATGATTGCAGAGAATTCGCAACTCTAGTGACCCCGTCCTTGGAACGACGCAATGAATATCTGAGGATAGGTGATTGATCCTCAAGGAGCCTGGGAGTTGAAACAGAATGAAGGGCAGACGCATAGCGACCTGTTGGGCAATGCTAGCAATCGCCGTTCTGGGAATGACCGCTATTTCTGGTACGAGCTCTGCTCATCTGCCTATGTACTCTCCGGGCGGATCCACGATGAGCACTGCTCTGAAGATTCCAGATGCAAACACATCGTATGGCATAACCGCGGAGTTTCCATCTTCCACCAATCGAATCCAGTTCTACGCATTCTCAGTGTACGCGGGGCAAGACCTTTCCTTCGAACTGGACGTCCCAGCGACATCAAGCCTTCAGGATTTCGCGCCAGTGATCCTCCTCATTGGCCCGGGCCTCCATTCTCCCGACAGCAATACATCAAGAATAATCGATGAATTCAGCATCACACTATCATCTGGAGACGGGGCGACTATCTATCTCTACAATGGCACTGAGAACGTCAGAGTGTTCGAACCTTTCACCCAGACAAACCTGTGGGTTCGCCAGAGCGGGGAGGTTACACTCCCCTCTACGGGGATCTACTACCTTGCTGTTGCTGTTCCTCAGGGGTGGCCGCACGATGCCACCTCGGGATTCGGCAAGTACATTCTGGCTCCAGGCACAGTAGAGAGGTTCACTCTGCTTGACTATATGTCTATTCCAATAGACTGGGTGAAGTGGCACGCATTCTGGGGACAATCCGTTCTGTTGCTTATGGTTCCCACCTTCTTGGTCGTCGTCATTGGAGTCACGGGAACTTGGTACTATCTCAAGAATCGCCGACCAGAGATGCTCGAGTCCAAGCCGAGCGTCACCAGAACCGGGTTCTATCTCGGAGCAGTTGGCGCGATGTTGATGGTGGGCAGCACCGTCAACCAAATGGCGCTGCTCTTCTACTACACCAGGTTCTCGCTGGAGACGGCAGACTACATAGAGCTTATGCTACAAGTCATTGGACTCGTCCTCGGCATCCTTGCATTTCGTATGGTCTTCGGCTTGATGCAACCGAGATCCACTGCAAGGAAGGTTCTCAGCATCGCTCTTCTAGTTTTGATCGGGTTCGCTGCACTGATGGTCGGAGCTGGTTGGCTCGTCGGTCCAGTATTGTTTGCTTGTGCGGGCTTGACCGAGCTCTTGTCGGCAAATAGAACTGAGCGAAGAACCGATGCGTTGGAACGCTGAACATCATGCAAGAGTGTCCCATCTATTCTCAACTATGATCCTTTTCCCAAGAAGCTTGCGCATTAATCCAAATCTATGAATTAAAATGTGCGAGGGCCCGGATTTGAACCGGGGGACTCCTGCGAGAACAGATCTTGAGTCTGTCGCCTTTGACCGAGCTTGGCTACCCTCGCTCTGTTGCCTTGTTAGGCCGGATTTCGTAATAAAGTATTGCATACCCCCATCCATTGGACGTTCATCCAGCGGAGTTGCTTAACATTTGAAAACAATCTCCACGCGAAACGTACCCCGGCCAAGGAATTGCCTTCCAGGCCATGAGAACCGTCGCCTGGCAGGAACGTTGTTTGATGGGTGAAACCGAAAGGCATTAATGTTATGGATGCATAATGTTTCACCCGGTAGAACGTGCGCGCGTTCTACCTCTCCAACATGGAGAGGCATTACCAACACACCTCGCCATTTCCTCCAGAATTTCGAACCACCCACAACTTTTTCACAAAAGAGGTGTTCGTCGTGCCTCTCCACTCAGCTTTTTTCTGATCGGTTCGATGCTACGGCGATTGACGAGTCTACGAAGATCCATCTACGCCTGACCTGTAGTGCATCCCCCGCCACAGACCAGAACTCCTAGGTCAACTGCTCGCATCCGTCGGAAGTAACGAGCACGCTGTGCTCCGCCTGGGCGACGATTCCGGCTGCCGTGTCGGTGAGGACCGGATAGTTCATGACGATGCCCAGTCGGAACATCTTGCGCAGGAACGCCTGTGCGTCTGGATCCAGCTTATCGCACCATCTGCCTGCGAACGGG
>PRDJ01000041.1 GCA_003345555.1 Candidatus Thorarchaeota archaeon
AGACACTGACATGTAGCATCCAAGCCTACTGAAGCTTGGAGCGGGTGTTGACATGGCTGAATCAGAACCCACTTCCATCGCGCAGCTGAAACCCGTGTTTCGCCCCCCACTGGTTATCTTCAAGGTGCTTGACATAAACGAACCAAGAGATGTTCGGGTGAAGAGGACAGGTCTGATTCATAGAGTCGCTGATGCAACCGTGGCAGACTCGACAGGCCGAATCACGCTTACGCTGTGGGACTTCGATATCGACGAGGTTGCTGCTGGCAAGACGTACATGTTAAGGAACGGCCGCATCAACGTGCGCGACGAATGCATGAGCCTCACCCGTGGATTCTCTGGGGAGTTCCATGCGGTCTCGGAACCAATCGCCCGTGTTTCTGAGTCCCCCGACATGAGCAGACCCTTTGCTGGTGTGACAATCAGACGAAGAAGAGGTGAATCCGGAAAAGGACGCAACTTCCAAGGTACAATGGGGAGAGAGGCAAGAGGATTCTGCTCGAGGAAGTCGTTCTAAGAACGCACATCGGACCCGTAAGAAACAGACTCTGCTAGTAAGACACCCTCTTCCGCGATACGGATGAAGTCATGATGCATGGAGGAAGTGCTTTTGAGCCGGCAACATTCCTAAAGTCCGAGCGACAATGAGAGTTGCTATACAGGGTGAGTCTATTCCCTATCCTATCGCTGTGCTTCGCGGCAAGCTCAGGCTCAGTGGTGTTCCTTACCTAGAGACAGAGGAGATAATCTCGGAGGTTCTTGCCACGTCCAGCAAGAGACCACCAACTGAACAGACTGTAACCAAGCTTGTCAGAGACCGGGTGAAGTCACATCATTCTGCGGCATTGCCACGATTCGATATTCTCATTAAGTATGACTTGTCGAGAAGTGCTGATAGAGCACTGCCTCCTGTTGTTCTTGTCCTAGAAGGAGCATCTGCAACGGGCAAGTCGATGCTCTCACTGCCGATGATACTGAACCTCGCGGCCACACGGGTGATCGGCACTGATACAATCCGGCAGGTGCTCAGAGCAGTCTACAGCGAACGCGATCACCCCGAGTTGTACTGCCACACGTACCAAGCTTACGAGTACCGTCAGGTGGGTCCCAAGGAATTGAGCCCAATTGTAAGAGGGTATCTTGCTCAATGCGAGCTTATCGAGCCCGTCGTAAGGGACCTTGTTGAGAGGATAGCTCAAGAAGGAGCAGATGCGGTGATTGAGGGCGTCCATATTAGGCCGGGAACGTTGAAAGGGCTGAGCGCAGGAGTCATTGAAGCCGTCGTGGAGCCGGGAGAAGACTCCCATAGAGCGATGTTCATGACAAAGCACGCGGCCGCGAAACTGAGGACTGTCAGCGGAGACCATGCAACCAGGGAAAGAGAATTTCAAGCCACCAGATTGATTCAGGAGTATCTAGTAGATATGGCTAGGCGCGCTGGAGTTCATATATTGCAGCTATCGGATTACGACCAGGCAGAGAAAGACATGTGTAACTTGGTGGTTGAGTCCGCGAAGAGAATCATTGAGATGGGAGGAAAATGAATGAACTGGAAGGATGAATCTCTGAGTAAGCTCTTCAATCCTGAGACAATCGCTGTCGTCGGGGCCTCTGACAAGCCGCAGAAGCTGGGCGGTCTTGCCCTCAGGGCTCTCAGCACATCGAAATGTAATCTCATTCCTGTGAACCCTCGGATCTCATCGCTTGGCGGCTTGAAGTGCTATCCAAGTGTAGAAGCCGCCGGCCAAGAAGTAGACTTGGCCGTGATTGCCCTTCAGGCCCCACTAATCCTTCCTGCCATTCAAGACTGTGCCGCTGCAGGTGTGAAGTCGGCCATTGTCTTCTCTGCAGGCTTCAGGGAGCTCGGTGAAGCGGGCGAAGAACTCCAAGCACAAATGAAAGCTGTCGCGGATGCAGCTCATATCGCGATCATCGGGCCCAACTGCCTAGGTGCCGGCAACAGTAACATCGGGCTGAACGCGACATTCTTTCCACACCCCGTTGAGCTGAAAAAGGGAAAGGTCTCACTCGTGAGCCAGAGCGGCGGCGTTGCTGGATTGATGATATATGCTGCGTCAGATGCTGGCCTCGGCATCGCGAAGTTCGCCAGCATCGGCAATAGGGTAAACGTAGATTTCGATGACATGCTGAGGTTCTTGGCTCAAGATTCTGAGACGGAAGTCGTGTGTCTTTTCGTTGAAGGCACCGAACGCGGGAGATCTATGTATGAGGAGATGGCAAAGCTTACTCCGAGGAAGCCAGTGGTCGTATACAAGGTTGGTAAGACCCCCGCAGCCATGAGAGCAGCAAGGAGCCATACAGGTAGCCTTGCAGGACAGCAGAGACTGTATAGCGCCGCAGTTCATCAAGCCAAGGGCATCGAAGTAGATACCGTCTCGGACATGATTGATGCGGCTAAAGTGCTGGTGGCAAGTTCCGGCCGACGCCGCGGCCCAAACGCTGTAATTCTGACCCACACGCTCGGACCGGCTCTCATCGTTGCCCAGATACTGGAGGAACGCGGCATCAGACTTCCGATGCCACTGCCTGACACGGCGACGACCATTGAAGAGATGCTGTCAATGCCGGTTCACGTACCGATATCCAACCCCGTTGACTTGCTGGCTCAAGGGTGGTCAGAACCCCGAATCTTCGCGGGAGCCCTAGAACTGCTGTTGAAAGATGACAGATACGACGCTCTGATGACTGTCTTCTCCCCGAACTACCAAGAGGATATCGGGGGTGGTATGCCCGTCGAACATATCGTCAGATGTGCAAACGAGTCGGACAAGATAGTCATCGCGGTCTTGAACGCACCGGAATCTAGACCTCCTCCCGGTAGATCTGTTCTCGAGGAGGGAGGAATCCCTGTGTTCTTTAGTCCGGAACGGGCAGCACGTGCGTTGGCCAGTGTACTTGCCACGAAGGACTGAACTCAAAGTTTCACACTTGTTCACAACACGCCGAGAGATACTACGGTCGTGAGATGTGGTCTCGTCTTCTGCAAACATATTTGTGGACGTGAAATGAATCAATGCAGACAGTCCCTAGTCCAAAAAGGGGCCAAGATGGTGCAGGGAAACGAGATGAGCATATCGACGCCTATGAGGCAGCAGTACACGCAGCTGAAAAGACAGTACCCTGACTGCCTGCTTATGTTCAGGCTAGGAGACTTCTTTGAGTTATTCAATGAAGACGCCAAGACCGCGAGTCAGGTCCTCGACATAGTATTGACTGCGCGCGGTGAAGGTGTCGACAAGTGGCCCATGTGCGGAGTGCCGTACCATGCCGTTGAGACCTATGTGGCAAGACTGCTGCAAGCCGGGTACACAGTCGCGATGGCAGACCAAGTTGAAGATCCTGCAAAAGCGAAAGGACTCGTCAGACGCGAAATCGTCCGAGTCTTGACGCCCGGTACTTTGCTCGAACCCGGGATGCTGCAGGAGGCCTCAAACAACTACCTTGTTGCAATGATAGAGCATGAGACCAGGGTGGGTATTGCTGTAGTCGACGTCTCGACCGGCGAGTTCGCAGTAACTGAGTTTGAGGGTAGGATAACCGGTGAGAAAGCTGTAAATGAACTTGGGCGACTTGGGCCAGCTGAGCTCCTGTTACCTGACTCTGTCTCGAAACGAGCAGACGTCAAGGCAGTGTTGGAGAATACAGGAGCCAAGATCACATTCAGGACCGACCTTGATTTCTCATCTTCATCCGCTGAGGAGCGGCTGAAGGAAAGATTCAGAGTGGCCACCCTTGAAGGATACGGCCTCTCTGGGAAGAGAGTAGCAATTGGGGCCGCGGGCGCGATATTGGCATATCTCAATGAGGTCCACAAGAACAATGCGATAACGCTGTCGGGGATCAGGGCATATTCTCTTGACGATTTCATGATTATCGACAATATCACAGTAAGGAATCTCGAACTGGTCAGGAATGCTAGGGACGGGACACCAAGAGGGACACTCCTGAGTGTAGTCTCCAGCAGCGAGACATCGATGGGCAAGAGGAAACTGAGGAGTTGGATACTGCAGCCCTTGATGAATGAGGAAGCTATTGGAATGCGGCTTGATGCAGTGGAGGAACTTGCCCGAGGAGCTCTTATTCGGCAAGCGCTGTCTGAGAGTCTTCGCCATCTAGGTGACCTTGAGAGGATAACCAGCAGGACAGTGTTTGGGACTGCCAATGGAAGAGACCTAGTTGCCCTCAGAAACGCATTGACGCGAATTCCGTCCGTTAAGAAAGCACTGACAGGCTGCAGTTCAATGATACTGAAGGAGGCGGCGGAATCAATCGACTCCTTACCTGAGCTGGCGGACATATTGCAGAAAGCGCTGGTTGATGATCCGCCTGTAAGCGTGCGTGAAGGAAGAATGATTCGAGAGGGCTACAGTGATGACCTTGATCAGCTGAAGAAATCTATCTCGTCCGACAAGAAATGGATTGCATCACTTCAAGAGCGAGAACGCAGGCGCACCGGCATCAAGACATTGAAGGTGGGATACAACAAGGTCTTTGGCTACTATATTGAAGTTAGCAGTTCCAATGCCAGCCATGTTCCAAAGGACTACGAAAGAAAACAGACACTCGTTAGTGGAGAGAGATACATCACACCGGAACTGAAGGAAAAGGAATCTTCTGTATTGGCCGGAGAAGACAGAATCAGTGAGTTGGAGTATGAGCTTTACGAGAGACTAAGAACTCAAGTCAAGGATGTTATGAACGTTCTGCAGCGTGACTCAGATGTCGTGGCCACAGTCGATGCTCTCTCCAGCTTGGCTGAGACTGCCGTGAAGAGAAGGTACGTCAGACCAAGAGTGCACACAGGAACACGGATCAGCATTGTCGACGGCCGTCACCCTGCCCTTGAGATGATTCTGGGACCGAACGAGTTTGTGCCGAATAGCGTGGATATAGGTGATGGCGGCACGACGCTCCTCATTGTGACTGGACCCAACATGGCCGGAAAGAGCACTTACATGAGACAGGCGGCGCTCATTGTGTTAATGGCACAGATGGGGTCATTCGTGCCCGCAAAGGAAGCCGAGATAGGACTCGTTGATAGAATCTTTACAAGAGTGGGCGCATTTGATGACCTGACAGCCAAGCAAAGCACGTTCATGGTAGAGATGATTGAGACTGCAAACATACTGAACAATGCCACTGAGAGAAGCATGGTCGTGCTAGACGAAATCGGCAGAGGAACCTCAACGTTCGATGGCATGGCACTTGCATGGGCTGTGGCAGAACGCATCGTACATCTGAAAACCCGAACCCTGTTCGCAACCCACTTCCATCAACTAACGGATATGTCAGGCTTATACCATGGAGTCAAGAACGTACACACACTTGCTCGAGAATCAGGAGACACAATCATCTTTCTTCACAAGGTTGTTGACGGCGGCACGGACAAGAGCTATGGAGTTCACGTAGCAGCTCTAGCAGGCATCCCGGAACCAGTTGTCAGGAGGGCTAGAGAGATCCTAGCTCGACTAGAGCAGGAGAATGCTACAGACCTTGGTAAGACTACCGGCACGTCCACTGGGTTGCTTCAGACGTCTCTCGAACCTCTGATGGCTGATGACCCGCTGATAGAACGCATTACCCATATGGATCTTGAGAGGACTAGTCCAATTGACGCACTGCTCCAGCTCAAGGAGATGCAGGACGAGGTCAAGAAACGAAAGAGATAGTCCACGGACGTACACCCCGAGGTGAGCCTGTACAGAATTCGCTGGGAGAGCATTCAATACCAGGCAATCATAGGCCGAATCAATGAGGAGACCCAGAAGGCTTAATTGCATGCGCAGATAGGCGGCTTTCTGTAGACATCGAACGGAGTGCAAATCGCCATGAAGCCGCTGATATCGCCTTCAGTCTTATCTGCGAACTTCGCGAGACTACAAGAGGACATTAGGGCTGCAGAGAAAGGCGGGGGAGAACGGTTCCATTTGGATGTAATGGACGGGCACTTTGTTCCAAACATCAGCTTTGGCCCGATGATCGTGAGAACAATGAAGAAGGTCACCAATGTACCGCTCGATGCCCACCTCATGATTTCAGATCCTGACAAGTACATACCTGAGTTCGTCGACGCTGGAGCCGAGTTCGTCATCCCGCACATAGAGGCCTCGTATGATGTCTATAGGTCAGTTCAGCTGATCATAGAGCTGGGAGCAAAGGCTGGGATTGCATTGAACCCGGGAACCCCAGTCGAGTGGGTCGAGCCATTGTTGGATAAGATCGACTTGGTGCTCATCATGAGTGTGTGTCCCGGTTTCGGAGGCCAGAAGTTCCAGCCACAGTCACTCAAGAGAATCAAGGCACTACGATCACTGCTTGATAAGGCCAACCCAGGTGTTCACATTGCAGTTGATGGTGGGGTGAAGAAAGAGAATATTGTTGAGATTAGCGCGTCGGGGGCAGACATTCTGGTAGCGGGTTCTGCCATCTTTGAGGCCCAAGATATCGAGAAAGCAGTCAGAGAACTGAAACGGCTTATCGACAAACAGTGAAAGGAAACGGACATAAACCCGACAGATGCCTTCAGAGCATGGTCAATCCATACTGAAACTGGAGACGATACTGGGATGAAGTTCTTCATTGATACAGCGAACGTACAAGCGATAAGAGAGGCACATGATCGCGGAATGGTGGACGGCGTTACCACGAACCCATCTCTTGTCGCCAAGGAAGGCCGTGGTTTCAAAGAGATCGTCTTGGAGATTGCATCATTCGTTAAAGGCCCAATCAGCATCGAAGTCGTAGCAACGGACTACGAAGGTATGATGAGAGAGGCCAGAGACCTGAACGGATGGATTGACAATGCGGCAATCAAGATACCCATGACTTGGGATGGACTCAAGGCAGTCAGGAAGTGCGCCGACGAAGGCATTAAGACGAACGTTACGCTCTGCTTCAGTCCAAACCAAGCACTGTTGGCGGCAAAAGCTGGTGCGACATTCATGTCGCCTTTCATCGGTCGCCTCGATGATGTCGGCCATGTTGGGATGGATATAATACCCGACATAGTTCAAATCTACTCGAATTACGGATACAAGACAGAGATTATCGTGGCAAGCATACGACATCCCGTGCATGTGTACGAAGCCGCCTTGGCAGGTGCGCACATCGCAACGATTCCGCCGGATGTTTTGGACAAGATGGTGAAGCATCCGCTGACGGACGTGGGGATTGAGAAGTTCCTCGCTGACTACAAGAAGATACCTCCGGCCGCCGAGCCAAAGAAGCATGGCAGATAAGATGTCTATCTGCGTATGATAATACAGCAAGAATGATATGCCAACTTGAGCCAATGTACTACGAGCAGGGTGTCGCCAATGAAGTTGCAGGCAGACCTCGTAGTATTCAACGGAAACATCATCACGATGGATCCGGAGAATCCAACGGCCACGGCATTAGCAGTCAAGAACTACAAGCTTATCGCAGTGGGTAGCGATACACAGGTCTTTGACCTTGTGACGAATGCCCGAAAAGCCATGGATCTAGGAGGGAAGACCGTAGTTCCGGGTTTCGTGGATGCCCACACTCACATCACAAACGCTGGCATGAGAACTTCGCAAGTGAATCTGGAATCGAAGCTTTCTATCGCAGAGGTAAAACAAGCCCTGAGTGATGCGCTTTCGAGATGTAGCCCCGGGCAGTGGGTTCGCGGGTTTGGATGGGATGAGAGCTTTTGGCCTGAGAAGAGGTATCTCACGGCTGCCGATTTGGACGAGGTCGCCAAAGAATTCCCAATTGCTGTCGATAGGGTTGATGGGCATCTGACCTCTGTCAACAGTCTTGCATTGAAGAAGCTGGGCATTTCTCTGGATCAGGAAGGCGTCCTCAAGGACAAGAGGGGAAAGCCCACCGGAGTACTGAGGGATGTTGAGAATCTCTGGAAGAAGGTGGCTCCCTCACCTGAAGAAATCAGGCAAGGCGTCTTGGCAGCGAGTCGGATCGCCAGTGAATGTGGCATCACAACACTCGTAGATAACGAACGGCCCGGCATATTCCGGTACGTAAGGGCATGCGAACAGGAGGAGCTTCTTGGCGTAAGAATGGTGGTCAACCAACACGCTGAAGTCATAAAGAACATGATCGAGCTTGGAATCACGTCAGGCATGGGCGGATCCATGGTGAAAATTGGCGGCATGAAGTCGTTCATGGATGGGTCGATTGGGGCGAGGACTGCAGCTTTGTCACAGCCCTATAGTGATGACAAGCGCAACAAAGGTAGGATGCTCACATCGCAGAAAGAAATGACGGCACTGCTGAAGAAAGCCATCAAGAACGAAATACAAACTGTCACACATGCAATCGGAGATGATGCGATTGAGACTCTTATTTCTGCGTTCGAAAGCTTGAGTGAGGATGAAAAGGCCAAAGTCAGGAATCAGCGGCACAGAATAGAACACGCGGAGATGATCAGCGAAAGCCAGATTCGACGGGCGGTAGCTCTAGGTTTGATTCTATCGATGCAACCCAATTTCGTTGGCGTGTGGCAGCAGAAAGGGGGTCTCTATGAGCAAAGACTTGGGCCAGAGCGAGTTTCGAAGATGAACATGTTCAGAGTGGCACTTGATAATGGAGCACGTTTATGCTTCGGCTCAGATGGGATGCCGTATGGTCCGCTCTACGGCATTTGGTCGGCAATAGCGCATCCGAATCCGAAAGTCAGGATTACAGTCGAAGAGGCACTGCGCTGCTACACGATGGAGAGTGCTTACTCGGCATTCATGGAGACGAAAATAGGAAGTCTCACCGAAGGAAAGAGAGCCGACTTTGTGATTCTCTCCAACAACATCATGACCGTTCACCCACGTAGAATCAGGGACATCAATATTGAAATGACAGTCCTAGGCGGCCGCGTCGAGTTTGGCTTGGCAGGCGGGTGAAGGTGGACAGATGGGCAGAATCAGGACCCTCAGTCCGGACTTGGTGTCTTTGATATCCGCAGGCGAAGTTATCGACGGACCGTGGTCAGTGGTCAAGGAACTCATTGAGAACTCGCTCGATGCTGCATCCAAGCACATAGACATTGAAATCGTGAAAGGTGGTACAGCCGCAATAAGAGTTTCTGACAACGGTTCGGGCATCACGAAGGATGATTTGCGACTGTGCGGGCTGCGTCATTCCACGAGCAAGATAATGGCCAAGAACGACCTCGAATCCATAGCAACGTTCGGGTTCCGCGGCGAGGCACTTGCCAGTATGGTCGCCGTGGCTGATGTTGAGATAACCAGCCGATCTTCAAATGAGGAGACCGGGATGAAAGTTGTATCAAGAGCGGGCGAACATCGAATCTATACACATGCATCAAGACCACAAGGAACAACCGTAGAGGTCTCGAATCTTTTCAGTCATGTACCAGCTCGAAAGAAGCATTTATCCTCTCCAAAGACCGAGGGGCAGCGCGTTGTCGATGTCGTTTTGCGCCATGCAATTCTGAGACCGGATGTAGGTTTTAGACTCATTAGGGATGGCCAGACAGTATTGGATTGCCCGCCCCAAGCTGCAAGAGACAGGGTCAATGCCATCTGGGGTACAGATGTTGCCAAGAACCTAATGGAAGTAGATTACATCAAGGATGAGACCAGGGTCACTGGTTTTGTCGCCAGACCGCCTATCTCGAGAGGAAATCGTTCCCGAGAGTACTTCTACGTCAGGGGCAGACCCATAGAGGATGGTCAACTCAGTGGAGCACTTGAAAGCACCTACTCTTCTCTTCTAATGCGTGGACGCTACCCTATTGCTGCTCTAGACATCTCCCTAGACATAAGCCGTATCGATGTCAATGTGCATCCGACGAAGCGAGAAGTGAGGATAGCAGGAATTGAGGAAGTCAAGGCTGCAGTGAAGGAAGCCGCAAGAGAGGTCTTGGTTCTAGAGACTCCACCAGAAGAGACCGCTTTCGTTCTCAGTTCGAAGGCCAGAGTCGTCTCTGGACCACCGGGAGTAGTTGCCCAAGAGATTTCAGAGATCGCAGAGCATTCGCATGCAGAGTCGTCTGCAGTAGATGCGCTCGTTGAAGCGGATACGCTCGAAGCAACCGCTATTGCTGAGACGTATGAGACCATGCAGGTCCCCACGCTGGGCGGGGTCTTCAGAATAATAGGTCAGCTTCAGAACCTCTACATACTTCTCGAGTTCGAAGATGGCCTCGTGCTAGTTGATCAACATGCGGCACATGAGAGAGTGATGTATGAGCGGCTGCGGCGCGTACTGGACAGTGGTGCAATGCCCGTGCAAGAACTGCTTGAGCCCATAGTTCTTAGACTCGAACGCGGTGATTGTGAGCGAGTACTGGAGCTCGTACAACCATTGGATAGGCTCGGGTATACCGTCGCCAGCTTTGGCGGCAATGAAGTACTGGTTTCAACACTCCCAGATGTACTTGGGCATCAGGTCTCCGACAAGGAGGTCTTGGCCATCGTTGACGAGATCCTTGATCTCGGCGAAGACCATACCTCGGAACACTTCATGGACGACCTCGTTAAGCTAACGGCATGTCACGCAGCCATCAGAGCTGGCCAGCCACTGAGTACCGAAGAGATCAGGAATCTCCTTACCACCATGGCCAGCACCCCCAACCGTTACAACTGCCCCCATGGGCGACCGACAATCGTCCGGATAACCTCAGATGAGCTGAAGAAGAGGTTTGGCAGAGTGCAGCCTTAGCATACTGGAGCCAATTGGATCTAGCATTTCATGCCCGCAACGGGTATGGCATCGCGGAAACCGTTCGCAGGGGCCGAATGGGGGAAGTTCGGAAAAGCGAATAGTTTTACTAGGATCTAGCAAGTAATGTAGAGCGCCTCTTTATCGAAAAACGGTCTGCTGTGCCGGGATTCGGAGATGACGATGGCCTTTGAGCACGACGTGGTTCATTGCCAAGGAATACCTCAAGCGACTCCAAATCAGCTTTGAGGAGAATGCCCGCAAGACATTCAGTGTTCGACCTCACGCCCCGCCAGAGCCTGTCGAAATCGAAGTGTTCCCGGGCACGAACTGGATAACTCTAACGACGAGATTGATGGACCTATCCGACATACCGGATGGAAAAAGAAAGGGCGCATACGAGAAGCTGCTCAAATCCAATGCCAAACTTGCCGAGGTCAGTTTTGGAATTGACAAGAAAGACTGCCTTATCATCCGCAACGCGATTCCTGTCGAAGGCATATCGTATGATGCGTTCAGTTCAACCTATGAGGCACACATTGCAGGGATCAAGTTCTTTCAACAGACTCTCCTTCCCGTGCTTGAGCAATAAGCGAACTCGCTGAATGCTGTTTCCTACATACTATCACAGATTCCCCAAGAGGACATGATCCCGGCTGGTCTAGAGTCTATGGACTGAACATCGCCACTACTAGGGGTGTAATGTTCGCTTCAATCAGTGCTCCGATGAAGAGGAAGAAGAGCACCATTGCGTACGTTCGCCATAGACGCATGTCTTTCAAAAGAACCCAAGTCTTCAAACGAACCGACCCCCAGTCCTTGGATTGGATACTCGGTGCCAAGTCACGCGCAATCCTCAGAGAAGCGGCAGCAGCAAAGAGGAAGGCCGGTATCTCTACTATGCCATGCGGCAGAATCATTGCCAAATAATGGACCACACTTCCGCCTATCAGCGAATCGACTGTCCCTAAACCAGCAACCCAGAGCGCAGTGGATAGCACCTCGGCGACTGCAACAGACATAAGGCTCAGGCGAATATAAGTGACTAGCACAGTCTCGTTCTTGATTTGAGGAGTTCCGTGGTATACAAGTCTGTACAATGCAGTCATAACTATAGGCAAGATTACGAGTGCAATCAATGTAAACTGGTCATCATAGACGAAGTATTCGATGGCGAGAAGCATCAACAATGGCGGGAACCACCATCCCCGACTGTCTCCATGGGCAATCCGATTATACAATAAGACAATGCAGCATGCCACGAACAGTATTCCCAGCGTAATGGTTGCTCTTAGTCCCAGTTCGGCAACAAACGGCCAAGCAGGATTGAGCTTGCCAGCCATAGCGTCGAGATAGGTCCACATGAAGGCAGCAATCCCGGCCATGAACGTCGCGAGCAAGCTTGCCCAGCCTACAACGTTGCCGGCTCTCTCCTCTCCCTTGCTGCCAGAAAGCCAGAGAATCAGGGTCCAAAAGACGGGACCTGCTACGAGCATGAGAAGTGTCCTTATCATGTTGTGCTCGGCTATCAAGATGAACGGTGAGACAATCTGCGCAAACACGAATTCTAATCCATTCGGACTGCCAATCTCATCGATTACGAACGCAATCAGCGAGCCCACACTGAACACATTAATGAAGTAACTTAGAAGGAGAACTCCCAGAACCGAGCCCAATATACCGACGGCAAACATGGCTATGGAGTCCCAGATATCTCGTGCGTGCACTGTGAGAAGGGGACCGACTACCTCGCCTGTTTCCTGTCTCCACTGCTGCCGGAACTCGAAGTAGTACAATATGAAAAGAACTGCGGCTATGTACATTGGCACAGCAACCGCGAATTCGGATGCTATACGCATCAGAGTATCGGATGCCTGAGGAATCATTAGTACTGGTCGTAATCTGAAGAAGAGTAAGCCTTCAATTGAAGCTGGCGTGACTAGTGCCTCGATTAAGTAGTCCATGCCGGGCAGCAGGACCCAGACGGCTACAGAGGTAAGGAGTCCTGCGAAGAATGCGAAACCTTCCAGTCCTCCTTTTGTTCTGCGACGAATGTAGTGGCCAAGAACACCAAGCAATAACATCGTGCTCAACGGGATGATTATCATTAATAGCGTCAGAATCGTTGGGGGTACGAGAGCTGCATTACTCAACCCATTGAGACTCATATACTGAACACTCTCGTCGACCTGGTCGGGATAGACGAATAGCTGATGTGACATGAAGTTGTAAGCGAAGTTCAACGAGACGCCCATGACCGCTCCGACAAACGCTCCTGTGGCTAGTGCACCACTCCCGACTGCCGAAAGCAGATTAACCACCGTATTCTTCCAGTGAACATTCGACAGCCTAGTGCGACCGCTCCTAATCGTTTCAAGAGATCTCTTGTAGAGAACCTGCGCAAAACCCTCTGACATCGGGAGTAAGACTAGTGCAAAGAGTATTGGCGGTGCTGCCTGAACTATCCCTAACATATAATACTGGCCCAGGCTGTCAAGCAGATTCGCTTGCATTCTCTGAATAATCTCAAAGGCAATCAAGATGACAGTGAGTAGGATATTCAGCCTGAAGAACCAACCAAGAACCCCGCGCATCATCTCGGACCCAATATCCCGGTCGCCCAGCTTAATGCCAAGCCCTTTAGCTATGCGGTTGGATGCGGGGTATCCGAATCTGTAAATCCAAGTCAGAAAGACCCATATTCCTACTGCGTAGAAGCTGACGTTTGTATTGGGGGTCATGTCAAGATTGAAGGACATCATGTACACTCCAACGCTAGGCAGTAAGGTCGCTAGTCCGATTATGAGGTAATCCTTCCACGATTCGCTCCATGCCCTTGAGACTACGTCTGGGTTCAGAGGCTGAGACTCAGCTTCTGAGAATGTTATGTGATTCAGGCGGTCTCGCAGCCCCGAATAACCATCGCTGAGCGGCCGGTGACCAGTCAGCCTGTTCATCAAATTCCCGAATCGCAACTCTAGCGGTTCCTGCAGAGCCAACTTCGCGACAAGCACAACTTGGCCAAAGAGAACAGCAATAAAGGCAACCATAATCCAAGTGAAGAATTCCTGTAGAGCGTAGGCGAAATGGTAGATGAAATTCGTAATGAGTACCCAGTATAGGTCGCTCGCATCCAGAGTGTCAGTGAACCCAGAAGGGAGCCCGTAGCTTGGGTCAGACGCCCAGATATTGTAGATGAAGTATGTGACCGCTTTGATTGCCATAAGAAGTATGAAAGCCTCAATGAAGTGGTTTCTTCGGTCACGAAAGGCAACAAGATAGACGAAGGCCACAACCAAGGTGGGAAGGAACTCAAGAAGAATAGTCAGTGGGGTGATGTCAGTCACAGTTCGGGGTCTCCCCTAGTTCTCAGACATGCCCCCTCCAGCCGATGGTAAAAAACATTCGTTGGATATCCCGGTCTCCAATGCACCGGCAGGACCGCGAGCTCATACTCCGAACTACTGATGGTCCAGTCCCGAGAGGAAGCTACTACTTATTGAGCTGTTGAGCAGTATAGACCGGCGAAGATGCAATATGTTGCCGCAGGATATCGTCGAGTGCGTGGCTGATCTCGTTTCAGGTATACGTTCCATTGACTACGTACGGGAGATCTCTCGTTTTCACAGAATACAGGCGAGCCCGGGTTTTCGTGGTGCCATTGAGTATCTCAAACAAGAGATTTCTAAAGTGTCTGGAGCAGAAGTCAAGTTATTCGAATTCCCGGAGGATACAACGAAAGACATCGAAACGTGGGAGAGTAACTACGGATGGTTTCCGAACCATGGTGTACTTTCCTTGCTCCAACCCGAGCAGAGGATTCTCGCAGACTTCGATTCTGAACCCGTATCTCTGATAGGGCAGTCATGCTCCGCAGACATTGAGACCGATGTGGTATACGTAGGAAAGGGGTTCAGACCCGAAGATTTTCAGGGTAAGGAAATTGCAGGGAAAATCGTGTTGGCCGAGGGGAGAGCATCAAATGTGCATAAGGCTGCATGTATCGAGCGGGGTGCGGCAGGGATTCTTCTGTTTCAAGCTCCTTCAGGAATTCAAGAGGTCCCCGACCTGCGTCCCTATGCCGCCTTATGGCCGAGGCCCGGTGAAGCCCAGAAGACCCGATTCGGCTTTGCGCTCACTTACTCAGACGGGATGAAAATCAAGCAGTGGCTCGAGGAGAACAAGCGGGTCACCGTGAGGGCGAATGTTGATGCACGCCTTGGCGTGGGAAAGGCCGAGGCAGTCTCAGCTCTCATCAAAGGCACAGAATTATCAGATGAGGTCTGGCTTGTCGCTCATATTTGTCACCCTCATCCAAGTGCAAACGACAACGCATCAGGTAGCGCAACATTGCTGGAAGCTTTGAGAGTCATCTCAAGGATGATGAGAGAAGGCAAGATTCCACAGCCTAGCCTTTCGATTAGGTTCCTTTGGGTTCCCGAATGGAGCGGCATGACCAAAATGCTGCATTATGCAAAAGAGACTGTAGCCAAATGCAGATTCATGGTCAATGCAGACATGGTTGGAGCCGACCCCAGTAAGACCGGCTCGGTGCTGCACCTCTTCAGGACGCCCTACTCACTGCCGACGACGCTGAACAACGTTGTACGCTTTTGGTTAGCTACTGAGGTGAAGAGGAAGATGAAGCATATGTCTGCAAGTGGAAGGACCCCTCTGCCTTGGGAATACAACGTCTATTCTGGAGGCAGTGACCACGTGTTGCTCGCATCCAAGGCTTCCGGCATCCCGGCAGTCATGCTGAACCAATGGCCTGAACCGTTCTGGCATACATCTGCAGACGTTCCTGAGAACCTCAGCTGCAACCAGCTAGAGTTTGTCGCCAGAGTGGTAGTTCTAACAGCCGTCTCTCTTGGTCTGCCTAGTAGAACAATGAAAGAACTCGTATTGACTGACTGCAGGAACGAGGCAGTTGAAATCATTCACGACGTTGGTATGAAAGCCGTTCGAGAACTCTCCGCCTGTGCAGATAACCCGGAGACGCTTTACAAGAGGTATCTGAAATGGCTTGATCTTGCCCTCCAGCTTGGTCAAGCATCAATTGACTCGGCCTCACATGAATGGCCGCTAATAGAAGAACAGGAGGCTCTTAAACAAGGACTCAAGGCAAGCCTCGACATGACGTACACTGCTGAGATGGTTGTCGTGAGAAGGGCATACGAAGGAGCATGTGCCGAGGCGGGTCTCGAGCCGAAAGATGAGACCCATTTCGAGACCGGATCAGGCAGCTTCAACAAGGAGGCAAGAAGGTTGATCAAATATGCGCTGAACCCGGGCTACATGATGAAAGACCCCGACATCATGCTCAGGTTCACCGGTCTTCAAGAGACGGACAGGCAGCTCTTCGAGCGCATTGACGAAATCCTGAATCTTTGTGCAGACTGGAGATCGTTGGACGATGTCTACGAGCACGTCTGTCTTGAATTCGGCTTGTATAATCCTAGTCTGTTTACGGAAATCGTCAGAGACTTGGAGAGGATGAAAGTGATAGAGACCCGGGAGGTGTAAGGAACGAAGCAGACTTCATGGCCTTACAAGAAGGTAGTATTCGCTGGGACTTTCGATCACTTGCATGAGGGCCACAAGCATTTGCTGAGAACCGCCCTCAAACTGGGGGAATGGGTGGGAATCGGCATCACGACAGACCGATTGCTTGGCGAGAAGACCGACCCTGATAGAATCCAGAACTTCGACGAGCGAAAGAAGTCAGTCCTAGAGTTCGTAAAGAAGGAAGGTCGGAGCGAAAGATGTACCATGTTTGCGGTAGACACCAAGGAGGGGGGTGCTGAATCCATGAAAGGTCTTGAGGCGCTCATAGTCTCAGATGAGATAACAGTCGTCGCTAACGCATTCGAGATAAACGAGAAGCGTGCACAGAACCGCCTTCCTCGCTTTCACATAGTCGTCGTCCCGCGAGTCAGAACCGAAGATGGAGCGCCGTTGTCTTCTTCGAGGATAAGGCGAGGAGAATCCTTTGACCGCAAGAAGCTCGTCTATTAGTCTCCTGAAGGAAATAGCTGGGTCTGAGCGTACTTGATTTCGAACGCCGCGTTATCGAGCAGCTCCAAGTACCGAATAGAACTCGCAACCTTCTCCGCCCTTCGTCGAGCAGTCGTGTCCCAAACCATGACATCTGCACCGATGGAGGCACCCCCGCGAACCTGATTCATGCGGGCATGATCGAACCTAGGGAAGAGACCAATTCGGAAAGCGTCCTCAAGATCGAGCTGCGATCCGAACGAACCCGTCATATAGACCGTTTGGATTCGGTCGGGAGAAAGGCCGCAGGCTTGGAGCACAACTGCAATCGCGGCATGAATGGCGGCTTTTGATTGCTGAACCAGCCTCACATCGGGCTGCGAAACATAGACCGGATGCCCAGATGCGCTTTCGACGGCCTGACAAAGCAGGTACCTCGCAGTAACATGACTCCTAGGAAGCCAGACTGATTCCATACTCCGATTGAATGAACCAACAGAATCGATGATTCCCGCCCTGAGCATTTCGGCCAAGGCTGAAACTATGCCGGTCCCACATATTCCCCCCGGTTTCTCGTTGCCTATTACTTCTGGGAGCGGCCTCAGACTGCTGCGATTTATCTTCACTCTGAATATCGCACCACTCTTCGCGGGCATTCCACACTCGATGGCCATACCTTCGAAAGCTGGCCCCGATGCAGCCGATGCCACCCAGAGTCCCTTGTGTGACTGAAGGAGAACCTCAGTATTAGTCCCGATGTCAATCATCAATGACGGCTCTGCCCTACCGATTAAGTTGGAGGCTTCGAGCACCGCAAGAGCATCCGGACCCACATAGGACTCTACCACAGGAGGGGAATAACAGACCGTGTTCTTACCAAGGCACAAACCGACCATGCTTGCTTTGGTGCTAATGGAACTCTTTGTCTCTGCAACGTAAGGAGTCCGGACAAGCATATCTACGGGCAGACTATAGAACAAGTGGTGCATGACAGTATTGCCGACGACGACGACCGTCTTGACGGATTCAGGTTGGACGCCTAGTGCACTCAGAGATTCCTGCACTGCTCGGTTGATTGACTCTCTTATGATAGAGGTCAGCCATCCGGAGCGGCTCGCGTCATTCGCTCCGTACTTGATGCGTGTGACAACGTCAAGGCCCACGACCGACTGAGGATTCTCAAAGACCCTCTCTAGGACAACCCGCTTCCTTAGGATGTCGATTATGTGAACCGTCACCCAAGTGGTGCCAATGTCAACCGATATGCCGTAGGGAACTGTCTCGTCCACGACTTATCGCTCTCTGATATGAGTATCCGATTACTGCATGATGATTCTATCGTACAATCATGACGGGACACGAGGCGCTCTTGGCCACCTTGTCACTTATCGTGCCCACAAACACACGCCTTATTCCACTAACACCCCGCGATCCGACAAGAATCAGGTCCACTCTCCGTTCTTCAGCCACCTCTATAATCCTGTTTGCAGGATCTCCGTGAGAAAGCAAGTCAATCACCTCGCAGCCGTAAGAACGTGCCAGTTCCTTAGCTCTAGCCAGAATATCCTCTCCTACCTTCTGCAATGCAAGGAAGGGTTGGTCGGATACGGTGTCGTGGTATGGCGTTGCAGAAACGAGCATCGGTACGACATGCAGAAGGATTATCTCGGCGCCAATGGAGGATCCGAGAAGACATGCATAGCGTACGGCCTTGTAGGAATACTCAGAGCCATCTACTGCCACTAGTATGTTCTTCAATTGGACGGGCTCAGTATCCATGCCTAGCTCATCATCGTTGCTCATCATGGACCCGCGAGACTGACTGGGACGAACAGCTTATCTCTCTTTCTGACTATTCTCAACAGACGCAATTCGGTTATATCGCTGTAGCACAGTGATAAGAATGATTGCCTATTCGGTGGTGCGCAATGAGAATCACAGGTACTCAATACACAGTAGAGAAGAAAGAATCAGGCATTGAACTCAAGAACCAAGGTAGGGTGGTCGAGACCTTTCAGTTCCAGGGTAAGACTCTCTCTGAGGTAGCTGACGCGGTGTGGGATACACTGAAGCGCAAGGGTGTGGTAGTACAAAGGGCTGCCTTGAAGGAGGATCTTGCTGCATTGTTCCCAGGTTCCCGTCCTTCAGGACCTCTGAAGTAGATTCCCGTAGACGACTGTGTGTTTTGTGCGAGGGGAGCCCCAATATCTAGGTGCGTTGGCCTGTTGGCGGCGCACCGAGGACTTGGTTTCCCCGCACCAGGTCTTGAAGTGTCTTGAGCAGGTCAGTTCGTGAGACTCGGACTTGCTCCATAGAATCCCTGTCTCTAATCGTGACAGTATTGTCCTTGAGTGACTGATAGTCCACCGTCACACAGAACGGAGTACCTACTTCGTCTTGGCGCCTGTATCTTCGGCCTATGGAACCGGAGGAATCAAGGTAAGCCACTAGTCCGCTGTCGAGAAGCTCCTTGTGAATCTCAGCAGCTGGTCCTTCAAGTTCAGGCTTTCCCATTAGTGGGAAGACACCGACCTGAATCGGTGCTATGTGAGGCGGGAACTTCAACCAGACCCTTTCACTATCCTCGGCATAGGCGCGGTCTATGTGACAGAAAAGGGGTCTCTCAACGCCGAATGCAATCTCGAGTACATTGGGCACAACCGTTTCAGTGCCCGACTTCACGCTCAAACTTTCTTTCGAGAATTCTTGGTGTCGGCCCAGATCATAACTGCCTCTGTCATGTATGCCGCAGCACTCAACCCAACCAAAGCTATTCGTATACACTTCTATGTCCCAAGCATCAGCTGCATAGTGTGCACGCTCTGCAGGCAGATGCTGACGCAGTCTCATTGATTCGAGCGAGAATCCCATGGTCCTGAAAATCCTGAACGCCAAATCAACGCACCATGCGTAGGCCTTCGTCTTGAAGTGCCCTTGCTCCAAGGCATCAGATATACTGAAGAGCTGGACCTGATTCGGCCCATCAATCTGAGCTTGGTAGGGCAATAGCGGCAGCTCATCACCCTTGATGCTATCAAACTGGGACCAAGACTGTTCGTCTTCGGTAAGTATGAAGAGCTGGCCCTCGACTTGAGTGAACTCTCGAAGCCTGAGCATTCCTTGCCTGGGAGAAATCTCATTACGGTATGCCTTGCCAATCTGAAACACGCCTGCTGGCAGCTTGTCACGGAAGAATGTGAGAAGCCGCTTGAAGATCAGATACGTGGTTGTGGCAGTTTCTGGACGCATGTACGCATCTTGATCGAGGCCAAGCCGGGTTTTCAGCATGAGATTGAATCGTTCGACAGGACCCAGCTCGCCCTTGCACGCCGGACATCGAACACCCAATTCCTTGATTTTCTTTGTAAGCTGGTCCAGAGAGAGTCCCCTGATCTTGGCATCCGGTGCCTGCTCTTCGATGAGATTGTCCGCGCGGTATGCTTGGCCACATTTGGTACAACGAGTCACCGGGTCTACAAAGCCTTCGAGGTGACCTGATGCCTTCCAGACGATTTCGGGAGCTACAGTGGGGCACTCAACTTCCCAATAGTTGACACGCACGAATGAATCACGGATGGCTGCCTCCAAGCGGTTCTTCATCAGCTTGCCCAAAGGACCAAGATCGTAGAGACCGGAGCTGCCGCCGTATATCTCAGGCGACGGCCCCCAGAAAAAGCCTCTCTTCTTACAGAGCCCTACGACAATGTCACTGATGTCTCTCTTTGAAGTCATACTGAGTCCGAAGCGAAGGCAAAGATGCACTGTCTTAAACCTATTCTCAAAGGCCCTTGGCATCACATGGGCTCCAGCATTCTTATTAGGGCTCCAAGGAGACCGGGTGAAAGGTGTCGTTCTTGGATTCAAGAATCTCTGGCTTCTACAAGCTCACAAGAGAAGAACGGGTCAAGAGACTATCAGAGATAGTGGGGATAAGCGATAGTGATTTTGCGGCTCTCGTAGATCCCGGGAAGGTCGAAATGGAGACGCTCGACCACATGATTGAGAATGTGGTCGGTGCAATGACTCTGCCCGTTGGAATAGCGACAAACTTCTTGATAGATGGAAAAGACTACTTGATTCCGATGGCAATTGAAGAGCCATCCGTGGTCGCCGCGGCCAGCAATGCCGCGCGCTTTGCTAGAGACCATGGCGGATTCACAGCGACAGATACTGGTCCCCTCATGATAGGACAGATCCAGGCGGTTGACATTGCCAAGCCGAATGAAGCGAAGCGAGAGATACTGAAGGCTAAGGACAAGATCATAGAATTAGCCAATGCTCAAGATCCTGTCTTGGTGCGTTTTGGAGGCGGAGCCAAGGACCTTCGTGCGAGAGTCATAGAAACAAAGGTTGGGCCGATGGTCATCACAGAACTGATCGTTGACACTCGAGACGCCATGGGCGCAAATGCTGTCAATACGATGGCAGAAGCTGTCGCCACCATGATAGAGAAACTGTCGGGCGGCAGGGTCTTATTGAGAATTCTGTCAAACCTAGCAGACCAGAGGCTTGTGCGGGCAAAGGCAACATTCGACAAGGTACTCCTCGGTGGCGACGAAGTGGTTGATGGCATAGTAGCTGCATGGGCATTTGCTGAGGCAGACCCGTACAGATGTGCGACCCACAACAAAGGGATAATGAATGGGATTGACGCAGTCGTGATAGCAACTGGAAACGACTTTCGTGCAATCGAGGCGGGAGCACATAGCTATGCTGCCACGCATGGATACACGTCCTTGACGAAGTACGAAAAGGACGCTGATGGCAACCTGGTTGGTTCGATAGAAATCCCGATGGCAGTAGGGCTTATTGGGGGCGCGACAAAGATTCACCCTGCAGCAAGAGCATGCGTGAAGATACTCGGAGTGAAGACCGCACAGGAACTAGGTCATGTTGTCGCAAGTGTTGGTCTCGCCCAGAACCTAGCAGCACTTCGAGCGTTGGTATCGGAAGGTATTCAGAAAGGGCACATGGCACTCCACGCCCGGAACATCGCAGCTACAGCTGGCGCAAAGGGAGACATGATTGAAGTAATCGCGGACCAGCTCGTGAAAGAGAAAAACGTCAGAGCAGAGAGAGCAAAGGAGATCCTTGATGGGATGGTGGCAAGCGAAACCAAATCGCGTGCCGCCGGGGCAGGCAAGAAACCAACGAGATAATGCTAGGATAACATCTAGGCTGTCAGTGTGCTGACCCTAGATGTCGAATACACTAAAGCGGTTTTTCGACAGCCAATACGTCAGAGTAACATATTTGTGCTTCACGCGCCCTAATTGTTCTCTAGTTCAGCGTTTGAGTGCAGTCCATAGACGCGCCGTCCGGAGCTTGAAGAATATGGAAGACGAATGTGGCCAGTGGGAAAGGCTTGCAGGTGAGTTCGCTGAAGCCGAGAAGTACTTTCAGGCTGCGAACCAGTACAAGCAGGCTGCAAGCTGCTATCTCGACCATGTTGTGGAGATGACCCGGAAAGCAGCCGAGTACTTTCATCGGTATGCAGAAATGAGCTATGAGAAAGGCGACCACAAGGCTGCTGCTATGGCCTACTTCGAGGCGGCCAGTCAGTATCGGCAGGTGGATGAGCAGGCCACTGCACTCACTCTCTTCGAGAACGCAGCAAGAGAAGCCCTCGAGGGAGGGCTGACCGAAATCGCAGCGCAGTCGTACCTTTGGGCTGCCCATGCATGTCACAAGCTAGGCAATGCGGACTACTTTCTTACTTGCGCCGAAGAGATGGCAAAGCTCTATGACAAGGCTGCGGAAGAAGCTCTCCAAGATGGAAAAGCAGAGAGAGCTCTCATAGATCTGTCTCTCGCGGCCATGGGGTTCGCAACGATTGAAAAGGCACCCGAGGCAAAAAAGAGGATAGACAGGGCAAAACGCATAGTGGACAAGACCGCTTGGGATTGGCTCAAGACGCTCCTGTCATTCAGCCAAGCTCTGACCGAGAACCGGTTTGATGACGCCCGCGACCTTCTGAAGATGTTTAAACAGGAGGAGACAATCATGGGAGTGATGGATGCCTGTCTAAGCATCCTTGAAGAAAGAGAGAAGAAGCGAAAGAAGGTTGGGTCAAAGAAACCCTAAGCTACTCTGACAAGAGCTGTCTTGGCCGTCTCCTTTTCTTGAGTAGGTTCCTTTGTCTTGATTGTGACAAGACCATCCCCACGACCCACTGCTTTCACATAGAGCAGGAATCTCATCTCCTCGCCCGTAGCAAGGAACTGGATTGACTTCTGGTCATTCCCCAGTGAGAGCTGAAGTCCAGCTGATAGCTCAGTGGTGACTGTGATATTGCTTGCCGCACCATGTCCGCTGTTCTTCAACACAACGTCGATCACAACTTCATCACCGACTGAACAAGACAGCTGCTGCGGGTTCAGAGACAATTCGAGCAGAGGCGGTGCAGGAGAAACCCCGAATCTTATTGTATTGCTCTGCCTGTTCACGAGGACTTTATCGCCTTCCAGTCTCATCTTGATTGGCCCTACTACTCCACCGCCATCCAGAATCGGGGTCACTTCCATGAGCCACGAATCTTCCGTAGCGACGTTGCCAGCGATTTTCGGCATTTTCGACATGACAAGGTTCGACGATAAGGAAACACGGTAGTCAACGACGCGGACTGAAGCAGGACATCTGTACTTGACTTCAAACTCGATTGGCGTCTTCACAAGAACAGTATCTTCCTTTCGGCCGGCCCATTCTACGACGACGTTTGTATCAAGCGCCAATTTCAATGATGAAACTATGAAATCGAGTAAGGTCGACTCTGAAGGCTTACCCTTGAATTGATCAACAGCCTTCTGAAGCTCCTTCCGCGTTACGCCCTCGCCCTCGCAGAGTATTGCTACAGCAATGGCGGCCAGATTGAGAGCAGGGTTTCTTTCCTCTGAAGACCCCGTTAATCGCCCCTCTGCTTTTCGGAGGAGATTCACGGCAGTCTCGAAGCTTCGGGCGGCAAGGTAGCAGAGGACGGCCGTCGATAGGGCTCGAGCAGACTCACCACCCTTTCTGTCGTGATGGTAATGGTCAGATGCTTCAGAGTACATACTGCCGGCTTCTTGGAATCGACCGTCGGCCACCAAAGCTTCGGCTGCAGTGGTCTTGATGTCACCTGCACGGACATGGTCCTCCGATTGCAGGGCACAGTTTGCCGACTCTCGGAAGTATTTCACAGCAAAGTCGATTTCCTCTGCTTCCAGAAACAGTCTTGCAGCATGCTCGTATTCCTGACTCGCATAGTCAGGATAGTTGCTCTGAAGCTCATTCAACGCCTTCTCAATATACTTCTTCGCTTTGGAAACGGGATCTCGCTTAAGGAATCCAACCATCTGCGGTGTCACCAGTCAATGAGGGTCGAGTTTAAGGTGGGTTTTGTGTGTTTCGGCTGATGATGATAGCATGGAAAGTGATATCCTCCCGTATTGGACTGACCCGTTGATTCCGGAATTCAGGGTCACTGTATTGGATTGTCAGCCTGTGGGCAAGGCTTTCGAAGTCAGAATCCGAGAGAACGTCATTAGGCCCGAAGGCGGCGGCCAAGCAGGAGACAGAGGCGAACTGAGAATCGGAAAGAAGAGTGTTCCGTTCACTGACACCGTTATGAGGGAACAAGGTATCGCTGTCGTCACCCAAGAACCTGTCTCGGGGCGGACAGAAGCTGCACTAGTAGTGAACATGGATTGGAGAAGGGCAATGATGCGGAACCACAGTGCCGAACACTTGTTTGTCGGCACCCTCAGGAAGCACAAGCCCCAATTGCAGCCGGGATATATCTGGATTGATGGCAAACATGGAATCGTCGAGTTGACGGGAGCCTCCGTAGCAGTAGAGGATATTCTGAGAGCCGAATCTGAGGTTCAACACCTAGTGGCGCTCGATATCCCTGTTACTACCGAGATTGTCGATTCTTCACGACTTGATGCAAGCGTGAGAGTCCGCGAAGGAGTGACCTCCAAGCACGACAGATTGCGGATAGTGAAAATAGGGGAGTCTGACAGTTCGGCCTGTTCAGGTACTCATGTGCTGAAATCCGGAGACATAGGGCTGTTCAAAGTGGTCGACTACAAGCTTACGGATTCCAGCGTCCGGCTTGAGTTCGTGGCCGGTGAACCGGCATCGGAGCTTGTCTCCAGTGTGTTTAATGCTGCGCTTACAAGGAAGTACGAATATCCTTACGAATTCGACCAGCTCGGGGCAGTACTAGACAAGAGCAAGACTGCATGGAATGAGCGGAATGAGCTCCTTGATACTGTCGAGCGTTTAGTTGTCGAGCGGCCTGTCGTAGAGGTGGCAGGTAAGATTGCATTTGTTCACGAGTATCTGCCCGCTTTTGACACGAACAGAATGAAACGACTTGTCAAGAAGATGCACATGACGGGTGCTTCAATAGTCCTCTTGATGTCCCCCGGAGAGAAGTCTAACTTCATAGTTGTGACTAACGACATCAATGATTCAGCGGAGAGCATCGTGGGCGATTTGATAAGACAGATGGGAGGAAAGGGAGGAGGGAGCAACGACGTGTACACGGGAGGGTTCCTGGGTGTACGCAACCCCTTGGAGTTGTATGATCGTCTCGTCATCGGACTGAAGCAGCGTCTGGGGACACTCTGAGTCTATTTCAGTCCATGCTTCCTTGCTACCTCACTCCAGAACTTCTTGACCGCCCATGGCACTGCCAAGAACTCTTCGCGGAACTCATCGAAATTGAGTCCCTGAGCCATCATCTCTTGCGAGGTGCCTATCATGCCCCGGGACTCATCAAAATCAAAACAGACCTCAGCATATTTCCTGTTGCATCCTAGCAGGTCAAGGAGGACGTCGGCTTTCTTGTCCGGAGGTATGTTAGCCAAGGGATAGACATCACAATACACTTCGACCCATTTCTCTCTTGGGCGAATCCATATGGTATATCGGAAATAGCCTTCTTCAGCTGTTCGTCCGGGAGCAGCAGGCCTGTCATCCTTTCTTTCACTGAATAGAAGCTCAAAGATGCCGTCCTTGTATGTATACTTCATTTTCAAGAAATCTAGATACTCCGATATCTGAGCCTTCAGGTCTGTCAAGTGTCTCTCCCTACGCCGCAAAGAGACGTGACCCACATAAGCTTATTCTTTAATCGACGGCCTCAGAACGTCAGTGACTTATTCACTATCCGAATCACCTCAGCTTAAATCTGAGAAGTTCTCAACTGAAGCTTGTCTTGCTCCAGTTCACCCGAAACACAGACATTGTGTCTCGTCCGCTTATGAAATTGTCCTCCAAATGAACCGTATAGATTTTGTCGTACGCGCCGGGTAGCCAGTACCAGTAGAAGAATATCTCATCGAAGAACACAAAGTAGTCGCATCCGTGGTTTTTGAGGTAGCTCAAAGTCTCTATAACGGTCATGTTGCCGTGAACGATGGCAGGAGTCACGAGACCAGCCAAGTCTATCACAGAACGTCCGGAGAAGAAACGCAGCGCTCCAGCATCGTGAATTGCGAAGACTGCATCTTCCGGTGTATTGTCTCTCAGCCAGATGCCAATCTGGACTTGCTGCTCGTTTATGTTCTTTACAGCGTTGCCAAATAGCTGTGCTTGAATGAAATACTCGGGGAGGAGCGGTACTAGTACGAGGTCTATGACAATGAACACGGCAGCAACCTGTACAAGTGCTTCTGTTCCTGGCCGAATTCTCGCAGTAAACAATCTTTGAAACAAACAAGCAAATCCAGCAACCGCAGTAATGACGAGCAGGTCGAAGACTGGCACAAGATACCTTGCGTTATTGATGAGTGCCCCATATGGATTAGAAAATCTGTAGAGCAGTAGCAGAGAGAGACCCAGCAACCATGTATAGGGCTTTCCCTTGATAGCCAGATAGATGCCTGAAACTACCCCGATAGTGATGAAGGGGAACTCAAGCAACCAAACGGACCACCAGAAATCCCAAGCCTCGATTTCCGAAACGTTTGGCACGTGAACCTTTGCATAGAAGGTATCGGGCAGGGGATATCCCGTTGTACTGAGGCAGTACATGACCCAAGGAACCACAACAAGCAAAGCCAATGCCCCAGCCAAGAGGAACGAAGCTACACGGCGGAGTGTAAGTTGTCTTCTGATTGTGACAATCAGGAATCTCATCGGAAAGCAAACCAAACACACCAAGATACCCTCGGGCCTTGAAAGATAAGCAAGTCCTGCAACAACTCCTAACAGAGGATCGTACTTCACCTCGGTCTTGTCAAGGAGGTAAATGGAGAGCATTAGCATGAAGACGAAGAGGGGTGTTTCCATGCCAGAGAGCATCAGCCAAGTGTTTCTCGGAAACAGAACAAAGGCAGCCATGGCGAGAAATCCCCAAACAGTATGTCCTGTATAGCTTCTCACGACAAGTCCGACCAGAAAAGTGCATAGACAGTAGAGAACTGTCGCGATCACGTAAGTTCCCAATACCAGCCTTTCAGGATCGTTGGTGAAGAGAAGAAGAGAACTAAGCAAGATGGACCACAGAGGACTTGTCGAACCGGTCGACGGAACGCCTGGTGAATACTCCCAAGGGTGACCTTCATAGATTGTCCGGGCGAATTGGAGGTGAATCCAGGAGTCATCAAGTGCGAACCCTGGCTGGGTCCACATGAGCAGCGTGACGAAGTAATGAATGCACGATGTGACAGTCATCAAGATCGAAAAAAGGAGAATCTCCACTCCCGCTTTGTGTCCCGGAAGCCAATCTGAGATGCGGTCACTGATACGCCGCTTCGTCGGACCAGCAGCTTGCAATCCTTGGCCCGCCAAAGCTGACTCTCCCGAGTCAAACTCTCCACCCTAAGGACAACATAAACCTTGGGAACACGGCTGCCCACGGCCATGCAGGTCGGTCAGAACTCGGAGAAAAGACAAAGTCAAGGAGATACTTTCGGAAACCCCCCTCTGGGATGCTCATGTTCCAAGTGTCATATTCCTGTGTTGAACAACTGGCTTAGCAATCCTCGCAGTCGAATAACTCAGTCTGGAGAAGTTCAGGTTGGGTTAGAATGTCAATTGGACAAGTAATCACGACCCAAGTTCAACTGGTTCCGATGCCAGTGAGAAGATCATTCACAGTATTCAGTCCACCCGGTATTTCTGTCGAACCCGCCAAGTATCCGTACTTGCTTGCAGGCGTACTCGCTTCGACCGACGCTTCAGAGCATCTTTCAATTTACGATCATCCTGGGGCTTGGAAAGGTCTAGATCGTGAAGCAGTCATCACCATGAGAAGGTGCCTCTATAGATTCGTTACACCAGTCAATGCTCGAGAGATGTATCCCAAAGACACAGTTCGGGCTCTCCAGACAATAGCCCTCTCTGTTAGCCCTGTAGCGATACGTGTCGAAACAAGTGAGATTCCACCCATCAGAATCCAGACTCAACCCGCTCTGCTCCCGTCAAGTCCATCAGTCACTGTAAAGTCAATCGAACTCCTCTCGGAACCAGAGATCACCAAGGTGGCAGAGAGAATCACCAGCAAGGACATTCCGGCATCTGACGGAATCTGCCAGCTCCTTGAATACGACTATAGCCTTGACCAAGTTGCCCGCCTGCTGGCTGTTGGTCTCTTGGGAAGACTCAACAGCAGAAGGCTCGTCCCCCTAAGGGGAGCATACAAGGCAGCAATCGATGCCTTTGTCAGCAAGGTCCTGATGGATATCGTTGAGAGGCCGTCATCTCAAACATATAGAATCCACCTTGGCAGTCTATATGGAGACACCTTTGTGGTACTATTCCAACCCGGCGACCCCAGAGTCGACTACCTCCGGGTGGAGACGGGGAATGGGTCTCAGTCAGGAGGCTACAGCCTAGAGGACCCTCGCCATCCGACAACGGATCCAAAAACGTCCATCTACGCCGACCACGCAAGGTTTTCAGCATACCAGTGCCTAGCGAGGGAAAGGAACAACTCCCATATCATCGTCTTTCACCACTCTCGAGGCCAGCTGAATCAACTCCTTGGACCTTGGCTGGTCAGGGCAGGCGTGGAGGAAGCTCTCGACTCGGAACCCATTCTATTTGACAATACGCAGGACATGGCGCAGGCCCTGAACTCGATTCTTACTCCGGAGCTCAGAGCAGTATTCCGCGAATCGCCAATACCGTCTCGATTGGGACTCAATGGTGATGCAGTCGAGTTGCCTACTCCTCTCTCTTCTTAGAGACAAGTGCAAAAAAGTTGAGGTAGGACGTATGTCCTACTCCTTCTCCTTTGCCTGCTTTCTTGAAGCTCCCTTGTACATGAAAACGAGAGCCACTGCCATCAGTAGGCCCCCTGCTACAAGATCTCCACCCACATATGCTCCCACGAGTTCTTGTATAGGCGCGAACGGAATCTCCAGTACGCCAAGGCCCATTGCCAAGAGGACTGCACCGATGATTAGGAGAACGAAGCCGAGCCCGAGCCCCATTGCTCTGAATGCTGCAGACCGCGGATACTCACTTTCTATGACATATCCGGTAGAGGCAGACACAGACGCTTTGAAGCTCTTGTTGCCATATCGATACTGAATCTCCCAGACTGGAACATGAACCAAGAATGTCTCTCCAATGTTGACCTTATCGTCTCTCGATTCAATTTTCGAAATCTCTTGCGTAATCAATCCAGTCTGTCGGTCAAGCGCAATCTGCTTAGCGGCTGCCTTCGCTCCATCCTCAGACATCTGACTATGAAGCAATGTGCCGCCATACTGCTCCGCGTGGTCATGGCTGAAGTACTCCTTCGCCCTAGTCGGAATCGCCATCGATTTTATGTCTTGGTCAATCGCGCCTACTCCGGGAACCTTAATCTCGTAGTTCCTGCTGAATTCGCCAGACTCCGGTTTCCAGAAGAAATCGATCCTCTTGTAGGCCCCGCGGTACTGCGGCCATTCATCGCTGAACGTAGCATCCCGGCCAAGGCCTTTGTACGAAGACTGTGCATCGATGCGACTCACCCAGAAGGGGTACCAGATTTGCTCAGCCTTTAGCAGATGGGCGGTCGATCCAAGATCACCGGGCACGCCAAGCTGCTTTGAGACCCAGTCTAGGAGCGTTGTGAATGACTGATTCTGATCGAAGTGGACACGAATCATGTAGTGCTCCTTTAGCTTGGCTCCTTCAACGGTCTGTGCAGTCCCACAGAATGGGCATATCAACAACAAATCATCAGGGTTAGATTTGATGTCTCCACCACAAAACGCGCACTTTGTCACTGCTATCACCCCTTCTCCTCTCGCTGAGGCATCATCAGAATCCTGATGCCGAGAACTGTCATTATGATTCCCACCACTGTTGCTGCGATACCAGCTATCATCACACTGCCCGGTTCGGTGATATACCCACGATAGGCGAACTCACCGCCCACTGCAGCCACGATAATGCCGAGGATTGCAAGGAGTGTCCATAGCGCCCTCTGCCCTTTCGTGATAGGAATCTCTCCGACAAGCACTCTGCCAGTGTGTCCGTCCATGGCGCACTTGAAAAGACCACCGCCGAACTTATACCGAATCAGCGCAAACGGGGCTTGAAGGTAAGTCGTACCCCGAACAGCCGTTGTTGTTCTGCAGTCGAAAAGCTCAGAAAGACCGGACTTGGCCTGAGCCCTGTGCCTGTCAGCGACTTGACCACTGGCACTCTTCTCGTATTCATCTGCTCCTATCTCGGCATTGAGCATGGTGGGCTTTAGGTCCTTGATCTTCTCGAAATCGTATCGCACTGTGTCTTTCAAGTCAATCGCCTTGAGGTAATCTTCCAGACCGTAGAAACGGGACCCTTTCCTTGCCAACAATGGTTCATCTGTATCGGAGTGAATCTCACTTTGCACCGGCACATAACCGGTCTCGTACGCGGTGTAGGTTTCAGTACGAGTGTGGCCCTGCGAATCTCTCACGGTCCGTGTTCGTTGCACCGGAACCTGTACTGTCTTGTAGCCCTTGTACCAGCTATCAGCCTTCACCTTGGAAGTCCAGACGGGAACGAAGATCAGATTGTTCTCCACGACTTGAGCGCCTTGCACGAGAGCCTTGTTCGCCCCCTTGTGCTTCCCAAGATACGCACGAAAACCATCTGTTCGCTCTCTGTCGCCTATGGCCATTTCCATAAGGTGGTCCCCAATTGCTTTCCCTTCTATGGTCGTCGTACTGCCACAATAGCTGCAGGTAATGACCATATCATCGGGACCAATTCGGACGTTACCATTGCAGACCGGGCACTTGAAAATGTCCGCTGCCTGTGCTTCTGTCCCCATGTTTAGTTCTCCGCGATTTGTGAACTAGGATAACCATACGGTCATTCTCTATTATTAATTCCTATTGTATATACCCAGCGCGGATTGCCAATAGTGGGTTGGCTTTGAATCGGTGCCATCAGATGTGCACTTAGGAAATGGTAGACACTACCTTCTGACTTCGTCACGGAGGCGCGCCGCAGAAAACTCATCCACTCGATCTTTCATTTCTTCTCGTGCGGCCTGATGGCGTTCCAAGAATTCAACCATCCTTGGCGCAAGTATTTGTTTGCATTCACCACAAAGAATCGCTCCGCTTCTGCATTTCTGGTCGATGTCTGCGAGTTCTCTGTCGTCCGGCATGAAGATGAATGAGTAATACTTGAAGACCGAACACACGTCGGGATTTGCTCCAAGCCTCCTCTGCTCCTCTGCTGTGGCCCTGCCGCCTGTGAACGCGTTCATGACTTTCTTCCTAGCCAGTTTCGGTTTGTCAGTCGTAAAGATGGCCGACATTGGATCAGAAGAGGACATCTTTCCCCCTTCACCCAAGCCTGGGACAAATTTGTTCTGGATAGACGCGGGCTTGTAGTATCCCAGCTTGTCTGCAACATCGCGAGTGACTCTCCAATGCGGGTCTTGGTCTATCGCACAAGGAATGAGACAGGGAACGTTCTTGCCAACAATCCAAGAATGCAGAAACGCCGGCACAGCTTGAAGAGCTGGATACCAGATACCTCCGATATTCATGGAGTTCTCAAAGCCGTAGACTGCCTTTGCAGTGGAGAACGTCACTTTCTTGGCAACCTGAACACCAAGCTCGTATAGCAGGTCAATGTGTTTGATGTCATCAATCAGGAACGTCGTTTCAGGTTCAAATCCTAAGGCCAGAAGATCCAAGGAGTTCTCGTAGGTATAATGACGGACCTCCTCGATTGTCATGCACTCCTCAAAGAAGAATTTCTCATCATTGGTCAGCTGGAAGTACAGGCGCGTCTTGAAACGGTCCTTCAACCATTTGGTGAACATCCAAGGTATGAGGTGACCAATGTGGACTTGGCCGCTAGGTCCTCTGCCTGTGTAGATGAAAAACGGGTGGCCTTTTGCATATTCGTCCAGTAACCAGTCAAGGTCTCTATGTGAGAAGAACAGACCTCTTTCGAGAAGGAAATGCTTCTCGCCCGCGGCCTTGTAGATTCGCTCTCTTAGCCTCTGGTCGATCCTTTGCGTGCCAAACAACTCGATTAGACGATCATAGTCAATCTTGCCTCTGACTTCCCAAGGGGTAACGACCATCTCTTCATCCTTGTCGGCCATGAACATTTCCTCGCTGGCGCATCAGATTCGCTGGAGTTGTCTATGACCGATTGTCATGGCAATTAAGCGTGATGGTTCCAAAAAATGTCGACTCTCAAAAAGTGACATTCTTGTAGGCATCCGGTACCCTGATTCCAGTCTTTCCTTGGAATATCTCTCGAAGAAGCTCGTAGTGCTCGTCCAAGTCCTTCAATAGCTTCTCCAACGCATGCGGCTCGATGTTCGGTTCAGCAGTCCAGATAGTAAGGTAGTTACTGATGATACCTACGTCAGCCGCGCCTTCTTCCAAGTCATTGTAGATAGTGATCTTCACCAGAAACTCTGCTTCGAACATATTGAGTATGTCATGCACACTCATTACTATGAGATCCAGAAAACCAATGAGGTCCTCGAGCTCCGGCGACTCTTCGGCATTGCTTCTCAATGATTCGGCGAAGGTCTGAATGCTCGATACTTTCTGTCGAAGGGTCTCGAACATTTTCATCAGCTTAGTGAACTCCCTGATCGATGCCTCGAGAGAGGGCACAAGCTTATCGAACAGGGTGACCAAGAGCTTGCCCCGAGCATTTTCCCTGATGTCCTTGAAGCCATCCAATTTGCCCATTGGACCATCTAGGTGCTCGACTTGAACAAGAGTGTTGGTGACTGCCTGAATGGATTTGACTGAGTTTCTCTGTATCTTGGACCAGCGCTCGACAAATGAGTCGATGCCCTCGCGAAGGTCCTCCAGAACTTCGAACTCTTGAGTCAAGTCCGTTCCCTCTAGTGAGAACTTCGCTTGACGACTTATAACCTCTCCTGCGAGGACATGAAAACGTGGAAGCGTTAAAGGCGAACATTCGTCGTTTCGACGTTCCAAGCGAACCTGCGTGAGTACGCTCATCGAATCGGTTATCATCTGTGCGTTCGGAATTCAGTGCGCAGACTTCATGGCATCAGCTCTCGTGACGACACCGATGAGACGTCCTTGCTTCTGAACAAGTACAGCCTGAAAAGATTCGAACAGGGGCAGAATGAAGCTCAGAGGTGTGCTCTCGTCGAACATTGGGGGAGCAATAGGATCCATGATTGCTTGTACCGAAACTTGTGCAAGATTGCGTCGTAGATTCCGGACGATGCCAAGTTCGGTGATGATGCCAATGACCCGTCCACTCCTGACCACGGGTAGCTGAGAAAATGCACGTTCCTGCATAATCAGAACAACACTCGAAACTGAATCACGTGCGTCCACAGTCGTGGGATCAGCGGTCATGACATCACCCAGAACCGGACCGGAATGCTCGCTGAGAACCTCAAGTATCTTGTTCGCTACGGAGAGCTTCGGGTCGAGAGTGCCAGACTCGATTCGCGCTACGTAGGATTGCGATACACCCACGGCATGCGCCAGCTCTCCCTGAGTCATCCCCGCTTGCCGCCTCAATGCCGTCACGAGTTCAGGTGTGAGTATCAAGATGGTCATCTCCAATTCCTAACAGTTATCTAGAAGATGATAATCATTACCGGTAGTAATCACTATCCAAAGCTATTTAAGAAGCGCCCTCAGGGCACGATGAAAAGAAAGTGAGTTGAGCCTTATGGGCCTGAACCTAGAAGTCACGAAAGGAGAAGGTATCTGCGTTGCAGACCGAAAAGTGGAGATAGTTGAAAGGAAGGGCAAGGGCCATCCTGACACTCTCTGTGACAAGGCCGCTGAGGAGCTCTCAATACACCTCAGCGAATACTACCTGAAGGAATTCGGCAGAGTCCAGCATCATAACGTGGACAAGGTTCTGCTAGCAGGAGGTTTGTCCAATGTTCATTTTGGTGGAGGAGACGTAATCGAACCGATATACATCCTGATGAGCGGCCGCGCTGTTGATGTCATCGGGAGAGACTACACCCGTCAGGTTCCAGTGGGAAAATTCGCAGTGGAACACACGCGCGAATGGATGAGCAAGGACTTGCCTCATCTTGATGTGAACTCTGATGTCATCATCGACTACAAGATACGTGCGGGTAGCACTGATCTTGTCGGTAACTTCGACGCGGGAGTGGAAATCCCGAGGTCAAACGACACGAGCTTTGGCGTCGCCTATGCGCCGATGTCAGCAACAGAGAAACTTGTTCTGGAATCTGAGCACCTCTTGAACTCCCCAGCGGTTAAGAAGAAGTGGCCCCAAATCGGCGAGGACATTAAGGTCATGGGTACGCGCGTAGGCAAGAAGATCCACTTGCAGGTTGCTGTTGCTGTAATTTCAACAGAGACAAGAGACGCAGACGAGTACGCCAACGTGATGCAGACTGTGAAGGATCTATTGATTGACCAGGCCGTCAAAATCACGGACATGCCCGTGACTGTTGCAGTCAACACCGCAGACGATCCATCCAAAGGTCTGTTTTACCTAACTGTGACTGGCACATCAGCCGAGCACGGCGATGATGGCCAAGTCGGCCGTGGCAACAGAGCCAATGGTCTAATCACTCCATACAGACCGATGACGCTTGAAGCTGCAGCGGGCAAGAATCCCATATCACATGTTGGAAAGACATACAATGTGGCTGCCAGAGAAATCGTCGACCGAATAGCCGGTGAGCACCCCGAACTGAAGCAGGTCTACTGCTACGTTGTCAGTCAGATAGGAGCTCCAATAACTGAACCTCAGGCTGTAAACGTTGAGCTATATGGAAACGTCAATCTCAGCTCGGTGAAGAGTTCCGTGGAAAGCATATGCGATGAAGTCATTGCCAAGTTGCCTTATCTCTGGAAGGGATTCATCAAGCGCGAGTACCAGCTGTGGTAGGCTATTGGATTAGTCTTCTTGTGAGGCATCCTTACGGATGCCCCTTCCCACCTTCCCAGCATCGACTCGGCATCCAAACGCCGAATGTGAAGCCGAGCGGACACGAGCGTGAGATTCTTTTTAAGGGTAGGCGGCCACAGGATTAGCAGGTCAACCCCGGTCCTGTGCCAAACAGGGGGGTTGAGCAACTCTCTAGGAGAAACCACAATTGGGCAAAGTAACTGATGACATTGCCAAGCGAATCAGGAAGAAAGCAGCCAAGGACATCAAGGGTGGCTTCTTCGGCAAGATTACCCACTACATCCCTGGTTGGCACGGATACCAGGAGAAGGAAGAACGCCGCGCCGCAGACAAAGTCCTTCGTGAGTTCCTCGCTGACCAGCTCCGCCTAGTCAAACAGGACCTCGAGAAGCTGCAGGGCATGATGGTGGATTACAATCTGACCAAGACGTTCGAGACCTTTGACCGAATGCTTGCTTTAACAGACAAGATCGAGTCCGCCATACGATATGCGGACTATGGCTATTCGTCATGGGGCTCGAAGGAGAAGATTGGCTCGAAATCCCTCGATCGGATGTATGAATTCGATGCTGTCATTATTGACGACATTGGTGCAATCAACGATGTCGCCGAGGAGTTCACAGACAAGATGAATCAAGGCAAGTTCGATGACGCATGGAATTACACCTACAGAATGTGGCAAATCGTGCAGCGTCTTGAGGAAAAGTGGAACCAGCGCGAAGGTTTCATGAAAGGTTACCAGGAGTAGGAATCTTGAGGATTGTCACGGGATTCCTCTCCCTGACAATCCCGTCTTCTTTTCAATGGATCATTGTCGTAAACAATTCACAGCTGACGTGAAGCAACATACGACCATGCTTTGCTAGTGCCGGGCATCAACTGAATGAGAAGACTGATTACCTAGCCTGCTGACTGCAGACCCGACAACAATGAGAATCACGTTGTTAGGTACTGGCACATCACTGCCGGATACCAAGCGAGTGCAGTCCGGCATCCTTGTTGAGCAAGGCGACAGGTCGTTCCTGTTCGATATAGGTTCAGGAGTACTTCACAGATTTGTCGAGACTGGAACTGACGTGAAGACCCTCGACAGTGTCTTCATTAGCCACCTCCACGTCGACCATTCGTCAGATTTCATCGCTTTGTATCAGACGCTATGGCTTTCAGCATTTGACAAGATTCTGCATCTCTACGCCCCTCCTCCTGCTCGCGAATGGTTCCGCATGCTCAACGAAGTCATCTATCCCTACCTCAGGGGCAAGGTCAACGTTGAAGTAACAGAGCTAAAGGAGCGCGATATCGTCAAGACCGGGTTGTTGACAGTAATGTGTCGAAAGACGCAGCACGGCATCATGGACTCAAGGGCGTTCAGAGTGGAACAAGGAGGCCGCTCAGTAGTAATCTCTGGTGATACTGCCCCCTGCAAAGAAGTCATTGAACTCGCGACAGGCGCAGATATCCTCATACACGAATGCAACTGGTTGGATGGAAGACACTCGGAAGGAGTCCACACTTCGCCAAGCCAGCTGGCAGAGGTTGTCAGAAAGGCAAGACCTAAGAAGCTCATAATAGTGCATGCCTTCCCTGAAGTGGTCTTCAACATCCAGAAAGTGATATCAACCATCGGTGCGGATCAGGGAACAGAGGTCGTTCTTGGCGAGGACATGATGACAATGGTTCTCTAGTGTGACCGAGTGAGGATGCGGTCATGTCAGGCTTTCTTTTATATACCGGACACTGCTAGCATGCTACCCGACCGACCTAAGGGCTGAAGCATGCAACCGCGAACCCTAGCATGTCAATCTTTAAAACGGATTACAGCCCAATAGGCCGCAGTACTCCAAGTTCTGGTGTAATAAATGGCCGACTCAATTGAATGGACCAATGCGAGCCCGGACGACATCGTCTGGCGCTTCCCGGACAACAGAATAAAGTGGGGCTCTTCGCTCACTGTTATGGAGAATCAGGTTGCCATCTTCTACAGAGACGGCAAGGCACTCGATTCTTTCATCGCAGGGCGCCACAAGTTGACAACAAGCAGCATGCCAGGTTTGGTAGGCTGGCTTCAGAAGAAGCTCAAGGGTGACGTCTTCGAGGCGACCTGCATCTTTGTGTCACGATCGCAGTTCCAAGGCAAGTATGGTGGCCGAGGACAAACCTCGGACCTTGCGCCTCTGATGTTTCACGGCAACTTCTGGTTCCGAATCAAGGAACCAAAGATATTCACAAACGAGGTCGTGGGGAACCAAAACGCATTCACTACTCCAAAGGTCGACGACTACTTGCGCTCATTCATGAACGAGAAAGTCATCGATGAGTTCGCTCACTTTGACCTGCAGACAGTCTTCACCCAGCTCGATGAGACCTCCTTGAAGGTCAAGACCAACGTACGGATGGACTTCGAGCGATTGGGATTGGAACTCGTGGACCTCAAGTTCGAGGGAATCGACACGACCGATCAGTACCGTGAGAGGCTCTTCTGGCTTAAGACGGGCAAGGTTGAAGGTGCTCATCTGGCTGGAATGGAGACAATGAAGAGCGCTGCAGAGTCGCTGGGCAAGAGCCCGGGTGCCGGCTTTGGCGCAGGAATGGGCTTCATGGGTGCAGTCAGCGGTACAGTAGCTGGGCCACAGACTGGCACAGCAGCACGCACAGCGCCAGCGGGAACCAAGTTCTGTCCTAACTGTGGAGCAGAACTAAAGGGCGGCAAGTTCTGTCCCGAATGCGGGCAGAAGGTTAGTTAGTATAGTTCCTAGGGCAGGACCTACTCGGTCCCCCCTTCTCCTTCTTTCTTTTCTGCTGTATCTTCTGGATTAGTCCTATGCATAGGCTGCTAGACTAGACGAGAAGAGAAACAGCGGCTCCTGGTCTCTTTCGTACAATTCGGCGTGTCAGTTTTGTCTTGACGGCTTTTGGTGTCAACAGCCCACCAAGCAAAGCTGCAATCAGGTAGTTGGCATACGAGTCGTCCCTGAAGAACTGACACAGCGTTTCCATGTTCTTTGTGCGCTTATAGAAAAGACTCGCCATGGACGAAGAAACCATCAGGTCGCTGATAATGGTCTTTCTGCATTGTTCGCGGTAGTTGCTTAGCAATCGAGGGTCTTTGACTGCATCTTTTAGAACAGATCCAGCGACTATCCCTGAATGTATCGCGTACGGTATTCCTTCACCCGTAAACGCATCTACGAAACCCGCAGCATCGCCCACAAGGAGCGCACGTCCCTTCGCAATTTCCTCGGCCGGAACAATGGGAAAGCGTGCACCAGAATCCGAGACGATTTCTGGGTCGATGGAGTATTGCGCCTTGAACTTGGCGAACCACTTGTTGAACGTGCCTCGGATGTCCTGCGTAATGTCCTGTCTGCACCATGCCCCGAGACTCAGCACCGACCGCTTCGGGAAACACCATATGTATCCATTAGGCAGGTCTCCGAACCACAGCAAGAGAAGCTCCGCGTCGTAACCACCGGGTTCTCCACATATCTCTCTGACCTTGCTGGCTCCGACCTCGGCTTCCATCTCGATTGCAACGCCAGCGGTCTTCCCTTCCCAACCACGATAGAATCCCAGTTCCTTTGCCACAATACTGTTGATTCCGTCCGCGCCCACGATGAACTTCGCTGAGATTGTCTCGTTCTCTGATGTTGTGGCGACAACCCGATCTAACTGTTGATCAACCTTTGTGATTCGTGTTTCTTCTTTCGTCTCAGCACCTGCCTCGACCGCCTTTTGGAAAAGCAGATTGTCAAACTGCTCACGCATGACCGTGTATCCCGGTTTCGAACGATCCTGCGGGACACAGTCCACGCGAAATCCTGACGGCGAAAACAGGGCAAGTCCACTTATGCGCCTGTGTAAGGTCTCTTTTGGATCGAAGTCTAGCAGCTCTGTGACAAAATGGCGAATGCCCCCAGCACAGGGCTTGTCTCTCGGGAACTTGGCCTTGTCAACCAACACCACTCTCAACCCAGCCTGCGCGGCTCTTCTGGCAGTCGTTGATCCGGCCGGGCCTGCGCCAACTATGATAGCGTCGTAGTCGCTCATGAAGTGAACCTGAGGTCATGCCTATGTTAGTTGCCTCTGTTAAGTAATACGGTCAATTGCTTTCGAAACATAGTTCAGTAACTATAGAAATGGCATGTCTGTGGTCCAGGTATGTAGGGCCGGTATTCTTCTCCCATACAATCTGGAATTGCATTCAAATGGGAAGAAAGAGAATAAGGGAAGTCACCTTTCCGACAGGTTACATATGCATTTGAACGGCATTTCAGTTGACGCGAGGAATGGCTCGATTATATAAGTAGGTTAGTTTCCGAGGCCAGACAACTCACGCAGAATCGGTCGGGTGTCTTCACGTGCGGATATTAAAAATGCAACCCAAGTTCCTCGAGGTATTCCTCGAGAGTACAGAGAAGTTCGGCACCCTGTATGGTCCTGTCGTCAGAAATGACATACTTACGTATGACAAGGCCCAGAACGCAGCAGAGTTGGTCCCGAACTTGTGTGAGAAGACTATGATTCCTGCAAAGAAGCTGTTTCATCCGATGAGGTTTGACATGTTCAAGTTCGATGAGAACGGCTTCGTGCCGGACTACTCCATGATTGAGAGAAGAGTTGTCGTCGGTCTGCATCCTTGCGAGATCCATGGTCTGTTGACCCTAGACAGAGTTCTCGGGAGTGCTCCTCCTGATCCGTATTACATGGAACAAAGGAAGAACTCAGTGATCGTTGGCTGGTCCTGTGCCGTCTGCAACAACGCCCTCTGCAAGAGTACCAACACGGACATGATTCAGGAAGGATTTGATCTATTCTTTGTCGACGTGGGCGAATTCTACTTAGTATGGATTGGCTCAAGTATCGGCTATGATATGATTCACGAGAAAGAGGAGTTCTTTGACGATAAGGTCACGCATGAGGATTTGGATGCTTACACCGAATGGCGCAAAAAGCGCAATGCTTCGTTCCTGAAATCCTTCAATTTCGACAACATGCCCGATATTATGGACATGACCTTTGCAAGTGAGGTCTGGAGCTACTTCGCTGACAAGTGCATATCTTGTGGTCAGTGCTCAATGGTCTGTCCCACATGCAACTGCTACAATGTCACAGATCAATTTGATGTGACGAACGCCTTGAAAGGAAAACGCGAAAGAATGTGGGACAGTTGCATGTTTGCTGACTACAGCCTTGTGGCCGGAGGCCACAACTTCCGAGGTGCAAGAGCAGACCGCCTGAAGCTCTGGTATACCCACAAACTGAAGGCCTATGGAGGAGAGTTCGGAAAGCCTGGTTGTGTCGGTTGCGGCAGGTGCGTTGAGTACTGTCCCGTTGACATCAATGTCCTGACGATTTCGGAGGCGCTCACAACTGGGGAGGTGCCCAAGCAATGATTGCAGCACAAGAGTATCAGAACCCCTTCCAGCCAGAACCAGCGAGGATTGTGCGTCAGTACGATCTCATTGACAATCATAGATTCCTGCAAGTCAGGCACAGAAACATGAACCGTGCTATGTCCTTCACATACAGGCCCGGTCAGTTCATGATGGTTTCCTTGCCCGGAGTAGGTGAGTCCCCCTTCTGTCTGTCCTCTACTCCAAGCCGTCCAGGCATTATCGAGTTCGGAATACGCAGAGTTGGTAAGGTGACAAAAGCAATCTTCCAGAAGAAGGACAATGACACAGTTTACATACGGGGTCCTTACGGCCAAGGTTTCTCTCTGGAAGACATGATTGGAAAGGATATCCTCATTGTGGCCGGAGGACTTGGAGTCATGCCCTTGAGGTCGATTCTGTACTACGTCATGGACAACAGAGACCAATTCGGTAGGGTATTCTTCCTATATGGTGCAAGAAACCCCGATGAGATTCTGTTCAAGACCGAATTCTTCCAGCTAAAGGAACGAGAAGACATAACTTGCCTGTACACAGTGGACAAGGATACAACAGGGAAGTGGACGGAGAACGTCGGAGTTGTGACTACTCTCTTTTCCAAGCTTCCTCCAATCGATCCTTCGAATGTCAATGCTATTGTGTGTGGGCCACCTGTCATGTACCGGTTCTGCATCGAGAAATTCCTGAACCTCAAGATTCCCAAGACGCAGATTCAGATGTCACTGGAGAGGCGCATGCATTGCGGTATCGGCAAGTGCGGACACTGTGTCTTGGATCACCTTTACACCTGCATTGACGGGCCCATATTCACGTATTGGGACACACTTCACTTCAGGGAGTTGATATGAGATGGCCGATCAAAAAGAGAAGGTTTTGGCAAAGCCCAAAGTGGGCATTTACGGCTTCACGGGTTGCGCAGGGGACCAGCTCCTCATCATCCACTCGGAGGATCACCTGCTGGACCTATTCAATGCTGTTGACATCAGATCCTTCGTGATGGCCTCAAGCAAGCCGATAGAACAAGAGCTCGATGTTGCACTAGTCGAGGGCAGTATCAGCACCGAAGAGGAAAAGGCGCACGTGAAGGAAATCCGGAGCCGAGCAAAGGTGCTTGTAGCGATAGGTAATTGCGCGGTGAGCGGTGGACCCCAAGCCATGTTCGCCGCAGATGGCGAGTTTGCGCAGAGACTAAAGCAGGTGTATGGCGAGACCAAGTTCATCACTGACCCCGTCGAAGCAACGCCGATTGATGCCCACATTACCGTCGATTATTATCTGCCCGGATGTCCCATCAGCGCACCGCAGACGTTCGCTCTTCTTTCCAGACTCATTCATGGGGCTTCACCAGATGACTATATGCATCCGGTCTGCCATGAATGCAAGATGAACGAGAACCGGTGCTTCTTAGTTGACAAGAAATTCTGCCTTGGGTCCATAACCGCAGGAGGATGTGGTTCTGCTTGTATCAACGTCGGCCTTCCCTGTGTTGGATGTTGGGGTCCGAACCGAGATGGCAACTTCGCCAGTGTGGTCAAGCAGCTTATTTCCTACGGGATTGCGTACGAAGATATCATGCGACGCATTCGCAACTATGGGGGACACAAGATACTCCAGTACATCAAGGATGTCAAAGTGAGGTGACTGTGATTGGCAGCAAAAAACAGCATCATGATTGAACCCCTGGCAAGAGTCGAAGGTCACGGCGGCATCAAGGTAGACATCAAGGGTAACAAGGTCAGTAACGTCGAGGTTCAGGTCTTGGAAGGGCCAAGGCTCTTCGAAGCACTAGCCGTGGGCAAGACAGCTGAGGAAGACTTGAGCCTTGTGCCTAGGATATGTGCAATCTGTAACCTATCTCACAAGTACGCAGCACTAAGAGGTCTTGAGAAGGCCCTCGGTGTCCAGGTTCCAGAGATGACAAGGACCTATCGACAGCTCATGCACCATGGTGAGATGATAGAGAGTCATAGTCTCCACCTCTACTTCTTGGCGCTCCCCGACTTCCTCGGGTATCCAAATGCAGTCGCCATGGCCGGCAAGTACGGTGAGGTCGTTACGAATGCTCTGAAGATGAAGAAGTTCGGCAACTTCGTCATGAGAACTATGGGAGGGAGAATGATTCATGGAGAAAATCCTATACTGGGAGGGTTCGGAAAACTCCCGGATGACAAGACGCTAGTTGCAATACGCGACGAGGCTTCCGAGTTGATTCCGTTTGCACTCGAGACAATCGACATGCTAGGAATCTTGCAGGTTCCGGACTTCATGGAGCGGGATACGCAGTTCCTGTGTCTCAAACCTCCGCATAATGAGTACGACTACTATGGTGATACTCTAGTCACATCAGACGGCAAAGAAACGCTAATCGAAGACTACAGAGACGCAATTACTGAACGCGTCGTTGCCCACAGTTTTGCCAAGCGTTGCGCCTACCTCGGAAAACCATTTACCGTTGGCGCACTTGCAAGAGTCCTCCTGCTCGGTGATCGTTTGAAAGGCGAGGCCAAGAAGAGCTACAAGAAGCTGGCCAACAAGCGCTGGCCGAGAAACCCTCTGTACAATAACTTCGCTCAGGCAGTGGAGATGGTCTATTCTCTCGAAGGGATAGTTTCGACTGTAGACAAGCTCTTGGGACAAGATCAACCGAAGATAGCCAAGGCCACGAAGCAAACAGGCGTGGGCACTGGCGGCGTCGAGGCACCGCGAGGCACACTGATCCACCATTACGAGATGAAAGACGGGAGAATCACTTCCGCCGACATAATCACCCCTACAGCCATGTTTCTGGATGACATTGAGGCGTTCATTCGTAAGGGCGGTGACGACCTCCTGACCAAGGGCCAAAAGCAGAACCTTGAACTTCAATTCGAGATGGTCGCTCGGGCGTACGATCCATGCATAAGCTGCAGTGCTCACTTCGTGAGCGTTGACTATAAGTGAGTTAATCGTCCCACACAAATCGGACTCACACTCCGCAAGAAGGTCCCGTCTCGGGCAACCAGACGTACGGAGAGAACCCCCTCGTCCAACACGTCGAGACTCGGGTGTGGCTAGAGCTCAGTGAAACATTGGGGGATTATCCCACGAGATACAATCTGCAGTTTCTCAAGAGCCGCGGAATCATGGCTGATGCCGTTGAGCACACTGCAGTCATTGACGGGAGGACGATTCGCTATGCTCACAGCGGCTCAGCAGGCATGGTGTACACCGAGATTGAGAACGGCACTGATCCCTGTCACATCGTTGAATCATTATCGTCTAATCTCATGTTCGATTATGCGTGGGTGCTGGGCGAACAGGCAAGCATCCACAGGACTTTCGGTGATATGAGATGTGTCAAATTGGATGAACAAGATTGCTGCTACTCCAGTGAACGTCACGCCGCACTTCGCCTCCGTATTGAGGCAGGTTCGATTCCCAAGCTTTTCGACAGCAAGAAGGATTACGAGCGGCTGGGCTCACGAATCTGGACCTTCGCCCTTGCATATGCTCAAGCAATGGATGATTCGCACCCAATGAAGGACAGGCTCCTCGAGGTGATGGGTGTAATTAACGAATTGTTGATTGCTGCTCTCCGCAAGCGAACAGCCGAGAGTGGTTCTGACGCTTGGCAACACTCTTTGCAGAGCGGCATCAGAACATCATCTGCCAATGGACTTCAGGAGGAACTTCAGACACTTCTCACGGCAGATTCCTTGCTGCTTGAATCAACGGAAATGATAAGACCGGGCTTTCTTAACTGGATTTACGAGAACATTACCTGTTCACTCTTGAACGTCCGAGATGATTCCAATTCTGCAATGCTTCAGCCGAGAGGACTGAAGCGCAACAACAGAAGAACCGGCTCCTATTACACGCCAGATCACATAACTCGGTACATAGCCAGCAACTCATTGCGGCACTGGCTGAAAAAAAGAACGAGCATTGATTTAGCCGACCCGGAGCAGCTGTTGAAAATCACAGAGGAACAACGTGACAAAGCTCTCAATCTGCTTCGGAATGTGAGGATACTCGACCCGGCTGTTGGCGGCGGCGTGTTCCTGATAGCGGCGGGCGAATGGCTTGAGGCCGCCAGACTACTCCTTGGAGATCAATCCCCACGGCATATTCTCCGTGCGAACATAATCAACATGAATCTGAATGGTGTCGACATAATGACAGGAGCGGTGGACCTCTGCAGAGCGAGATTGAGGCTTTGGTATCTCTCATCATTGTCGGAGAGTTCAGAACCCGAGGAACTTGAGATCGACCAAACAATAAGATGTGGCAATAGTCTCATTGGAGCCGCGGTCACAGAATCGCTCAAGAAAAGAGGAAGACAAAGCTGCAGAAAGATAGAGAATTCAAAAGGCGCAGGAGAGACTCCACGCCCACTTTCAGAACCTCAGTCATTCGATTGGGGTCTGGAATTCAGTGAGATCATGGGCGACGAACTTCATGGTTTTGATCTCGTAATTGGAAATCCCCCTTACGGGAGCATCCTAAGTACTTCTGAAAGGAAAGCACTATCTAATACGTATGGAAGGCTCGCAAGCGGAGGAGAAGACGGAACTTGGAACACCGCTGCCTTCTTCATAGTTCGTTCCAAGATGCTCCTGAAGGCAGGTGGCGAAATCGGACTCATTGTGCCGAATAGTGTTCTGAGGGTCCGCCAGTTCTTCAAGACAAGACTGTTCTTGCTTGAGCAAACGAAGATGTGGGAAATAGTCGATGAGGGCAGTCCATTCGAGGGCGTTACACTTGAAATGGTCAGCCTCTTTTGCACGGCAGAAGACGACGGCGGAGATCATGACATCAGAGTTGTCTCCAGAAGACCGGGCATGGAAGGCGTGAACCATGTCCCATGGGATGTTTTGAAGTCGGCAAGAATCTTCGTTCTTTACTACGACGATATTCTTGCCGGAATACTCCAGAGGGGTGTCAGAAACCTCGTAAGGGCTTCACGAGGAAAGGACATTCCAAGAGCCCATGTGAGTGAGAGGAGGAAAGGAAGATACACGACTCCGTATGCAACAAAAGGGCGCAGCGTAAAACGCTATGCTATTGACACTGGACACCTCATTCATGCCGACAAGTGGTTCAAGAAGGACGGCATCTTGATGGACTCATATTCAAACCGCTTTCTTCTCGCGACAAAGAACTATCCCTATCCCAGGTGCGTGATGAAACCAAAAGGAATGATTCATGGAGGGGGAGCCGTGAGAATTCAGCCAACAGATCAGAACGTCGACCCTGAGGCGCTAGGTGCAATACTCAACTCGCGAATGGTCAGATTCATGTGCACTCGCTACTGGACGAACTACTCTCAGCTGACCACATGCATGAACACAGGCATCTTCGAGGACTTGCCTGTCGTATATCCAAAGGAGGACAGACCTCTAGCTCTTCTCTTCAGAAGCCTCAGTGAACTCTATAGCAAGCAGGCACCAAGCCCAGACGAACTGAAAGCAATCACATACCTTGAGAGAGTGACAGATGCAATCACGTATTCCTTGTACCTTGGTCGTGAACCCGACCTGGTCAAGGCGGTGAGCGATGTTCTCGACGGCCGAAAGGAACTGAATAGTGCGCAAGAGGTCTACGGCGAACTCGACCGTGTCGATGTCGAAAGGCACGTCACGAAGGTAATGGAGGACCCCATCGTCAAGAGGATTGAGTCCTCGCCGTTTATGCAAACAAGGGAGAACTCGCGCAGACGCTGACGCTTAAATAAGAGACAAGTGAACAGTGAGTCTGACGCCTATGGAACACAAAGATGAGAAGCCATCGGACACAGAGGATTCCTCAGACCTGTCAGATGAAATCGTCAGGTCAGTGCGGGAAGAGCAGAAGACTGATGATGGCCTCACAAGGCGTGAGCGTTTCATAGAAGAAAGCAAGCAGGCTGAGAGAATACGAAAGGCCAAGGAACTGAAGAAACAACTGCGTAAGAAGGAACTGGGGCTTGTAAAATACAGGTGGTCGCTGCTGATTCTGCTTGTGGCAGGGTTCCTATCTATTTCGACTCAGTTCCTTCCTGTAATGGTGCACCCCTCGGATGCAGGTTTTGACAACTTCGTTGACGGGTTCGTAAAATCGGGTAGTGTATTCTTCTTCTTTCCATTCATTGCTGGCGTAATCATGGTTGTTTGCGGTCTTCTAGCTTATAACAATCCAAAGTTCGCTTGGATTTCTCTGATACCAGGTATGATGATGGCAATGTCCGGCATGACTGTCTACTTCCTGATCTCCTTTGGGTTGGAGGTAGACCCCTCAGCAACCTTCTCGGCCACAGGAACACCATTCACAATGCTGCTGATTGCCCTAGTCTCTGTTCTTGCAGTCCTTCTTCGCAACAGGGAGTGATGCATCTCGAATCGGACGCATTCTTGGCCTGAGTGGCGGCACTAGGTCAGCTCTCGGCCAAGATGAGATCGATGTATACTGTGAAGTACTGATGAGTGTTCTTCCATTGCACAGAGGTAGGCACTCCATCTGATAGAGTGATATTGCCAGGCCAGCCCCACATGGCGTCGATGCCATTGGACTGGATGTGTGCAAAGAAGAAATGATCAGGATAGACTTTCGAAGCAAAAGACCCCGGGTACGGGGGGAACCAAGGGGTCTCATCTGGATAGAGAGAGTCAATGAATGGCAATCCGCCAATGGGAAGAATGCATCCAGATGGTGCAGAAGCGATTATTCCCTCCACGGCGTTCTGCAGCTCACTTCCATTCGCAAGTACGCAGTCCACTCTTGAAACGTTGACGATAGCTGAAAAGAATGTCGAGGAATCGAAAACGCCATCTAGAAGCGGTAAACTTGTCATGTTCGCCACTACTGTCGTGCCATTCAGGCCGAGTATGTCTTCGTAAGTCTGGTTTGATACGCCAAACATGAGAGACCAGGGATAAGTCGCGTGGGTTCGGAGCTGATACCGAAACGTATCGCCGATGTGAACCCCCCATTCAAAGTTGGGTTCCGGGACAGGCAAGGGGCGTGTGACCCAGAAGACTCCAAAGCCTGCCAGAAATACTATGACCATCGTCGTAGCTGCAAGGCAGCGCCACTTCATTCTCCTTGCCACACTTCTCTCTTGTACGCCTTCTATTTCTGTATTGGGGTTTCGAGATGTGTCAAACTTGACAGCCGTATAGGGCGATTTGCTCAGTCACTCAAGAACTTATCAAGCCGTCCCTCATTCTCAAGAAGCTCCATCCAGTCATACCTCGGCGAACGTGCTCGCGGCTTCATCAATTCAACGATCTTGTCCGCAGTCTCAGTGGGTGTCAGGTCCGTCGTATCTATCTCGAATACCTTTGGCTCACCAAACGACTCGATTGCATCCATCTGACATACTCCAATGACTTCGGCCTCCACGTTTTCAGCGACCTTCTCCTTTGAGTAGCCGCGCGATGTCAGTCTCTCTTTGAGAGTCGCGGGGTGTGTCCGCAAGACAAACGCCCTCTCAACGGAGCTATAGGGTACCAGATCTATGTAATGTCCTTCGATTATGACACGGTCTGACTCTCCTTCGAGAGTGTCTATTATTGCATCGACCAGACAGTCTTCGTCAATGATCTCTGTGTCCCGTTCTGTGTCCTCCTCAGCGATGCAACCTGCCTTCTTGGAGAGGTCGCCCAGCGAAATGACCTTGATCTTCAAACGTTCGGCCAGTATCGCAGCGACCTCCGATTTCCCTGTGCCCGGAGTACCGCCAACAAGTATGGCTGTCACATTGTGTACATGAAAAAGAGGACAGATAAGAGATTAGCTCTCGCAGTTGCATGCTATTTGAGTCACATAATATAAGGTCCAATAGACTGGATGCAGTCTAACTGCCGTATTCTATCCTCGGCACAATTCATAAAAACCGCAATCATGCCGCCATGAACACCCGAACGGGAATGGAGCAACGAGCATGGCATGGGTCCTACGGCAATTCGAGCGAGATGACCTAGACAGCGTCATGGAAATCAACAGGACCTGCCTACCTGAGAACTACCCAGATAGCTTCTTCCTTGGCCTGTACTATCACGCTCCCAAGGCGTTTCTTGTAGCCGTTGCCGACAGTCGAGTCATCGGATACATAATGTGCAGGATAGAACGGGGAGTGTCCAGCTATGGTCGACTTCCAGTCAAGAAGGGACATATAGTCTCTGTGGCCGTCGTACCAGAGATTAGACGGCAAGGTGTGGGGTCCGACCTCGTGAAGGCGGCAATGAACAGCATGTCAACCTACGGTGCGGCAGAGTGCTTTCTTGAGGTTCGGAAATCCAACGAAGCCGCAATCTCCACTTATGAGACTCTTGCCTTTGAGATCAAGCGCGTTCTCAAGGGGTACTATCGTGATGGAGAAGACGCTTACCTCATGACGAGAAAGCTCGAACCTCAGCCGGGGGCCGAGGCCATTGTCGAAGAAGGATATTGAAGTTCCCCTCATACCCGAATGCTCTTCGTGCATCCTGAACAGTCTTCAGACGCTGTTGCCTCTCATAGCCAAGAATAAGGAGGAGCAGTTTGAGCTGTACAGGCTAGCCTTCAAGCGACTATCTGAGGGCTACAAGAAGAAGACGCCGCCCGTCGAACTGTCAATTCTGCTTTACAGAGAACTGTATTCATTGAAAGGAACGGAGAACCCCCTGAGTGAGATAAAGAGACTCAGCATTGAAGCAGCTAGGAAGGCTCTACCTTGGGTCGATGAGCAGGTACTGTCGAAGTCTGGCTATGACCGTCTCAGGGCTGCACTCGCAGCAGCAATTGCGGGCAATCTAATAGACTACAACACGGCGAACTACGAACCCGACTTGGGCGGACTCAGGTCTTCGTTCACTCGAATAATCGAAGAAGGGTTCGCTATCGACGACTCAAAGCAGCTTTGGGAGTCGCTCGACTCAAGAACCGGTTTGTTAACATACCTTGCCGATAATGCTGGAGAGACCTACCTCGACATGCCCTTCCTGAGGCTTGCCAAGGAATTGGGATGGACCATCAACTTCGTGGTCAAAGGCGAAGCTATGGTGAACGACGCAACAGAAGAGGATGTGGAGGGGTCAGGCATCGAGGAAATCGCCGAGGTTTCCAATACGGGTGCTTGGGCACTCGGAGTTCCCAAGAAGTGGGTGAGCCACCAATTTCTTGAACTGATAGCGAGAAGCCAACTTGTGATCTCAAAAGGTCAAGCAAACGTGGAGACTTTCCCTGAGATTCAGAGCGATTTTGGTGTTGAAACCTACTATGTGTTGAACGCAAAGTGCCCTCACATAGCCGAAGCCCTCAATGCAAAGAAGGGTGACAACATCGTGCTGCGGAGACCGGTCGATTCAGAATCGTGAGACAAGAGTCAGTGATAGCCCGTGTTCTTGCCGACAACCTTTTTACTGCTACAAACGCAGCCGGCCACCTACAGGCGAGGTTCGAAGATAATCCTTAAATGCTGTATACGAAGTCCATGTACAGTTTTGGCTGGACCCGTCTAGGTTAGGCCAATGATTATTCCAAATGGAGGAAATGATTGTGAGTCAACAGGGTGGCCAAAGTGTTCCGGTCTTGATACTCAGAGAAGGCACAGAGCGGAGCACAGGCCGTGATGCACAACGCAATAACATCATGGCGGCAATCGTAGTCGCTGAAGCAATCAAGTCGGCCCTGGGTCCAAAAGGCATGGACAAAATGCTCGTGGACTCTTTTGGTGACGTGACGATTAGCAACGATGGCGCCACGATTCTCAAGGAGATGGATGTTGCACATCCAGCAGCAAAAATGGTGATAGAGGTAAGCAAGACAGTCGACTCAGAGGTGGGCGATGGTACAACCACTGCCGCTGTCCTTACGGGTGAGCTCCTGAAACAAGCTCAGACGCTCCTCGATCAGAAGATACATCCTACGACGATTATCAGCGGCTATAGGAAGGCCGCTGAGAAGGCAATGCAAATCATCGATTCCGCAGCGGAGACTGTTGATCCGAAGGATCCTGCGTACAGAAAGCTGTTGGTTGATGTTGCCAAGACTGCTATGTCGAGCAAGTTTGTGTCCGCCTCGAAAGATAATCTGGCTGAAGTCGTAGTCGATGCAGTCCTCTCGGTTGCAAAGACATTGCAGCCTGGTGAGGAGATAGACATGGAAAACCTGCCCCGTCAGAAGCAAATGGGTTTAACATTCCAGTCAAGCGAACTCGTGAAGGGCATCGTGCTTGACAAGGAAGTCGTCCATTCGGGTATGCCGACAAAGGTGGAGTCAGCCAGAATAGCTCTCTTGGAGTGCCCGCTTGAGATTACAAAGACTGAGATCACGGCCAAGATTGCGATACATGATCCGCAGTCGATGCAGGGCTTCCTTGGCGAAGAGGAGAGACTTCTCAAGACAATGGTTGACAAAGTTATCGAATCTGGAGCGAATGTTGTGATTTGTCAAAAAGGCATTGATGATGTGGCTCAGCACTACCTTGCCAAGAATGGTATCTTGGCTGTGAGAAGAATCAAGAAGTCAGATGTGGAGAGACTTAGCAAAGCCACGGGAGCTACTATTGTTTCCAAGATACACACGCTCTCAAAGGCAGACCTTGGAAAGGCGAAGCTCGTCGAGCAGAGGAAAATCGGCGATGACAAGATGGTCTTCATCGAAGGGACTCCGTATTCATCTGTAGTGACACTTCTCATCAGAGGTGGCACTCAGCATGTTGTCGACGAGGTTGACCGCGTGGTGAATGACGCTCTTTGGGTCGTGCGCGACGTCATAAAGTACCCAAAGATTAGCTACGGAGGCGGTGCCATCGAAGCTGAGGTCGCTATGAAGCTGCGTCAGATGGCATCAACTCTCGAAGGGAGAGAGCAGTACGCTGTGAATTCGTTCGCGGATGCAGTAGAATCTATTCCCGCAGCGCTGGCAGAGAACGCTGGCCTAGAACCCATTGATACGTTGGTTGACCTCCGGACAGCCCATACTGAGGGAAAGGTCACATTCGGAATCGACATCGAAAAGGGCAAGGTTGGAGACATGAAGAAGACTCGTGTCATTGAGCCAACACTTGTCAAGAGGCAGGTTATCGCTTCTGCCGCAGAGGCCTCACAGATGATTCTGAAGATTGATGACGTGATTAGCTCGAAAGGCAAGAAGGGAATGGGTGCACCTGGCGGGAAGGGCCGGGGAGAACACGACAAGGAACTAGATGAAGACTAGAGATCCAGTTGGCGAGCAGAAAAAGGTGCGATTAATGGCGGAAGACTTCGACCCGGAAGAGAATGAGAACGAGGAGTTCATCGAGGAAGAACCAGAGCCGGCTTTTGTGCTGACACGCATTCCGGGCGTTGGACCAAAGACGGCTGAGAAGCTCGTGGCTTCTGGCTATGGCGATGTCCAGAAGATTGCTGCCGTGGATGCCGAAACTCTTGCTGGAGCCGTTCCAGGTTTGAGTGAAGCAAAGGCGGAGATTATAATCAATGAAGCCAAGTCATTCTTGGAGGAAACCGCAGCCGAAGCTGAAGAAAAAGGCAAGAAGTCCAAACGCAAGAAGAGCACTGAGGTTGAGCCGACAAAGGTAGGACTCCCGCCCGCAACCGAACGCGCTCATGAGGACGAGGTCGCATCACTACAAACAGGCTACGACAGGGAGAAGAAGGAGCTGGGCATAGCCATCGGCCCGAAGTGGTTGACGAAATACGAGAGGGCAAGAGTCGTCGGTGCCCGTGCGCTTCAGATTTCAATGGGTGCCCCTGTACTCATTGATATCAACACTGCGCCGAAAGGACTGTTTGCTCTCGCAGAGGCAGAGCTGAGGGCCGGGGCCCTTCCCATGACTGTCCGAAGAACCCTTCCGTCCGGGGAACATTTCGACATCCCTCTTTCAATCCTGCTGAAGAGCACGAAGTTCAGCTAGTGTCCAACTTCAGTCCCTCTTTTTCTGATAGAGCAGTATTACCCAGATTCGTGATAAAACGCCTTAAGAGCCATTGAATACGATGCTGTAGGTCCCGATGGTGATAGTGCATGCAGATTGTTGTCACTCCTGACCTCGTGATGATGTGCCTAATCGGTTTTGCAGTAGGCGCTCTGATAGGTCTTGAGAGACAGAAACGCATGACGGAAGAGATGTCCTTGGGAGTGAGGACGTTCGGACTCCACAGTCTGCTCGGCACAATATCGGCCTACATATTCCGGGTCTACGATAATCCGTACATCCTGATATACGCCATATGTGTCTCAATTGTGTTCTCTGCAGCTTCAGTTGTCTACAAGATATTCAGGACAACACGGAAAGGCCTGACCACCTCGATAGTGTTCGCATTGTCCTTCGTCTTGGGCGCATTGGTCGGTATGGACCCAACGCCAAGCCCGAGTCAGCCTCTTGGAGAACTAGAAGTCCTTGCGATGACAATATCATTTCTGGTGTTCCTAGTTCTGAGCTTCAAAGAGGAACTGGCTGCTGCAGTAGCTTCTGTCAGCCACGAAGAAATGATAGGTGCAGCCGAACTAATGGTTCTAATTGCCTTTCTATGGCCGATCCTCACACAATACCCCAATATTGCCGTTGGCCCACTTACATTTCCACTCTTCCAGACCTATTTCCTAGTTGTCGTACTACTATCCATCAGGTTTGCCAGCTACATAATCGTAAAGAAGTACAAGGACCGTGGTCCCTACTTCTTCGGCTTCTTTGGAGGTTTCGCCAATAGCGAAGCCACAGTCTCAAGTATAACGGACTTCCACAACGCACTTGAGGAGAAATACCCCGGTAGGATGTCTCTAGCCATCATACTTGCTAACCTCGCCATGGTGCTCAGAAACGCAGTGCTCGTCGTAATCCTCGACCCTACCCTCAACATATTCAGGTTGTACTTGGGGCCTCTTCTAATCCTCTTGTTCGTTGGCGTGCTGAGGTTTCTATATGAAGGAAGAAGAAGACTGAAGCCAGAAGCCAAAGAAGATATCGGCGCGCGAATTAAGGTTGGATTCGGATCACCGTTCTCTCTGCATGCTGCACTTCGGTTTGCCATTATCTTCTCGTGCGTGTCTCTACTGGCGCTATGGGCCCAGCAGTCTTTCAGTCAGCTAGGCATGATAGTTGCTGCGTTCATCGGAGGATTTGCTTCGGCTGGAGCAGTGGTTTCCATAGCTGCTCTTTCATATTCAACAGGAGCAATCACACTCGCTACGGCAGCATTTGCCGTAATCATCGCCACAACTACATCGGTGTTCAACAAGATCATTTACGTCTTCTTGGGCGACTACCAAGGCCGACGTGACTTGTCGAGAATGGCCGCAAGAGATGCACTGGTCATGGGAGCCGCCGTACTCGGCTTTCTGGTGTTGCTGCAACTGGGATACATTCCGATTGAGTAGAGCAACTGATGACAAGCGGAAGACTTAAAGAACAGAGAAACATTGACCTGCTTGGTGACAAGCATGAGCGGTCGTGGCTCTGTTCATCCCGGCTTCTGAGTTTTTCAGCGCAGAGCAGGCCTTGCTTGTTGTCACGACCAATTCTGGAGGATTTTGCCTTGAGTGAGATGAGATTAGTGCGAGGTATGAGAGACCTCATGGGGCCGGAGCAATACATCAACGACTACCTCATTGAGATGGCGGTGAACGTCTTTCGGCTTTTCAACTACGAGCCCCTTGATACACCTGTCATGGAGCTATGGGAAACACTTGCTGCCAAAGGTGGCGAAGAAGTAGAATCAGACACCTTCAAATTCGCGGACAAAGGCGGGCGCGAGGTTGGTCTTCGGTTTGACCTGACAGTTCCTTTGGGCAGACTTGTGGCATCCAATCCCAGTTTGCCAAAGCCGTTCAAGAGATACGCAATCGGCAAAGTCTGGAGATATGATAGACCACAAGCGGGTCGATACCGAGAATTCACACAGGCAGACGTTGACGTAGTCGGTTCAAGCAGCATGACTGCCGACACAGAGGTAGTCCTTGTGGCCCTTGAGTTCATGAGACGAGTCCTAGGAGGCGATTACGTCATTCGCGTAAACAACAGAAAAGTCCTGAAGGGACTCACTGAGAAAGCAGGAGTACCGGATGCACTTGCCTACGAGTGTTTCAGGTCAATAGACAAGCTGGATAAGATCGGGCGGGACGGAGTACTTGAGGAACTCAAGAACAGGGGGGTCGGCAGGAAACAAAGCAACTTCCTAATGGATAACATCACCTTGAGAGGAAAAGGTAGTTCTGTCCTCGAGCAGTTCGGGGATCTTCTGAATGGATCGGAAGTCGGCATGCGTGGAGTGGAAGAACTGTCAGCGATGGCGAGCAACTTCGAGGAGTCAGACGTAAGTGATTCTGTAGAGTTTGACATGTCTCTCGCACGAGGACTGGACTATTACACTGGTCCGGTCTTTGAGGGCACATTCACTGGTGAACCCCGAGTTGGATCAATCGCGGGAGGCGGTCGTTATGACAATCTGATTGAGAAGTTTGGTGGCCCACCAACTCCGGCGACTGGCATCTCGTTAGGCATTGGTAGGCTTATCGATGTCATGCTCGCAAGAGGACTCGGCGATAAACTTGTGCCTACTCTTGACGTGTTTCTTGCCCCAATTACTCCATCAATGGCGAGATATGCTGCAAGGTTCCAGTCAGAGCTTGTTAAGGCCGGTTTCTCTTGCGAGACGGACCTCATGGAAAGAAACCTAAAGAAACTGCTCGAGGTCGCTGACTCGAAGAAGGCAAGATACGCAGTTATCATCGGCCAACGAGATCTGGAAAAGAGGGAGGTTAGCGTTCGAGATATGCGGACCAAGGACACGCGCCAGGTCAAGATTGATGATTTAGTGAAGTATATTCAAACCAGCATCAAGAGATGACCGGGGCAACGCGTCCTCGTCATACGAGGTGTATTGCCTAGCTCTGGTGTCGACCGAAGCCTTTTTTCTCAGGCACTGCAATCTGTAACCAGGGATTACTGATGACACGAATGCCTGTGGTCGCAGGATCCTTCTACGAAGGAAAGCCTGAAGCATTACTCAAGCATCTAGAAAGCTGCTTTGTCAAGAGTCCCGGTCCCGAACGGCTGCCGAAGGGTGGGTCAGGTAAGTCGAGGAAAATTAAGGCACTTGTATCCCCTCATGCAGGATACATGTATTCTGGAATGGCGGCAGCCCACAGCTATCTACATCTCTATGAGGATGGGCAACCAGAGCACATAGTCATCCTCGGTCCAAACCATACTGGCCGAGGTCTGGATCTCTCCCGACTTGCTGTCTGTGAAGATAACTGGGAAACGCCTCTTGGACTAGTCAAGTATGACAGGAAAATCGGTCCGATGATTCTCGAACAGAACGAATATGCCATGCCCGATTGCATTGCACATACTGGAGAGCACTCGATTGAAGTGCAGCTGCCTTTCCTCCAGTTTGCCTTTGGCAAAGAATTAAGCTTCGTTCCCATCTGCATTAGCGACCAGAGCTATGAAATCTGCGAATCCATTGGAAAGACTGTAGCCAATGTCGCTAAAGATAACGACATAGTGGTAATCGCGAGTTCTGACTTCACTCACTTCGAGTCTGCAGAGAGCGCGAGGAAGAAAGACAACCAAGCAATCGAATACCTTGAGAACCTCGACCCGGAAGGATTCCTGAGATTCGTGCACGGTCATCGGTTGAGTATTTGTGGCGCCGGTCCCATTGCTGCGGCCTTGGTGTTCGCTATCGAGCGAGGAGCAACTCAGTTCAGTCTCCTGAAGTACATGAACAGTGGTGACGTGACCGGCGACGGTGGTCATGTCGTCGCATACGTGGCTGCAGAGATTACCTAGGTGAACTGCGGCCCGACTCAGTCTTGAGGCCCAGCAATTGCGTCTACGGCATCGTGGCTCTTGGAATTCGGCTTGACGCTTGGAAGCCCGACTATTGCGGTCACGCAGCCAGCGAGTGACACTATCGATGCGAGGAATAGACTTCCAGTAGCGACCCCAGTTTCAGAATAGAGATATCCAGCAAGAAGAGGACCTATCACGTACGCCGTGTTGTTGACCATGCCAAAGACGCCCATGACAGCACCGTAGGCATTCTTGTCAGTGAGGTCAGCCACCATAGCCTGTGTGGTTGGGCCTCTCAATGAGATTGCTAGGCCCAGCACCGCTGCCCCCTCAAGAAGCCCTACAATCTCGGTAGCCTGCATGAATATGAGCATCGATACTGCGCCCAAGAACGATCCTAGCACAATTGGCCATTTCCTGCCAAGCCTGTCTGACTCTAGACCGAATCCAATGCTGCCGCATATGGTAATAGCTCCAACGACCCCAAAGAACAGACCTATCTGTAGCGGGGTTACCCTGAATCTCTCCACAGCATCCAGCGTGAAGGCTACCTCAAGGATCCCGATAGCGAAAACATTGGCAAACACAGAAACGGCCAAGGCGGCATAGGCACTTGAGTTGCGGCTGAGTATCTCAAAGACATGAATCCCTCGCTCGTTCACTGTAGACTCACGATGGTGCTCAGGTTCTGTAATGAGCAAGTGAAGCGCGGCGAGTGTCACAAGAGTGATGATAGCCGTGATGATGAACGGTAGTCTGAAGCCAAAGAACTCTGCCAAGACCCCTCCCAAAGTGGGTCCAATGATAAAGCCCACCATGCCGCCAGCACTGAGAAAGCCCATGGCTTTTCCGCGGGCCGTCGGAGCAGTCACATCCGCCACAAATGCATTGGCGGCAGGAAAGAATCCTGCTGATACTGCGCCCTCTACTATCCGCGCGACAATCATGACGTATATGTCGGTAGCCAGAGAGTAGAGGACGTTTGCTGCAGCAAAACCAACCATAGCAGTCACAAGAACAGGCTTTCGACCAGTCCGGTCGGATAGATGGCCAAGTGGTCCAGCGAGAAGGATTTGTGCCATTGCGTACGCTGCCGCTAGAATGCCCAGCTCCATGCCACCAAGACTCATTGAAAGAATGTAGTATGGAAAAATCGGAATGACGATTCCAAAGCCGATTTGTAGTATGGCCATGCATACAGCAAGGGTCAAGACCTGATGCATACCGACACTGACTCTGCTTGCTGCCAAGCTCTGGCCTTGTTGGTTCGACAATTGCGGGTCGACATCAGCGTCAGTCAAAGCGTGCGCCGCCGTCGGCCTATCTTCCGCGCTTTTCAGTCTTCCTCAATGCCAGATGCATACTGACCGGCTACGAAGGTTTGTCGATTACTACCCTGCTTACACCCTTTATCTCTCTCAGTGAATCGATCACCGATCCGGAGAGCGGCTCTTGAGTGATTATCTTAAGACACGGTTCTTCATAAATGGCGACATCTTCCGCGATTACTTGCCGGATAGGTACACTGTATCCAGCGATCGTGGAAGCTACTTCAGAAAGGATACCTGGAAGCTGTGGTGACTCGACATAGACTTTGACTACCCCGTAACCGAAAACCTTACTGACCTTTTCAAGGGAAGGGCCGGCAGGCTCTATTCTGGAAAACAGCTCAAGCATTTTGGGATTGGAACAAATAGCCTCGGTCGTAGATCGCACGGTTCGCCGGTCTATTCCCAAGCCATCGCCAATAGACTTCAAGGCAATCCTGATGGATTTGCACTTGACCACGCCGGGCGATTCCACACGGAAGCCATGCGTCAATATGGATTGAGCTACCTTGAGCCTTCCTGGGGACTCATGGAAGAATTCCACAATCGTCTGCCAGAACAGATGATCACGTGTTGTCTCAGTTGCAGTCTTAGACTGCCTGGATGATTTTTTCCATGAGGATTTCATCTACATATCCCCTTTCCATCTTGAAGTGGCGTACCCGAAAGCCTATGGCCCGATAGCCCAACGACTGATAGAGTGATAGAGCGAGATCATTGTCGCTGAAGGTACTGAGCACTATCTTCTCATACTCTTTGACAAGGGCTACATCCTCTGCACTGGTCATGAGACTCCTGCCGACTCCCAAGTTACGGAAATCCTTGATGACTATGACACCCAGCTTTGCTACGTGCCTCGACGCCATCCATTCCTCAGGCTGAAGCGTTAGGTGTCCGGCATAGTGACTATCAACCTCCGCGACAAGAATCGCTTCGGAGCCCACAGATGCCCTTTGTATCCAGTTGGCCCAATCTGGTACTGTCGCACTAGATATGAAAGTAGGCAGCCATTGCCCTTCACTCACAACGTCGCAAAAGCCATCGTGGAGTATCTTGGCATCGTTAATGCCCGCATACCGCACGCCAATTGGTCGTCCGTCCTTGGACCGATAACTCCACGATTTCAAGACCGGACCTCTTCGTCGACAGATGATTCTGTACCATATCAGTCTTCTTCTAGGACCGAATCAGCATCGGACCTCTTGTTTGCAGAGTGACGGGGCGGCCAAGGTAGTACTAGGGTTTACGGGTCATCCCGGACCAGACAACGTTGGTCAGACCCTCCTCAGCTGCAACATGGGCCAAGTGCTCCATTGTTTCTCGAGAAATGGGCTCAAGACCACGAAGCGGATAGTCAAGCCCTAGGAGAGTGTACTTGTCCACACAAAGGGAGTTGAAGGCCAGAAGCTCGTATCTTTCGACACGAGGCATGTTCTTGTAAACATACCGGGCTATTGCCCGGACGTTTTCTTCGCTGTCGGTATGCTGAGGAATCACGGGCGTGCGCACCCAGAAAGGCACGGTCTTTGACGCGAGCAAGCGAGCATTGGCCAAGACCTTATCGAGACGCACGCCCGTGAACTCCAGATGCTTATCAGGGTTCATGACTTTCAAATCGTAAAGCACCAAGTCCACGGATGATATGATCCTCTCCATGACCTTCTTGCCGCAATAGCCTGAAGTCTCAATGGCAACATGAACTCCTTCTTTCTTTAGCCTTGAAGCGAGTTCGACGACAAACTCTGCCTGACTAGTCGGCTCCCCTCCTGAGAAGGTCACTCCTCCTCCTGATGTCTCAAAGAACACGCGATCCTTCAGGAGCTCTTCAACGAGAGCATCAGAAGGCCAAGCACGACCCAACAATCTAATCGCATTCGTTGGGCAGGCGGTCTCACATTTTCCGCAGGCCGTGCATTTGTTTCGATCAATCTTCATGCCACTCGCTGTCAGCTCAAGTGCATCTTCGGGGCATGCCTGTATACAGCTCTTGTCAGCAATACACTTGACTGCGTACCAGACCACGCGAGGAGTTGCTTCAACACTCTCGATATTCTGGCACCAGAGGCATCTAAGCGGACAGCCTTTGAGGAAAACAGTGGTCCGTATACCTGGACCGTCTTCTGTGGAAAACCTCTGAATGTTAGTGACGATTCCGGATGCTGTCACTTAACCGCTCTCCGCTCTATTCGAAGGTGACAATTCACCGATGACTGACGGAGTCAATATGCACTTGAGCCTTTATCTTGTCTTTCTTGTGTGCACAGACTTGTCAAACAGAAGCGTGTGGTCGGGAGTATAGAGGAAGTCAAGGGATTCCGATTGGCTACTGCGTGTAGTATCAGAAGGCAGGAAAGCGGCTGTGACGATACATAATCTAGTTAGCAAGAGAGGCAGCGACAAGACGAAACAACCATAGCACATTCCAACGTACTGCAACGAATGCCAGCTCGGTCGCAGCGAATCAGGGCCAAGACATTCGTACGCGTAATGCTTTAGTGAGCTGCGACGAGAAGTGAACAGCGGCCATTCACCGTAGAGGTCATCCGCCTTTGGCTTTGGGAGGCTAAGCATGCCCGCCTTTGCTGGAGTCACTATCGTAAGGGACACTGTGTTAGTCCTCGATTCGGCTGTTGTGTTGTACACACTGCTATTCGGACTTACGCTCGTATATGAATGGCTCAGGAGCCCACTGCGGAAGCTCACAGATGTAAGATTGGCATGGTCCGTCTTCATGTTCGGCATGGCCTCTAACTCGTTCTGCTTCATCATGTCGGATTTCTACTTCACTGCCGAGGCCGATTGGATATTGTGGGTCAAAGCAGGATATGTCTCCATGATGCTTGCGCTTGTCGGCTTCTCGGTTGCGCTTGAGAGAATACTGCCCTATCGTACACACCACGTATTCTCTTCCGCCGTGACTGTCATTGCTGTGGCTTCTCTTCTGGCTCCGAGGGAGACGTTGACCACTCTTGCGTTTGCAGCTTGTTTGGTCGCCTTTGGCATTCTGGTCTTGTTCTTCAGATTCTTTGTGAGGAACACGACTGGTGTCGTCCGAAGCAGTATGAGAGTCATCTTGGTCGGCTTTCTTGTAGGGTTCGTGGGCTATATTGGTCGTAGCGACTTCGTATATGCTGGCCTTGGTCCGGAGGTCTATATCCTAGGTGGATTCCTCTTGGCTGGAGGACTTCTGATTCTGGGCACTGCCGTGCTTGGGTCACCCGCTCTCGACGAATTGGACTGGACTGACCAGATGCTTGAACTCTATTTGATACACACAAGCGGAATTCTGTTGTATCACCACAAGTTCGTGCCAGCAGTCAATATGGATGAGAGTCTAACAGCCGCAGGCATTACAGGAGTCCAGGAGCTGTTCAAAGAGATCACCCAAAGCAAGACCGGCCTGAACAATCTATCCGTGGGAGACTTCAACATTCTGTTCGCCCATCAAGTCGATTTCACATCGGTCCTCATAGCGAAGCAACCCTACCGAGTGCTCTTGGAAAAGGTGAAGGACTTCTCCGACAAGTTCCAGCTTGTCTTTGGAAAGGCAGTGCAAGAATTCTCTGGAAACACGAGTCAATTCGATGCTGCGGAACCGCTAGTTAAAGCCGTGTTCAGTCCGGGCTCCAAGTAATCCCGAGAACAACCCACCCTCGCGAGCAGGCGCACCCACATCAGGTCTACTGCGTTCCCGTTGAGACATTCGTACGCGGAATGCTTTAGTTGGTTGCAGCCTGGCCTCAACACCGTGGGTCGCTCTAGACCCCGTTGGGTTTATGCTTCGGGAGGCCGACCATGCCGCCGTTTGTTGAGGTCACTCTTGTAAGAGACATTGTACTGATTCTCGACTCAGCTGTTGTGCTGTACACACTGCTGTTCGGGTTGGCATTTGTGTACCAATGGCTGAGGAGCCCTTTAAGGAAGCTGACAGATGTGAGGTTGGCATGGTCAGTCTTCATGTTCGGGATGGCATCAAACTCGTTCTGCTTTGTTATGTCGGATTTCTACTTCACTGAGCCGACTGCGTGGGTGCTATGGGTCAAGGCGGGCAATGTCTCATTGACGCTGGCACTTGTGGGCTTTTCTCTTGCTCTGGAGAGGATCTTGCCATATCACACGCATCACGCCTTCTCCATGACAGGGACCCTCGTTGCTGTGGCTTCTGCACTTGCCCCGAGGGAGTTGCTGAATCCTATTGCACTTGCAGCCATCCTGGCGGCATTTGGAATTCTTGTCCTCTTTTTCAGATTCTTTGTGAGGAACACGACTGGCGTTGTTAGAAGCAGTATGAGAATCATCTCGGTTGCGTTTGTTGTTGGGTTCGTGGGTTTTCTCGGTCGCAGCGACATCGTCTATTACGGCTTGGGTCCGGGGGTCTACATTCTAGGTAGTCTGTTTCTTGTCGGAGCGCTCCTGATTCTGGGGACCACCCTATTCGGATCACCGGCCCTTGATGAACTGGACTGGACCGATCAGATGCTCGAACTGTATGTTATTCATACCAGTGGGATACTACTGTTTCACCGTAAGTTCGTGCCCGCAGTCAATATGAATGAGAGTCTCACGGCGGCAGGCATAACTGGAGTAGATGAGCTGTTCAAAGAAATAATGCAGAGTGTTGGCGGCCTCAACAACCTGTCTATCGGCGACTTCAGTATTCTGTTCGCTCACGAACCGGATTTCACTTCAGTCCTCATAGCCAAGCAACCCTACGGAGTGCTACTAGAAAAAGTGAGGGACTTCTCCCAGAAGTTTCAGCTAGTCTTCGCAAAAGCGGTTCATGAATTCTCAGGGAACACGGCCCAGTTCGAAATGGCCAACGCACTCTTGGAAGCAGTGTTCAGTCAGGGCACCGGGTGATTTCGAGAAAGTTCTGTGATGCGAGAAAGATGATTTCACACTTGCGCTTACTGCTTGAGACAGTGTCTCACTTGTGAGCCGACTGCGACAAAGGGGATAGTACTTTTCAGTTGGTTGTGCAGAAGATAGTCTCATGTCCGCGAAGAAGACAAAGAAGAAGCAAGTGGGCGTGGTCACGCGCTTCTTCAGTAACATCAGTGTCGCTGCAATCAAGCTTGAGCAACCACTGCGCATGGGCAATAAGATCTCCATCGAGGGGCCTCTCGGAGCAATCGAGCAGGTTATCGAGTCAATGCAAATCGACAGGAAGCCAATTCAGCAGGGAGCGCCCGGTCAGGAAATAGCTATCAAAGTCAAGAGTCCTGTCAGGGAGAATGATAAGGTATTCGTGCTAGAATAGTAGTGACTTGGCAACCTTACTGCCACCTCGTATCATGCACCTAGAAGAGGCATGTTGCTCATTCAACCGCGACTGACAACTCACTCGCAGTCACTGTCGACCTCGGACTGTGATTAATGACCAGTATCCCTGCTATAATCAACACCATTCCCACAACGAATGTCCAGTAGATCGGGTCATTCAGTATCAACGCTGATAAGACAACTCCGAAGATGGGAACCAAGTTCAGGAATACCCCTGTTCGAGTCGGCCCTATTCTTTTGACTGCTTGAAGATACAGCGTGTCCCCGACGAAGCTGCCCAAGATGCCCAAGTAGAGTATGTTGAACCAGAACACGGGACTCTGCATTCCTGGCTGAGTCCAGAACTGCTCAGCGACCGCGCCAACTGCAAACATGATCGTCCCCGTGATAGCCGCTCCGGTAATGGCTTCCAATGGTGAAACCGTTTGCATGACTCTCTTGCCGATCGCGGAGTACAGTCCCCATGAGAACATCGATGCAAGTACAATCAGATTGCCAATCACGTAAGAGGGTTGAAAGTCGAGCAGCGCCTGAATTCCGATGACAAAGATGATGCCAACAAAGCTTACCATAAGTCCTAGGTATTGCCAGCGAGAGTCAAGGACTTCTTTGTCGAGCACGTAAGCGAATATGGCAACAGCGGCTGGGGAGATACCAGATATTATCACACCCTGTGCTGCGGTCGTGAGCTTGACGCCTACAAAGAAGAGTATGCTGTAACCAAAGAACCCCGTAAGGCCCAGCAAAACAAAACCCTTGAGTTCAGCCCGTCCATATCGGTGAGGTTGCTTCGAGCGCGTCAGTAGAAGCAGCATTGAAAGCAAGATGCTCGCTGGCACGTACTGCACAAACCCAGCGGTGAAAGGAGGGACAGTCGTCGTCACCAGTTTGCCCGAGACCCAACCACCTGCCCAGATGAGCATCGTAATCACGAGCAGGAAGTACGATGCATGAATCTGGGACGGCATTGCCTCTAGGCTCCTTAGTTGCTTTCCGCGGGGTTCCGAGCGCGTCTAATAACTAGACTGTAATAGGCAAATGCAGACCGGTACAAGGAACTGTCCCATCAGGCAAGTGGAATCTGATTCGGAAACTAACGTCGATACTTGAGAATCAGCACAATACCGATGGAAATCACGATTAATACACCGGTGATGGCTATCAGATAGAGAGAAGGAATGGCCCCCGTCTCGTAGACGAGGCGATCAACCTCGTAGTGATAGACTTCCTCTTGAGTGGTAACATTGGTTATGATATAATGCCAATGGTTCCAAGCGCCATCCGATTTCAGGAGAGTCCAAACCGCATTCACCGTAGTGTTATCGTAGGGACCCTCCCCGGTGGCATGCCCGCCCCACATACTCTCGTTATTGATGATTTCGACTCCATGAGTGAGTTGCGGATCAAGGATCACAGTGGTCATCAAAGACCAGTTTCCGACTGGGAGGATCTCGAGCGATGGGATGATACTAGGTGATGGCACGACACTAGGCAATATCCCTGAAGGCCCCATGTCAGAGCCATTCTTCCAGTAGAGAGTAACGTTGGGAAGAGGAATATCTAGAACGTTGGCCACTCTTTCAGGTATAGTAGGGACGGCGTTCACCAGTATGTAGAAGCTTTCATTCATTGTTGCGAACGGGTTCGGAAGACTCCAATGATTGAAAACCTTGTAGTCGATTGTGTCACCGGTCTCAACACCCCAATACAGGCCTTGAGCATTGGCCGCAGATGCTTGGGGAGTGAGGAGCACAAGTGTCAGTACGGACGCGACCCCGAACGATAGTAGCCTACCCACGTTTGTGAACTTCCGCTGAAACACTCAGGCGTCAGTATTCGCCTGCTCGCTGATAAGCCTTAGCACATCGCATGTACGGACTGGAAACTATGGAAGGTCTTAGGGCCTAGAAGACCTAATCCCGTAAACCCACAGACCCGCAGCGGGGCGCTCAGCAGATATGTTCAGTCCGGAGTGATTCTGAGAACCAAAGGGATTGACTGTCTATTGCTTGTCATTGAGCGACTTGGCACGTTCGTCACAGGAGTCTGAGACCTCGGTTTATAAGCCGCGTCCGCCGAGAAACCTGCAAGAAGCAGCGGCCAGTACTGCCGCTTGAGGATAATGGTTTCTTGGCGAACCGTAACTGGCACTTAACCACTGGTTTTCTCATCTATGTCGTATTTACAATCGCTTGGAACCTATACGTAGGCTGGGACAAGGACAACCTTGTCTGGATGACGCTAGGAATTATGAGTGTCCTGTGGGGAGTAGACTTGCCCGACTACGACCAACAGATGATGTGGTTTGAGCATCGTGACATAAGAACGCACTCGGCACTGATCGCGCTGGTGTTCTTTCTAGTGACATACCTCCTCACACCACCTGATGTTTATCTGTTCGTGGCCCCGGCATTAGCATTATTCTTTATGGGAAACGCTTCACACTTCTTCCTAGACGAGTTTCCAGTATGGGCTGGTTCGGGAGATCCGAAAAAGGCAGGGGGGCTCAAGAAGGGAGGAACATTAGCGTCGGTGTTGTGGTTCATCCAGGGCATCAGTGGAGCGGAGATATACAAGAAACTTGAAGGGACCTATCTGATTCATCTGCCAATGAAGATTCCAGACGCTGATAGGCACAGGGACAAGAGCGGGAAAGTCGAGATAGAAATCCACCAGAGAGAGACACTGGCGAAGAACACTACGCGTATCTGGCTCTTTGTCAACGCTTTGGTCAGTCTGGTTCTCGCATTCCTATCTCTTAACGCCGTAGCTCATTGGCTTTGATGATTTCGAATAGTAAGTAAGAAGAGCAGCTTGTGAGCCTACTGCCGATGCTTCTTCATTAATACTAATGCTATGACAATCTCGACTGCGATACTGGCGACTGCAATGAGAGTCAGGAATCCGTATCCTCCAGATTTCTCAGTAACACGAGTGATTTCGTATTCAAAAACGTCCTCGTCGGTGAACCAGTCATAGATGGTCTGATGGACCTTATAGAGAGCCCCGTCTGACTTGAGAAAGGTCATGCTCATATTGTTCGTTTGGCCCACCTCCGGACCGGGTTGATTGCCCTCTATGCCCCACAGCAACTCGCTGTCGACGATTCTGTACAACGATGGCATGGCGGGGAACACCAGACTATTCACCAATGACCAGTTGCCTACTACAAACACAGTGACTAGATTTGGAAGCCCTGACGATGAACTTATCATAGAGCCATTACTCCAGTAGGCCTGAAAGGTTTTGTAGAGATTCGTGGCAGTCACTACGGTATCGGGTATGAGTGGAAGGTCATCGGCTATGAAATAGAACCCCTCGTCAATCGATGTGAATGGGACCATGGTCGTGTAGCTAGAATGCACAACGAACCTGTAGTCCAATCTGTCGCCCTCATTGAGCCCCCAGTGAAGTCCTTGAGTGTTAGCTCCATAGACGCTAGGTGCAGATAGGGCGATTAAGAGCCCAAGCATGATGACGAACAAGCGTATCCTGCTCAATGGTTGCCACGCACATGCAACTCACACGATAGCTGAAGGTATCCGCTCTTTCGTTTATAAGTATTAAGAACTCGCGGTTACAAACTCTGTAACAGAAGAACATTCAAGCCGGCTCTAAAACCTACTAGAATAGCAGACGACTTTCGGGCAGTAATGGATTCTGAGGTTCCTACCATGGGTGGCCGATCTGAGCGACGATTCCTGGGCCTTAGTCCAGCTCTCTGGCGATTGTCCAGTGTAATTGCTGTCGCACAGTTTGGATGGAGCATATGGTACTGGCAGTTTTCGGTTTTTCTCATGGAATATGTGGAGGAATGGGAGATTGGAGTCGTGCTCGCAGTAGGTACGATAGCCACTCTGGTAGGCTACCCAGTCTCAGGTGCACTCGCCGACTCCATAGGCCGCAAGAAGACAGTAATTCTTTCCTTCGTGCCCATTTTCATAGGTCTGGGACTCCTTGCCATTTACCCTGAATGGCCGGCTGTTCTCTATGAATATGCTTTGGCCGCCTTTGGTTGGTCGTTCGTCATGGTCGTCGAGAGGGCAATGGCGGCCGATGTCGTTGTTGAAGACAAAGGGCAGGATTCGGCAAGAACATTCTCTATGATTGTTGCACCGGCATTTTTCATTGACGGCGTCGCCCCCCTTCTTGCTTCAGGTCTGCTTCTCGGGGGAGTTTCGCAGAGAATGCTGATTCTGATCGGTGCCCTTGTATCTTTCTTGGCACTGATGATGGGACCAATCATACTGAAGGAAACGCTGAGCCAAACGACGATGGAGCGAGCAAGGAAGGGTGCGAAGATTCCTATCCGCAGCTTCGGTAGGAGCTACTGGAGAATAGCTGCTGGCATGTCCAGCTTCTATTTCGTTTCGGGTATGACCCTTTCCTATTTTGGTAACCTCTTCGTTGATGAATGGCATCTGGATCTACCAACATACGGTCTCACTTGGGCCGCGTTCTCAATCACCCAAGCAGTACTATCATATACAATAAGCGGTCTCGCAGACAAGAATCTGAGAGCCTCCTTGATGGCGGGAGTCATAGGCAACTCGCTCATGATCGGAGTGTGCGGCGCAGGCAATGGTCTCCTTCTTGCTTTCGCAGTGAACTTCACGTGGGCACCGCTGATGATTCTCTGGATTGGGGCAGAGAACTCGCTCATAGCCGCCAATGTAAGCGAAGAGGCTCAGGGTCGTGCCATGGGAATCTATAGCCTAATGCTCAATTCACTCGGCATAATCTCTGCACCAATCGGTGCCTTTCTTTGGGTAAGCCTTGGCAGTCTCAGAAGCCTCTACATGCTGACCAGTGTAGCAAGCCTTCCTTTCCTTATCCTGCTGGGCTACGTTCTAAAGACCGTGAGAGTCCAAATGCCAAGTCTAGACACTCAGGCTCAGCCAATGTGAGAGGACCAGTACGCTATTTCGAAAGCTTCTGCTTCTCCTTCTCAATCTCTTCGGCGCGCTTCTGCTTCTCCTTCTCAATCTCTTCGATGCGTTTCTTCTTGGCCTCTTCGGCCTTCTTAATCTGCTTGTCCTTTTCATCGATGCGCTTCTCTGCTACAGACAGCTCCTTCTTTCTGATGCCTTCTGCATTCTTGTACTCTTTATCCGCATCGTCCCACTCTTTCTTCGCGGAATGGGCCTCGCGCTCTGCGCTGTCAAGACGAGCTCTCTTTGCATCTGCGACAGCACGATAGCGCTCGACCTCTGCATCGAAACGGACACGCGTCTTATCGAGATCTTGCTCAAGCTGTTGACGCTCGACCACAAAGCGCCTTATGTCGAACTCGAATTTCCTGGTTTTCTCATCCTTTAGATATTCACTCTCTGCAGCTGAGACTGCTGATGCAGCCACCGAGGAAACGGGCCGCTCGGCCGCCCTCTCTTCAGGTCGAGAGGGCAATCGCTCTTCGACCAAAGATGCTGCGGGGGTCTCGAATCCTGCCTCTCTCGAAGACGCAGATTCAGCTTTCGCCTCAGGTGAAGATGGGGCTAGAACCACTGCAGAAGGTTCCGGCTGTGCACCTTTCTCCTTCTTCGCCCGGGCCTCAGCTTCTCTAACCTTCTCAAGAACCATTCTGAGAGCCTCTCTTCCTTCCTCGGACTTGACTTCCGGTCCCGCGGCAGTTGCACCTACGCTTGCAGGTGCAAGAGGTTTCTCCTCCACAGAAGCGGGAGCCTCATCTTTCGCACGTGATTCTGCTACAAGGCCTTCAATTCCAGCTGCCCTAGGCATCCTCTCGCCTTGCTCACCAGGCTGAACGAAACCGCCGGTCTCCGCGGTGGTCGGCAATTCACCTGCCGCACCTTCTTCAGCTTGCTTAGAGGGTTGGAGACTTGCCCCGGTTACTACGCGTCCAGACTCAGGCACATGAGATGGTACCTTAGGCTTGGCTGTCTCTGCGGGAGCAAAGAGAGATGCTCCACATCGAACACAGAACTTGCGTGTTACATCATTGGCTCTCCCACATTTTGGGCACGTTCTCAAGATGAATCCGCTCCTTTGTTATACAACGGTGGGCATAATAGAGAAGCATTGTCAGATATAGATTTGGAGTATCGTCTTGCAGGACCAGATAGGTCAGCCAGTGCCCACCATCCGTGTCCTAGCGCTTCTTGTCCTTCTTGTCCTTTGCTTCCTTCCGAACCCGGACCCCTTTTTGAGAAATGGTAATCTCCTGCCTCTCGAGCTTCAGCTTCTTCTCAAGGTCGACTGTCTTGGCACTCGAGACAATCTCCTTTCCGGCTGATTCAGCCAATATTCCTTCGGTGCTTACTCGAGTCGTCTTCTTGATAGCTTCCTTCTCAACAACGGTTGCCCCAAGCTTGATGGCCAAGTGTCCCATCTTCCTTCTAATCCGATCTTGAGAATGCTCGTTCACCACGACGACAGGCACAATGAATGCCATAACGAACAGAGGGACTCCGACGACGAGTGTAAGAGCACCAAGCAGCTCGGGGAGAGTTGGAACAACATCTGCAGCGAAGTATGGGCCATAGATATAGGTCGTGAACATCGTGATTGGGAATGCGATCAGCGCGTAGCCACCGAAGATGTTACTGACCCAGCGACCGACCCCCTGCGTGTCGGGACACTGGCGCACTTCGAGCTTGCTGGTCTTGAGGTGGGTCACGATGCCAGAGTCATTCAGCACCCACGTGGGCATGAATATCAGGAGGGCAATGGGCATGAAAATGAGTGCACTCATTAGAGACAGTGCTGCCTCGCCCAAGAAAGGACTCTCTGGGAACGGTCCGATCGCAAGGTATCCTGCTATGACTTCACGGAGCATGCTAGCTGAAGCGACACTAAACAGAGCAGGTGCAGCAGCCCTTCGAATTATGTGCCTGCCTGCAAACACCGGACCGATATTCATGATGTTCATCTCGTAGGATGCGGCTTTCACAGCTCGGTTGACGAACAGAAACATGGACGCGATGGGAACGGCAAACAGGAAGTACTCAGCAAACAGCACTGGCAGCGAGATGCCAAGCAGAAGAACAATGAAGCTTGGCATCGTCAGGCCCATGATAGACATCGTGCTCCCAGATGGTAGACCAACCGTAACTAGGTATATGATCTGGAGAGCGGATCCTCCTATGACTAGGCAAAACAAAGCAGGCAACACATATCTTCCTTTGCTCAGAACCACTTGAATCTCCAATCGCTGAAAGAATCATGACTATGTAAACTCATCTACTAAAATGAGCTTCAAGAGGACTCCTACTCGCATAACTGACGATCAGACAGAACTTGGCGGCCAAGGAAACAATGCCCACTGGCTACTGAACCACGAACTCTTCGCCTTCCTTAGGTGCCAAGAATCTAATACCACCCCTTCGCTCTAGTTTCTTCCTGAAGTCCGAAGTATCCTTGTCCCAATTGTGCATCGGAACAACCAGCCGTGGTTTAATGGCCAAAGCCGCTTCTGCTGCTTCTGTGTTGTCCATTGTGTAGGTGTCACCGCATGGCAAGAGAGCGACATCTATCGGACCAAGCTCCTTCATCTCAGGAATGACGTCAGTGTCACCTGCATGATAGATCGTTCTTCCCTGCACAGTTATGAGATACCCGACGCCAAATCCTCTGGGATGGAAGGGCTTACCGGGAGAGCGAAAGCGCTTGACGTTGTAGGCTTGGACTGCCTTGACCCTGATACCGCGAACGGTAGTTTCCTCTCCGGCCGTCAGTGACTTGAAGTCCCTGTTAATCTTCTCGGCACAGTCCTTGGGCGCAATAATGACTGTGCTATCGCTAAGGAAACTCAAGATAGCATCCGGGTCACAGTGGTCGGCATGAGAGTGGGTCACAAGAACTAGGGTAGCAGGGTCGAATACATCCGGAACACGCTCCACATACTTCTTTGCGCGATACGGATCGACGTAGATCACCTTCCCGTCAGCCTTGATTTCGAAGCCAGCATGTCCTAACCATCGAAGTGATACAGTCACTACGGTCGCCAGCTATGGAAGATATGTCGGAAGTATATGTGTCTAACCGTTCACCAGAATAGTAGCACAATAGATGACTCCATGCAAGTCTAACGGTACGATTGTTGAACTCCTAGCCATGGTACAGTCATCCCAACTGGGTCGACAGCTCAGCTTTCCCCGAAACAGCGGTTCGACGATCTGCTATTCCGTTTCGCCAGCAGTCTCTTCGCTCCAACACACTGAATCTCTGTCCTGCGATGTATACTAGAGCACCCAATGCTTTGGACTATCGAATGTTGCATCTCCTTCTTGGTAACCTGAGGAAGCGGAATCTGAACAGCAACATTGAGAAGAAGGCGAAGAGTTGCGCAAGCCTCACTGGGTTTGGGGGATATGACAAGTCAATGCGGATTGACGAATTCGACGTCCCGACAGAGCTTAACTTGCAAGAAGTAACAACGAGGACAATGCAATGGCTGAAAGCCGGCGAACCCGGCACCGATTACGTCCTGATGGGAGAGTCAGACCAACAAGCAACAATCAGTAAGGACAAGCGCGACCTCAACATATGCGGCATTTCATTTTGCGAGACTTGCGGGATCATCGTCCTGCTGGTCACGCTCATGATAGGAACCATATACTCGGGAGGACTAGACGCCTTCTATTTCCTCGTAGGCATTGTGAATATCGTCGGAATAATCGGACTTGTCGGAGGATTCGCATGCTATCTCCTCACTGCTAAGAAGGTCACGTACACATTGAGATTCAGCGAAGGAACACCCTTTAACGTGACAGTCTACGGTGAGGGGCGAGTGGAAGCGACCAGACGAGACTATGACTCACTCAAGTCCGCCGTCTTGCATGGTCCTCGTCCTCCGCCAGGCCCTTGGTAACGCGTACTGCCCATTGTGCCCGTGGATTCAAGCCTATCCGGTTAAGAAGAAGTAACTATTACGTTCTCATCTCTTTTCAGAATTCATTGCCCATACCGGAGTGCCACGCCACCAAGATTGGGCATCCAGAATGCATTTTACTGGCTCTTGACATTGCGCTTGCGGGAGTTGACCCGAAATGATTCTCCTGAATCCGAACCACCTTACTCGCCCATATCCTGATGAAGCATCAAGAGAAATCATGGAGAAGACCGTTCAGTTCTTTGAGAACAAGGGCAAGGTCAAGCTGAAAAATGATGACCACGCTATGGTCTGGTATCAGGATTTCCTTGACTTCGTCAAGAAGGAAGAGATATTCTACAAGCTCCTGACGCCGCCGCAATATGGGGACAAGGACTGCCGGTGGGACACATGGCGCAACATGGAATTCAATGAGATTCTTGCTTTCTATGGGCTGCACTACTGGTACACCTGGCAGGTTTCCGCTCTTGGTCTTGGACCTATATGGATGAGCAAGAATGACGGTGTGAAACGTAAGACTGCTCAGTTGCTGAAGGGTGGTGGAGTATTCGCATTTGGATTGAGCGAAAAACAGCATGGTGCAGATATCTACTCGTCAGAAATGCTTCTCAAGGTGCTGGGTGGTGGAAAATACAAAGCAAGAGGAAGCAAGTACTATATTGGCAACGGCAACGTGGCAAGCTTGGTCTCAGTCTTTGGCAAGAGTGACAAACCAATGGATCCGACTGACGAGAAGTACGGCAAATACGTCTTCTTCGTTGTCAATTCGCAGCATCCCAACTATGAGTGTGTGAGAAGCCTCGTAGCAGTCCAGTCGTACGTAGCCGAATACAAGCTGAACGATTATCCGCTGACCGATGCAGACATCCTTTCCTTTGGCCGCGATGCTTGGGACTGTACATTGAACACAGTTAATGTCTGCAAGTTCAATCTGGGTTGGGCATCAATAGGCATCTGTACCCATGCACTCTATGAGGCCATCAACCATGCTGCAAATCGCTTCCTATACGGTCAGTGGGTTACCGATTTCTCTCACATACGTAGTCTCCTTGTCGACGCCTATGCTCGCCTCGTGGCCATGAAGCTCTACGCATTACGTGCAGGTGACTATATGCGGACGGCGTCTCTGCAGGACCGCCGCTACATCCTCTATAACAGTCTGGTAAAGATGAAGGTCACAACCGAAGGAGAGAAAGTCATCGATTTGCTTTGGGACGTGATCGCGGCCAGAGGTTTCGAAGGTGAAACGTACTTCTCTGCGGCAGCCAGAGACATTCGAGCGCTACCCAAATTGGAGGGAACGGTTCATGTCAACATGGCGCAGATTATCAAATTCATGCCAGCCTTCTTCTTCATGCCAGAGAAGTGTGCAGAGATACCGACTGTCAAAGACGCCAAACATGATGGGTTCATGTTCAACCAGGGACCAACAAAGGGTGCGAGCCAGATACGCTTTCACGACTACCATGAGACATACGACAGTGTGAGCCTACCTAATATTGACATCTTCAAAGAGCAGGTCCACGTCTTCAACGAGTTCATGACAGATGCCACCCCCACGGAACAACAAGGGGCGGACCTGGATTTCAGTCTGAACGCGGGCGAACTGTTCACTCTCGTAGTGTATGGACAGCTCGTATTGGAGAACTTCAGGAATTATGATATAAGTGAAGGCTTGCTCGATCAGATATTCGACTTCATGGTGCGCGATTTCTCACGATATGCTTTGCAGCTGTACTCCAAACGCAGCACGACAGAGAAACAGCAAGAGATACTCCTGAGATGCATTAGGAAACCACACGTAGATGAGGAGCGATTCAGACAAGTGTGGGAGGAAGTCTACTCACTGAAAGGCCTCTATGAAATGAGAAAGTAGGAAATAAAAGACCGACACGCGTCTGACAAGCATACTGCGGCCGCCTCAATCTGAGGGATGACACATGAAACGTAAGCTGATTGGATTGTTGCTGATCCTCGTGGGGTCGATCCTGTTCTTGGATGAACTGTGGTTCTTTGTGCCAGGCATTGTGCCACACGGTTGGCTCATCGGCGATTGGTCTCAGTTCCATGTGTACCCCTTTCATCACTGGATGCTGGGCGTCGCCATGATTGTAGTCGGTCTATGGCTATTGAAGAAGTAGGTTCTCGATGCCGTGCTCTCCAAGGGTTTCGTGCGACGACAGGGAGAAGAACAAGGCATCTCAACATCTGTAATGCAGACGATTCGGCAATCGTGTGGCGCTTAGTAGTGGCGGTCATCCCAAACTTCTTAATGTGGTGGACTCCGGGCATCGATAAATCACGGAGAGCGCCCCAGTCATGAGTATAATCGCCCGATTCTTCGGCCTACAGCAGCCCACGGACAAGGCACTCTGGTTAGTGCGAACCATGGTTCTTCTAATGCCAACCATGGCGGCCACGTTCATGATTTCCACAACCTTCTGGATGATCTTCATCGCCACCTCGCTGGGCGGCGGCGATCTCATGGCGGGCTTGCCCTTGATAGGAGTCCTAGTGATAATCCAGCTAGTCATACGGACCGTCTTGGACTATCCTAGCGGCGCCCTCGGAGATTACATTGGCCAAAGATACGTGATCGCAACAGCCCTAACATGCTATGCCATTGGCTTTTGGTTGACATCAACAGTGGACACAGGAACTCCATACATCGTGTTTGTGGCAATATACGTGGTCCTAGGAGTAGGGCAGTCGCAAGAAAGCGGGGCGTGGGCTGCTTGGTTTGACAATAACTATCGTGTGGCCATGCCTCATGACAAGGACAGAAAGATGTACGGTGTCATGCAGGGCCGCTCCGGAATGATCTTTCAGATCGTGTCAACCCTTGTTCTTCTTCCAGGAGCTTGGCTTGCTGTAGCCTATACTGAAAGGTGGGTCTTCAGATTCCAGGGCATCTTATGCCTCTTTCTTGCCCTTATCGTGCTAAGAGTCATTAGGGACTTCCCCGAAGCACAAGCTCTCAGGAAGAAGCAGAATGCATCATCCGGAGGGTATTCACGTGTCCTCGTTGACGGGTTGAAGTTTGTCGGTTCTAGCCGCTTCGTGTTTTTCATCTTCATGGGCGAGACTGTTCTCTTCGCAACAGGCATATTGTGGTGGGAAATCATCCTGTTTCCCTTCTACTTTATCTATCTCCTCAGCTACATTGGCATCTCTGGTTTCAGAACCCTTGTCTTCATACCAAACGTTGCGTCCCAAGAAAGAAGCGGAATCTGGTCACGCAGGTTTGACCCGGTGAAATGGATTCCTCGTCTCAGACTTCTCCAGTTCTGCGGATTCGTGTTCTACGTGCTGTTATCAGCTACGACCTTCATCTTCAAGCCGCCTGCGCCTGAAGAGGCTCACATGATAATGGTTTTCATCCCACTGACGAGCATTGCCCTTTTCGAGGTCCCCGCAGAATCAGTAATACCTTTGACGCTTATCTTTATGATTTTCCTACTTGGCGATTTCCTAGGAGCATTCGCCGATGTGCTAACTCAACGTGTATTGATAGATGTGATTCCGAACAGAATCAGAAACAGCCTATACTCCCTCAGACCTGCCCTCGCCATTCTGTGTGCCGTTCCCTTAATATGGTTCTTCAGTGTGTTCCTTCCTGCCTACGGATTCGGCTTGACATTCGCCTTGGTAGCAATCGTTGCTCTCGTAGGATCCGCTCTCATCAAGGTCGGCTTCTCGTACCCAATTCCTAAGGCAAAGGACATTGAGGTTACTATTGAGAAAGTCAGGACGGAAGACAACTTACAAATGTCTGCAGACGATGCAGGTCGCGACGCAGAGACCACATAGTCGGTCAATAGGATGCCCGATTATGTGCCAGCTGTGGCGTGTTTACCGCAAGAAGGGAGATGCTCAAGTCCAGTTCCGTCGTGATATTCGATGGCGCGGACAATTCCGCTACCGATTGTCTTATACTCTCTCGCGAGAGAACAACGGGAATCGATGTGAAGAAAAGGGAGGCGAAAGAGATGGAAGCACATGACATAGAAGGCCAACTGGTGAGGTGCCCCAGCTGTGGAGCGACGTATTCTTACCGCAGCGACAAGATCGCCACGGACGGTACCGTTCAGTGCCAGAACTGTGCAAAGTGGCTCTTTGTCCCCTCGAAGCTCGAACAGGACAAGGGTGCATCAGTTAGTGTTTCAGCTGAGAAAGAGGCCTCTGCGCGGATACGGAGAAGCAGGCCAATAAGAGACTTTCATATCAAGAGAGACCTGCCGACTGCATTGTACCATGGACTCTATCTGTCTCTGACCATCATCGCGTCATTCTGGATTTGGATCTACGTGAACTATTTCGCCGAGTCATTAGGAGGCATCAACGGGTTCTATGTCGGTCTCGCAGTCATTTCATTTGGCATTGTCGAAGTGGCTGGATACGTGAATGTGTTTCTTGTTCAGAACCTGTGGGAGGTCTATTGCAGAAGAGACTGGCCGGCAGTGCTCACTCACGGCGGCATCCTGACTCTGTTGCTTATCGCGATCATCTATCCGGGAACATACATTCTGCAATTCGTGAGCGCCCAGTCAATGAATATCCTTGTTCCAGTGGTCGGAGGAATGGCACTTCTGTACTGGGTCGCGATTGGGCTCATTGGCAGGTTTGTAGCGTACCCATTTGTCGCAGACAAACCTGAAGCATGAGCATACCTCTCTGTCGATGGGTTCTGACTCAAAGTTCAGGACTGAACGCCCCGGTTATCCCCCCCGCCGTTCGACAACATCATTGCATGGCACGATATATGGGCTTCTTCAAGCACCTAGATAGAGGCTGAACTTTCCTTCATCATCCGTGCACAATTGGTTGATAACCTTCCAGAGACTAGTGCCACCCAGAGGTGAGAATGTGCCATGAGGCACATTGGCAGGAAGATTCTCCCAGGGTTATTGGTGCCGCTCTTCCTCATTCTGGGGTCTTTTGTGGCTCCAGGAGCGGCGCTTCAGGCCAGTTCAATAATTGAGGAATATAACCAGGCCATAGCGCCCGGACCTAATAATCATACATACATATTCAGCAAACCAGACCCGATCGATTTTGCGTCCTCGAGCAGGATGTACGTAAATGAAGACCTAGACTATTTTGTCTACTCATATGATACCACGGGATGGACTAGGTCGGCCAGCTCATTGACTGCTCCCAGCAGTCCGCAGTTCGACTGGCAAGATTATTCTGAATGGACCAACGGCGCGTTTGGCAACCCGGCAACGATGCCACTCTTCTTCGACTTCATTGGCAGCGACGGAAGTGGTGCTGTCATCAACACAACCTTAGAGCGAAGATCTTTCGTTCTGACTATTAACCAGCACACGCCCATTGTCATGGATGGCGGCTTTGTCTCTTATGGGGCTCTGGCGATAAGCGGTCAGGAGTTCGTGAACCTGATAGTCAACTGTCGCCAAGATGTCGTGTCATGGGGTGCAGTGGTTGCCGACCCAGTTGGCAGGCTTGTGAACTCCGTTAGCGGTACTGGAGGCGACATACTCGTAGTCCCGTTCAGGCCCGCAATGGCTGGCAACTACATCGTAGTGCTCCGAGCGGATAATGCACCGGGTACTTCCGCACTCTTTGATCTGTACCCTATTGCGGCGTCGGTCACAACAATCCCCTTTGGGGAAGTAATACAGGGAACACTTCCGACTGGCGAACTCATTGTCAGTAGTTCGGGCAGCTTAGTGCACCAAGAGATGGCACCCACCGTGAACACCTACAAGGTGACGTCTCCGGACAATCTGGCATCGGTGACATATGCGTTCAACTACCCTGAAGTGTCGACCGGCGTTCCACAAATAACCGGCATTCAGTTTACGAGGGATGCATATGAGTACGACACCAACGGCGGGATTCAGTACGTGCGTGGTTCCATCTCCCCGAATACTGCGGAGTTCTTCTATACAGGAGGACCCCTCTATGTGACAGTCTACGGTGGAGATAACGTTGAGTACACTCTCTACCATAAGGACAACGGTGCCGCGAACCTGCCGTTGAATAAAGAATTCCTACTCGAGAATGAATACGGTGTTACAATTCAGAAAGCCTACCGACTGCATGCGGAGCAGGACTCGCTCTTGAAGGCCAACTCCACTGGCGTTGGAGCTGACTATGATATCTCGGTGCTTGGAGTCAACGAGGATGGGTTCTTCAAGACTCAGACCATAACGGACGGTGCTACAATTGAAGGGTCTACGGCATACTTCCTCCGAGCAGGGGACTACGTAGTAGTGATTAACATTGCTTCTACTACATCAGAGTACATTGAGTTCAGTCTCGGCGAGATAGTCGCTGATAGCTTGACGGCCGACTTGATGCGTCTTGGAGGCTTTAGGGTCCCAACAAACCCGTGTGAGCTCTACAACCTGACGCTACACCTCGACACTCTCGACAACATCACGGTGACTGTCCAGATTGCGGCCTACACCAAATTCTACCAGTCTGTTTGGAGTACAAGTCTCACTCTTGCTAACCGATGGGACGGAACCCACTGGGTGCCACACCCGACCTATAACAATTGGTCGACATTTCTCCCGGGTCGCACCTGGTCAGAGGGCTATTCCTACTTGACCATATCCTTCCGCGTGTACAACAACACGGGAGCACTGGCTGAGTATGCTAATCACCCAGTGAGGTTCACCGTCGATTGGAACGAGTACACCAATGAATGGTATGACGGACACGCAACGATGGACATCAGAAGTGCAGCGGCCATAAGCAATCTGACTCTAGAGTATCCAGGTACGAGCCCTAACTACATCGCACTAAGACTAGACACGACGGCCGGGACATGGTACAACGTCTCAGTGAGGACAGCCGATGTGTCATCATTCACGGCTATTCTCTACAGCCTCTATGATTCTAGGACCCATTCTACCCCTTGGGCGGACCTTGATGACGATCTAGTGGGTTCAATACCCTACCTGTCATTCCAGTTTGGGGCTATCTCCGAGTATGCGATTCTCCATATCCAGTTGGGGCGGACACTAGCAGCAACAGGGTTCCTCTGGATTGAGATAACTCCACTAGAGAGTCACACACTGGGCTGGCTACCGCCTCTGAGTGCACCTGGACCGAACATCCTAGCAATGCTAGCATTGCCAGTTTCATTGGGTGCCATTGCCGTTGTGGCCATATACGTCGTTTACGTCAAGAAGATAAAGTAGGTCTAGAGCCCACTTTCGACCCGAGTGATCTCGGGTCGCTTCTTTTTTTCCCGGATTTTCTTCACTCGACTTTGTAACAAGACTGACCAATGCCTGAGACTGTGGAGAAGCGCCGGTCTCCTTTTCAGATTCATGTCTTCGGCCCAGTCAGGACCAGGACTGAGAATGATTGCTCAATTGTGGATGAGTGAACAATGATGAACGGAAGCGCACCGAATCTATGCCTTGCTTTCATTCTTGAGAGGAAGCTTAGGCTCCTGAACCAGTCTCATCCTATCATCCATCTCAATCATCAGGCGGGTCAGTTTTGTAAATGCTTCGCGGATGTTCTGACCCGTCACAGCGGATGTCTCCTCGAAAACCACGGGGACTGTGAGCTTCTCACTGAAGAATTGGGCGAACTTGTGGCCCTCATCATTTGTTACATTCTTCTCGAAGGGATTATCCTGTCTCAAATCTGTCTTGTTTGCCAACACCGCCGTTGGCGGAAGCTTGCCCATGTACTTGTACGCCTCCACAAGCCATTTCGAGGCGTTATCAAAGCTTTCGCGGTCAACCACAGAGTACACCAAGATTATGCCGCTGGAGCCAACGTAGTAGTGTCGCCGCACCTTCTCGAATGTGGGTTGACCTGCCAAGTCCCATATAATGAGACGAATGTTAACGCCATCGAGGTCAAAACGTGTCTGGGCAAAATCGACTCCGATGGTTGGCATGTGACTTGTGATAAAACCCTCCCCAAGATACACCCTACGCAAGCTCGTTTTTCCTACCGCCCCGTCGCCAATTAGGACTACCTTGAATGTTCTATTGCCTGCGGCTTCGAATGTCAAGGGGGAGCGTCTCCTTAGGCTCTGTGGTGTACTCGTACATTCCTTATTAGAGCTCTCGTATGACATCAAAGGGACCGGCTACGTGAATGCCAGTCCAGTTCGACCACTCTGATCACAAAACGTCCTATATTCCCATTTCTGCTTTGAACCAATCCTTCATAGGTCACCTTTGGATGCTCGTAACGCGGGACGCCATTCACCTGTCAATCGTGGGATTGAACCGACCGATACTGAGGAAAGAACAGTGTCTCTCGAGTCATCATCGACACTGCAGAACCAAGGGATATCTGAACCTTACTTCAGATTCAGGACGGTGTCTGTCAAGCATTTGTGTGAGCTGCAGCATCATATCGACATTCTGCGCCGCGATGGCCTCTTGAGCAACAATGAAACCTTCAGGAGCTACATTGACGGCAAGAGATTCGCAGTGCCCGAGTCGTTTCCTGACGCATGCTTCGTAATAATCATGGCCGTATTCGCGCCCTTGGCACTGGTCGGCTTCCATTACAAGGGAAAACGATTCGAGCTCATGCTGCCCCCCAATTACTACGACGATGGGATTTCGCAAGAGCAGCTGCAGAACATGGTTTCAAACAGAATCATTCGAGAGCAAGGCCACCGAATCGAGAGGGCTAGCAGGAACCTTCTGGTCAAGACGCTTGCAGCAAGAAGCGGTCTCGGTAAGTACGGCAGGAATAACCTGTGCTATGTTGATGGGATGGGCAGCCTCTTGACGCTCCATGCGTTCTTCACTGACTACGCTTTCGAGCATGACGATTGGACAGACATGCGGATGATGGATGCGTGTAAGAAGTGCAGGATCTGCATGAAGGAGTGTCCGAATGGGTGCATAACGGAGCAGAAGTTTGTCATCAATGTCGACAAATGCCTGCCCTTGTACAATGAGGTGGAAGGGCAGTTCCCGGAGTGGATGCCAGCCAGTGCTCACAATGCCCTGATGGGCTGTATGAGGTGCCAGCTCAAGTGTCCGGCCAATCGCGATGCACTCAAGAGCAGCGTGCGGTTTGAAGATATCACTGAAGAAGAAACAGCGGCAATCCTAGAAGGGACAGTGGACGAGAGGCTCCTTCGGAGCCTGTCTGAGAAGCTCAGAGGCTTCTCTCCCACTACTTCGCTGGGGGAATTCCCGGTGTTGACGAGGAATCTGAGGGCACTGATAATGTGATAACCTACGGGCGCGCGACACCGTTTTCCACTAACCATACTTTCGACCATCTCTCCCAGATTCGCGAGTACAAAAGAACAGACACGCTGTGACAGAAATGCCCTAGCAAGGGTCTGCCGCTCGACTCCCATCAGCGTGTGGCAGGTACCGTAAGCCTTACTTGTCGTTAGGCATGCGTTGCGCTGGTCGAGGCTCGAGCAGATGGCAGGTTTCAAGCTGGTTGCCCCGTTCAAACTCACAGGAGATCAGCCCGACGCGGTGCAGAAGCTCGTGGAGGGCCTGAACAGTGGGCTTCAGCAACAAACTCTGCTCGGAGTCACTGGATCCGGTAAGACCTTCGTGATGGCCAATGTCATAGCTCACTACCAGAAGCCGACCATCGTCATCTCTCACAACAAGATACTTGCGGCACAGCTCGCCGCTGAGTATCGACAGTTCTTCCCCGAGGATGCGGTGGAATACTTCGTCTCATACTATGACTATTACCAGCCAGAGGCATATGTCCCGACTAAGGACATGTACATTGAGAAGGAGACAGACATCAACGAAGAAATCGAGAAGCTTCGTAATTCCACGACTCGTTCTCTCAAGACCCGCAATGATGTTGTAGTCGTAGCTTCTGTGTCCTGTATCTACAACCTCGGCGACCCTAGGGAGTATGATGAGCTAGCTCTGACGCTAGAGGTGGGTCAGGAGATCGAGAGGCGTACGCTGCTCGAGAAACTGATATCGATGCAATACGAGCGCAACGATATGGAACTCAAGGCGGGCATCTTCCGCGTTCGCGGCGATGTAATTGATATTCATCCCGGTTACGAGTCAGAGACAGTAAGGCTCCAACTCGATGGCGACAGAATAGACCGAATCTCTATAGTTGACTCTCTGACATCCCATCGGATATTCGAGGAGCGTGGCATAGATATCTGGCCTGCGAAGCATCACGTTGCACGCCATGAGAAGACCTTGGCCGCCCTCGACTCGATTAAGGCAGAGATGGAGCAACGCGTTGAGTGGTTCAAGAAGCAGGGGAAGGTTGTCGAGGCAGACCGCCTCCGCCGAAGGACACTCTATGACATCGAGATGCTCCGACAGACCGGGTCTTGCGAAGGTGTTGAGAACTACTCCCGACACATAGATGCCAGAAAGCAGGGTGAAAAGCCCTACTGTCTCCTCGATTACTTCCCAGAGGACTTCCTGATGATCATCGATGAAAGCCATATGACCATTCCGCAACTTGAGGGGATGTATCACGGTGACATATCGCGTAAGCAGAGCCTTGTCGACTATGGTTTTCGGCTACCCTCTGCGTTTGACAATCGTCCATTGAAGTTCGACGAGTTCAAGGGTTACATGAAACACGTAATCTGCACGAGCGCAACACCGGGACCATACGAAAGAAAGTCAAGCAATCAGATTGTCGAACTGCTCCTGAGACCGACTGGTCTCATTGATCCGGAGATAACAGTAAAGCCCGTTGAGAATCAGGTCGACGATTTGTTGGCTGAGATAGGGAAAACAACGGCGAGACATGAGAGAGTGCTAGTGACAACGCTCACGAAGAAGACCGCGGAGATGCTTTCTGAGTATCTTGTGGAATCAGGCGTCAAGGCTAGGTACCTCCACTCTGACATTAAGACAGTCGAGCGCATAGAAATCATCCGTGACTTGCGTCTCGGCAGGTTCGACGTGCTCGTGGGCATCAACCTGCTAAGGGAAGGACTCGACCTCCCAGAAGTCTCTCTTGTGGCCATTCTTGATGCCGACAAGGAGGGTTTTCTGAGAAGTGAGTGGGCACTCATCCAGACAATGGGGCGTGCTGCAAGGAATGTCAATGGCCGGGTCATACTCTACGGGGATCACATCTCGGCTGCCATGCAAGCCGCCATAAACGAGACCAACCGACGCAGGGAGTACCAGCTGCGATACAACGAGCAACACGGTATCACGCCCAAGACCATAGTGAAATCAGTATACGATATTGCCGAGCGCATCCCATCGAAGAAGAAACCCGAGCAGGCGAAGATAGCTGACTTCGATTTCGTGGATATTGAAAGCATCACAGAGTTGATTGTCAATCTTGAGGAAGATATGAAGGAAGCAGCAAGGAACCTTGAGTTTGAACGAGCGGCGGAACTGCGAGACCAGATTCGTGAACTGCAGTCGAAGATTGAAGGGCGGTAGTGTATGGCATCAAGTTCTAAGTCTCGTGCGAAGAGCGTGCGGCTGGATACGGAAGGTCCACAGGACATCGTTATCCGTGGAGCCGCAGAACACAACCTCAAGCACATCGACCTGCAGATACCTCGCAACAAGCTTACTGTTGTTACAGGAGTCTCCGGCTCGGGCAAGTCGAGTTTAGTATTCGATACCATATTCGCAGAAGGACAGCGCCGTTTCGTGGAGTCGCTTTCGCCCTATGCTCGACAGTTCCTTGGCATGCTTGAGAAGCCCAAGGTGGACTACATGTCAGGGCTGTCTCCTTCAATCTCAATCGACCAGAAGAGTGCTGGTCACAATCCTAGGAGCACAGTCGGCACTATCACTGAGATCTACGATTTCTTGAGGCTCCTGTTTGCCCGTGTTGGAGTGCCCCATTGCCCAAAGTGTGGCAAGAAGATTGAACCCCAGACTGCGCAGCAGATTGTCGACAGGGTTCTTGCTCTTGGAGAGGGGACAAGCATCGCCATCATGGCACCAATCGTCCGAGAAAGAAAAGGAGAATACAGGAAGGAGTTCCGTGACCTACTTGAGAAGGGGTTCGTCAGAGTACGTGTTGACGGAGAACTGAAAGACATCGAAGAGGGCACGTCGCTAGACCGATACTACAAGCACACAATTGAGGTTGTAATAGACCGCCTCAAGGTATCTGATTCCCAGAGAGCAAGAATATCGGAAGCGGTAGAAACCGCCCTCACGATGGCTGATAGAGTGGTGACGATTGCTGCAGACTCAGGCGACCTCACACTTTCGGAGAAGTTTGCATGTGTAGATTGCGGCATCAGCCTTCCCGAAATGGAACCACGCCTATTCTCATGGAACACTCCACACGGGGCGTGTCCAACCTGCACCGGGCTCGGGGTCATCAGAGAGATAGACACAAAGCTTGTAGTGTCAGATGATTCGCTCTCAATCTCTCAAGGAGCAATCGCACCCTACAATTGGATGTCTAAGTCTACAACGATCAAGGCGGTTGCCAATAGGTATGGATTCTCCATGGACACTCCCTGGAGAGATCTAACTCCAGATCAGAAGGACAAGATACTCTGGGGAACAGGTGACGAAGAAATCAAGATTGACTGGCACTGGGGAGACGATCCCGCGAAAACCCAGTGGGAAGGGACAACGGTCGCTCCATTTCGCGGCGTGATTGCTCAAATGGAACGGAACTACAAGTCAACCAAGTCAAACTACATCCGCGAGTGGCTTGAGCATTTCATGGTAGACCATGAGTGCTCGGTATGCAAGGGCTTGCGGCTTCGACCCGAGTCGACTGCCGTGAAGTTCAGAGATCTCTCGATAACCGATGTGAACAGTATGTCCATCAAGGACCTATCCGAGTTCTTCCAATCCGTGGTCCTGTCGCCGCGAGAAGAACCAATTGCCCATCCAATCATCAAGGAGATAATGGGAAGGTTGGGTTTCTTGATGGAGGTCGGCCTCGACTACCTGACACTCGATCGGTCTGCACCGTCACTCGCCGGAGGAGAAGCACAAAGAATCCGACTAGCGAGCCAGATTGGCTCCAATCTTGTGGGAGTGACCTACGTATGTGACGAGCCTTCTATTGGGCTTCATCAACGTGATAACCTCAGGCTTCTGCGCTCATTGAAGAGCCTACGAGACATAGGAAACACAGTGGTTGTAGTCGAGCATGATGAGTCCACTATGAGAGCCGCTGACTACCTTGTTGACCTCGGACCCGGGGCCGGCGATGAAGGCGGTCGAGTTGTTGTTGCGGGAAAGGTCGATGATGTGCTTGCATCGAAGAAATCGTTAACCGCCAAATATCTTCGAGGCGATGAGAAGATACCAGTGCCTGCTGTTCGAAGACAACCGAACGGCAGATTCATTGAGATAAAGGGTGCCCGGCATCACAACCTCAAGTCCATAGACGTTAAGATTCCTCTCGGACTCTTCGTTTGTGTCACGGGCGTATCGGGCAGTGGAAAGTCGAGCCTGATAGACGAGACGCTTCAGAGAGAGCTAGCAAGGAGGTTCTACAATGCTACAGCCACACCCGGTGAGTGCGATGCCATTATTGGTGCTGAACAACTCGACAAGGTCATTATCATTGATCAGAGCCCGATTGGTCGCACACCAAGATCTAACCCCGCGACCTACGTAAGCCTGTTCTCGGACATTCGAGACCTCTTCTCAGGCTTGCCCGAGGCGAAGATCAGAGGTTACAAACCGGGTAGGTTCAGCTTCAATGTGAAAGGCGGGCGGTGCGAAAAGTGCAGGGGTGCAGGTGTTGAAGTCATAGAGATGCAGTTCCTCCCACCTGTTGAGGTCACCTGCGCTGAATGCAAGGGGCGACGATACAACAGAGAGACACTTCAGGTCCGCTACAAGGGCAAGAACATAGCCGACGTCCTTGCAATGAGAACAGACGAAGCACTTGACTTCTTCGCAGACTTACCATCAATTCATCGCAAGCTGAAGACACTCTACGAGGTGGGCATGGGCTATGTTCAACTGGGCCAGCCCGCGACGACACTGAGTGGCGGAGAGGCACAAAGAATCAAACTAAGCAAGTTCCTTTCGCGGCCCGCCACCGGTCAGACTCTGCTCCTCCTCGACGAACCGACGACCGGGCTCCATTTTGCAGACATCAAGAAGCTGCTTGAGGTTCTTCATAGGCTTGTGGACTTGGGCAATACAGTGCTCGTTGTGGAGCATCAGCTCGATGTTGTGAAGACCGCGGACTGGGTGATTGATTTGGGCCCTGAGGGCGGCGACGAGGGCGGCTACCTCATCGCAGAAGGTACTCCAGAGCAAGTGGCTGAACGCGAGAACTCATACACTGGGAAGTACCTCAGAGGGGTGCTTCACGAGGCGAGACCAGAAGCTGCAGTCCAAAGAAGCGGCACGAGGAGGAAGAAGCCATGACGGGCTACATCAAGGTCCGAGGCGCCTCTGAGCACAACCTGAAGGGTATCGACGTCGACATCCCGAGAGACAGGCTCGTTGTCGTCACGGGACCCTCAGGTTCGGGGAAATCCAGTCTTGTCTTTGATACCATCTTTGCCGAAGGTCAGAGGAGATATGTTGAATCACTCTCATCATATGCCAGGAGGTTTCTGGGTCGACTCGATAAGCCGAGAGTTGAGTCAATCACAGGCTTGCCACCCGCAATCTCAATTGAGCAGAAAGGGGGAACCAAGAACCCCAGAAGCACGGTTGGAACCAGTACCGAGATTCACGACTATCTACGACTTCTGTTTGCCAACATAGGCATCCCGCACTGCCTCAAGTGTGGTGCCGCTATGGAACAACTCACTGCGGATTCGGCTGCAACACTTCTGCTTCAGGAGAATGGTGGCAAGAGAATCGTGGTTCTCGCCCCGGTCGCGAGAGAAGAGCCAGGAAAACTAGAGGATACGCTCCAGCATCTGACCGAGAACGGTTTCACGCGAGTCAGGGTCGACGGGGAGATTCGAGAACTTGAAGGACTAGAACTGGACGGCCGCAAGAAGCACAATGTGGACGTAGTCGTTGATAGAGTCGAGCTGGGCGAGAAGAGCAGAGAAAGACTGGTCGGTTCCATTGAGACTGCTCTAGAGTCAGGGCAGGGTTCGGCAGTCATAGCTCGGGAAGGGGAGCAGGATATAGTATTCGCAGAGAAACTCATGTGCCCACACTGCGGTATTCAATACGAAAAGCTCGAACCCAAGGCTTTCTCGTACAACACTCCTGCTGGCGCATGTCCGGCCTGCAACGGTCTCGGTGCCACAATCAGCATCGATCCGGAGAAGATTGTTCCAAATAAGATACTCAGTCTAACAGATGGTGCCCTGAAGCCATGGGCCGGGTCTCAACAGTCATGGCCGTATCGCTTGCTTGAAGCTCTATCTGCAGAAGCGAACTTCTCCCTTGACACGCTGTGGAGCAAGCTTCCAGAGTCCGTTCACGACCTCATAATGTGGGGTCGTCCGCCACTCAGAGTGAAGTTCTCCTATCAGCAGATTGACTACAAGGGACGACTTCAAACAGTAAACGTGACCCGCACTTGGGAGGGCATGGTACCTAGATTTGAGAGGCACCTTCGCGGAAGACTATCCGAAGAGACCAAAGAGAAGATCATCAGTCTATACTCAAGCAGGAAGGTCTGTGCAGCATGTGGTGGCAAGAAACTTCGACCGGAAAGTCTCGCAGTGACAGTTGCAGGAAAGACAATCGACAGCGTAACCTCAATGACAATCGAAGATGCTCTCGACTTCTTCAAGAATATCGAACTGACAGAGCGGGAGCACAAGATTGCTGGACTCATCCTGAAAGAGATCGTGTCCCGTTTATCATTCATAGTATCAGTCGGACTTGACTATCTCAACCTTGACCGTCCATCGATGACACTCTCGGGCGGAGAATCACAGAGAATCCGTTTGGCGACTCAGATTGGGTCTGCGTTGACGGGAGTACTCTACTGCTTGGATGAGCCCTCGGTCGGTCTGCACCCTCGCGATATTTCACGGCTGCTTGTCACTCTGATTCGACTGAGGAGCCTTGGCAACACGGTTGTAGTAATCGAACACGACCGTGACACAATCAATGCGGCAGACTACGTTGTGGACTTGGGTCCGGGAGCCGGCGTCCACGGAGGAAAGCTAGTCGCATGCGGCACTCCTGAAGAAGTGCTCTCGAGTCCGAAATCACTCACTGCCCTCTATCTCGCAGGCAAGAAGCAGATACCAGTGCCCAAGACGAGAAGGGCGGGTAGCGGAAAGTCAGTAGTCGTAAGGGGAGCCCGTCAGAACAACCTGAGAAACATAGACGTTGCATTTCCACTTGGGAGATTCATCTGTGTCACGGGAGTCTCTGGCAGTGGTAAGAGTACGCTCGTCCACGAGACACTATACAAAGCCTTGGCCCAAGTCATGGGTTCCTCCACGGAGACACCTGGTGACCATGACGGGATTGACGGAGCCGAGAACATTGACCGTCTAATACTGGTGGACCAGTCTCCCATTGGACGAACTCCTCGGTCAAACCCTGCAACCTACACAAAGGTCTTCGATGAGATTCGCAAGCTCTTTGCACTGACTCCCGAGGCAAAGGCGAGAGGCTACACGGCAGGCAGGTTCAGCTTCAACACGAGAGCCGGCAGATGTGAGAAGTGCCAAGGCAGTGGGCTTCTTCGAGTCGAGATGCACTTCATGACCGATGTCTACATCACCTGCGACGTGTGCAACGGTAATCGCTTTGACAGAGAGACACTCGAGGTGAAATACAAAGGCAGGAACATAACTGAGGTTCTCAGGATGAATATCGAGGAGGCACTGGGATTCTTCCAAGACATTCCGCAGGTGGCCGACAGGCTGCAGACACTCGCTGATGTTGGTCTTGGATACGTCGAACTCGGCCAGCCCGCGACCACGCTCAGCGGAGGCGAGGCACAAAGGGTTAAGCTTGCAGCAGAACTCTCGCGCAGAAACACAGGGTCTACCCTATACATACTTGACGAGCCTACAACCGGCCTCTCAGCATCAGACGTGGATGTGCTCCTCAAGGTCTTGAATCGGCTTGTCGACTCTGGCAACACTGTCATCGTCATCGAGCACAACCAAGAAGTCATAAAGACTGCAGACTGGGTGATTGATTTGGGTCCCGAAGGTGGGGTCAAGGGTGGTACCTTGGTTGCCGCAGGAACGCCAGAAGAGGTCTCATCAGTACCCGAGTCTTTCACTGGGCAGCATCTCAAAAGCGCTCTTTCAGGTCCCAAAGTGCGTCACAGTGTAGTTACCACACTGCCGCCTCCAAAGACCTGATTTATCACTGACTGCATCGCAATATCAGCTGACGAACGGAGATTCTCGATGTGTCCGATCTTGCCAAACTGGTTGGTGACCTTCCTGAGCTTCCAGGGGTGTACCTCTGGAAGGATGAAGCAGGCAAGATCATTTACATTGGAAAAGCCAAGTCACTTCGGAAACGTGTTAGCTCATATCTCAGCAGAAAGGAATTGGACTCAAAGACTGAAGATCTCATGAACCATGCCCGTGACCTTGAGACGATAGTGACTAACAACGAGCTTGAGGCTGTGATACTCGAGTCAACACTCATCAAGCAACATATGCCAAAATACAACATCGCACTGAAGGACGATCGAAGGCATGCTTGGATACGTGTTGACCTCAACAAGGAGTATCCAGTGTTTGAGGTGACTCGCGATGTCGCAAAGGACGGGGCCAACTACTACGGGCCCTATGGAAGCACAAGGCGGCTCGACAGATTCCTAGATTCAGCTCGTAAGTTCATTCCTATTGCTATGTGCAAGAGCCCAGAAGCTGTCAAGAGGGAGTGCACAGATTACTACCTTGGTAGATGTGCGGGACCTTGCAAAGAGCATGTCCCAAGAGAAGAATACAGATCCATGGTCGAACAGATGCGTCTGTACCTTGAGGGAAAGGAAGCCCAGCTGACTCAAGCAGTCAAGAAGGAGATGGACAAAGCTGCTAACAACCTCGAGTTCGAGAGAGCTGCCAGACTCAGAGATCGGCTCAAGGACATAGAGATAGTCATGAGGAAACAGAAAGTCTTCGACGTCGCCGAAATTGACAAAGACGTTCTTGGAATATCCAGAACCGAACAGGCTGCTCTCGTTGAGATGCTCATCATTAGGACGGGAAGGCTTGTTGGCACAGACCATTTCTATTTCGAACTGAGCATGGATACGACGGATTCGGAAGTCCTCTCTTCATTTGTAAAGCAGTTCTACTTCAAACTCCCTCAGGTCCCTGATGAGATACTCGTGCCGGTCGAAATACCTGAAATGGAACAGCTTGGCGATTGGCTTAGTCAAAACAGGGCCGTGCCCATTAAGCTGTATCTGCCCGCTGAGGGTAAAGCGAACGAACTCGTCAAGATGGCAAACGCAAACGCCACGAGAAGCCTACGGAGGATACTCGTTCTTGGAGACCGGGACGAAGACATTGTTGACGAGGGCGTCAAACAGCTCAAGGAAGCTCTGGGACTCACTCGCGCGCCGTTCCACATAGAAGGCTTCGACATTGCTAACATTCAGGGAACCGACCCGACCGGTTCATGTGTGGTCTTCGTCAACGGTCAAGCCGCAAATAGCAGCTACCGGATGTTCAGGGTACGCGTGAAAGAGACCCCCGATGATTATGCCATGATGTCAGAAGTGGTGCTGAGAAGGTATAGAGGCGTCCTTGAAGAGGGCGGTGTCATCCCTGATTTGATAATGGTCGACGGAGGAAAGGGCCAGCTAAGTGCGGCGCTCAAGGCTCTTGATCAGCTCGGACTCGAATACCTCCCAGTTGCGGCTCTTGCAAAGAAAGAGGAGATCATCTATACTCAAGACAACATGGACGGAATTGCTCTCCCGCCTGAGTCGCAAGGCCTGCGATTGATTGAAAGTATACGAGACGAGGCACACCGATTTGCGCAACGATACCATCACATCCTGAGAGAGAAGAGATTCACGGGTTCGATACTGGAGGAGGCGCCGGGGATTGGACCGAAGAGGAGAGCCGCCTTGCTCAATGCATTCGGCAGCTACGAAAAGGTCAGGTCAGCGAGTGTAGAGGAACTGGCGAAAGTTGAGGGGATGTCGCAAAAGACCGCAGAAGCACTCAAGGAGTGGCTTGACAAGGACGAAATTGCCTAGATGAAGTCGGTCCCTGAGAATGAGCAAGCACTTAACCCGGAGAAGCGTATGTATCGCCGATAGACGTGAGGGTCTTCGTAGGAGTCAAAACGGAACTCGGTCGTGCGTATCAGGTTAGAGAACGTGTTCGCAAGCTCAGAGGCGTGAAGTGTGCATGCACGATCTACAGGGGTCCATATGATGTGATTATCACAGTTGACGTTCCAGACTTGAAAGACTTCGAGACCCTCGCCCTATACGAGCTTCCTCGCATTCAGGGTGTTCTGGACTATGAATCGTTTCTCACGGCAAGCCCTGATGACAAAGAGGAAGCAGGATGGACTCCGGATCCCATTTTCTCGCCGTCAAAGAAGTAGCAAGCCCTCCTCAAGAAGCTCATTCAATGCTCCTTCGTAGCAAGTAGCGAATACATCAGAGGAAGCTGAACCTCAGCGTTGTCATAGTACCATGACCCATCCTTGGCTTGCTTCAGGAATGGGAATTGCTGGAAAACCGAACTCGGAAACTCGTGAAGAAAACGAATTCGCAGGCCAGCATTTGATAATGCAGTGACGACATCACCCAACCCATGAGCCCACTCATAATCGACGTATGGTCCTATCTTCTTGTCGGTTTCTGCGTAGGACTTGTCAACGTCGAACCGACTTGGCTGGGTGTTGTGAAAGTAGCTGTATCTAATCTCGAACCCATCATGCGAGTCCGAATCGAACACCCACATCAAGGGGTGAAATTCGGCGATGTAGAACACTCCTTTAGGCTTCAGGAAACTGGCAACAATCTCCGCCCATCTGGGCAAATCTGGCAACCAGCACAGAACGCCGTATGAAGTGAAAACAACATCGAACTTCTTGCTCAGAACCTTCGGCAGATCATAGATGTTGGACTCGATAAACGTCCCCTTGAGACCTGTTTGCTCCGCCAATCTTCGTGCCAGCTGAATGGCCGCTCCTGAGAAGTCAACGCCAGTCACATTCGCCCCCTTGCGCGCCCACGATAGCGTGTCGAGACCGAACTGGCACTGGAGATGCAACAGACTCTTTCCCTTTACGTCGCCCAGCTCATTGAGTTCCACAGGATGGAGAGTTGTTGCTCCCTCGAGAAACTCCCTTGTCTTGTAGGTCTTAGAATCAAAATGGAGTCTGGAGAGTTCGTCCCAAAGCTTCTGATTGGCTCGGAAAGCTGCATCGATATCCTTCACCGGTTGTCATACCTTCAACACGGACTGCAAACCTCATCGGTTATGCTTTTTGCTCGTCGCACGAGAAAAGATGGCGTACTAGTTTGCAGCAGAGCGAAACGTCGCCATTTGCGCATTGGAAAGCCACACCATTTCGTTTAAATTGGGGGGCTCAAAGGCTCAAGACCCTCGGACGCTTCAATGTCCGTACAAGTTATCCAAGAGAGGACAACAATGATTTGGAAGGTAACTGACAAATGCACCGGATGCGGCACGTGTGTTGATGTCTGCCCGGTCGATCCTTCTCTTTACGTTCTCAACGAAGACAAGAAGACGAAGAAGAAGAAATCGGAGTATCAAGTCAAGCGTGCCGACGAATGTACAGAGTGCTACGCCTGCACTGATTCATGCCCCGAGGGAGCGATTGAGGAAGGGTAGACTCCCTGACTTATGCTCTGGGACGACTGATATTCTAGAAAAAGATCGAGCCAGTCCACCACCGACAATTCTGCAGGTGGGCTGGTTCGTCATACTGATTCAATTTCATTGGTTGCGAGTTGATAGTTGGGAAAAGGGGGGGTCGGCAACTGCCGTTTCCTTTCTGCGCATGACTCCAAGAAAGGCTGGGCCATTACTTGATTCGATACGGTTCGCCAAAGACCGAATCGAAAAAGGACTTGAGCGTCGCGTCTATCAGCACAACGCGAACTAGAGCTTTTTCATCATGCCCGGGATCGTAACTACCTGTGACAAGCTCAATCTTTGACTTGTCGTCCAGCATCAAGATGGTCTTGTCTTCATCGACCTCCTGATGCATTCCGAACTTCTCACGGACCTTCTTCATGCTAGGTTCGTAGGCCAAGGGATCGACATAGTAGAAGAGCTTCACAAGCCTGTGCTTGATACATCCTCGATAATAACGTTATCCGCATTTCCTCTAACGCGTACCTTGGGCAAGATATAAGTGAAGGAAGCCAAGGCCGCAATATCAAAGGTGTTAGAGGAGTAAGCATTGACCGGACTTCATTATCGGACAATCTGTGTCTTGCTAGTCAGCCTGCTTGTCATGGGAATCGGCACCGTGGCGTTCGTGCCCGGCGCAGCTTCGGCTCAGCCCGTGACATCGTTCACACCATCAGCAATTCCCTGGACGACCTACAGCAAGAACATGAATGTGACTACTTTCGTCGCGCCCGATGGTAGTCGTGACCAGCTCTGGCACTTCTTGAACGGTGCCCAACAGAGCATCTATGTCGAGATATTCGGTATAAACAACCCGTACATAGTCGATCTGATTCATCAGATCCACGCGGCGAAACCATCACTGGTGATGAAGTTCCTAATTGGATGGAATAGCCTAGGATACCTGGACCAGAACAAATGGGTCGCCAACGACCTAACGAATCTTGGCCTTCCGGTAAAATGGACTAAGTCAACCGACTTTGACCAAGCTCATCAGAAGTATATCATCATCGACAACAAGACCACGATAGTTCAATCAGGCAACTGGGCAAAGACCAGTTTCCCTGAAAGTGGGAAGATATCTAACCGTGAATGGAACATTGCAATGACTGATGTCGATGTGACCGCTGCCTATAGGGCAGTCTTCGATTATGATTGGGGCAGGGGTAAAACCTACAGTGTCGCAGATGGCACAGGCTCCGCCTTGTCCTACTCCGAGAGCGGCAGTAGCTATCCGCGTCCCTTTGCCACTGCCGGTACGTTTAGTGGTCAGATGAACGTAACTCCGATTTTCAGTCCGGATACGAGCTTGCAGGGCATCCTTTACTGCATAAACCGAGCCCAAGTAACACTCGATGTCCAGATACCATACTTCACTGATGTAAATGATGGAGGCCAAGTGGACCAGGTCATTAACGCAATATTAGCTGCGAAGGCTCGTGGCGTTACCATCCGGATAATAACAGATGAGACGAAGGATTTCGAGAACATATCTGATATTTGTGTGGCCAATGGTATTGCAATAGGGTGGCAGGACACGACCTATTTCACTGCGGAGCATAACAAAGGAATCATCGTTGATGGAGAGCTTGTGCTAGTCTGCAGCATAAACTTCAGCGATGAAAGCATCGCCAACAACAGAGAAGCAGGTGTGATCATCGAGAACAACAACGTTGTTCAGTGGTACCAAGCGGTCTTCGACTATGATTGGAGCATAGCCGACATTGTCAATCCGATTACGACGACAACCACAGAACCGGGCATTGACTGGGTCGACGGTGTAGTGGTTATCGCGCTAGTCATAGTGGTGTTTAGTGGGGCTTACTGCAGGAAGAAGTGAGAACTGTAGCAAGACTCCATGGCTTATTGTACAGCTCAGAACCAGCACACCTGGGCAGAGGGGCACGCTCGCCTCTCGCCCGGCCATCTTTCATCCGCAGTTCAATCCCGAGAGAAATCATTGCTTTGTCCACACATAGGCCTAGGCATCTGAACCGCTTTCTGCCATCTTCGCAAACTTGAGGCAGCTCTCAGCTTCGTGGTTCTCTCCGCGCTTCTTATGTAGTCCGGCTGCTATCCTGTAAGCGCGGGCAACCTCGGACCACTTTTGCTGGGCGTCTAAGCAGAGAGCAAGTGCCTTCCAGGTCTCAGGATTGGCAGAATTGTACTTTAGCGCCTCATTGTAGCATCCCACAGCCTCTGGAATCCTGAGAAGACTTTCGAGTGCCCTTGCTTTGCGGCACCACAACGAGGCATCAGTGGGTGCGCGCTTGAGACCTTCTTCGGCGGCCGCAAGTGCATTGTCGAAGGCTCCCATTGCGAGATATGCCTCCGCTTTGTTCGAGTAAGCGTCGGGTTTGTTTGGCATGACTGCAATAGCTTTATCAAAAATCTGAACCGCTGTGTCCTGCTCGCCAATGCTTATGTGAATGAGACCCATCTCATTCAAAGCGACGAATGATTTAGGGTCAGCCTTCAGAGCTTTCTGGTAAGCCTCAATCGCCTTCTTGTTCATTCCCTTCTGTTTGAAGAGGCGTGCGGCTTCCAACCATTGGTCACGAGTCTGACCCTCAAAAGACATACGAATGACTCCGAACTGATGTGTTTTAACAGTTCTTCTTACGGACACGGATTTTTGGTGAGGTACTCAGCGCTGGATTAGTACGAACTGGCAAGGTGTTAGGTCCTCGTGCTTGGACACAAGGGTTTTAACGAGAGCGGCTCCGTAACGCGAGCACAGCGCGAGGCCACAGTATGAGTCATCGCTATCAACCTCCCATTGACAAGGATAATGAGACAGAAGAGGAAGAAGAAGCCTCTGCCGAAGAGGCTGAGGAGGAGGAACTCCCTGAGGAGGTAACTCCTGAGGAAGGAGTGAAACAGGGTTTCCTCGATGACCCATGGCCGAGGATGGTATTCGCGCTTATGGTTCTCGGTTTCATTCTTGTCATATTCACTCCAATCGATATGTGGGCCACCTACCGTTATAGTCTCGTCGGAACATACGTTTTCGTGATTCTAGCTTGTGCAGGCGCTCTCTTTGCATTCAAGATATGGAAGAAGAATCCCGGATCGGGTCTTCGTTGGGGAGGTTTGTTTAACGGCATTACCATCTCTTTCTGCCTAGTGCTTGGGGTAACCGACTCTCTCGAGACCGTCTTCTTTGGCAGCGGACTGTTTCCTGGTGTCTCAACCCCCGTGTTTGCCATTGCGATATTCGTGGTCGTTATGTGTATGTACAGCGTAGTGCTGATTGATCGGTCCTTGAAAAAGGGATATTGATGACTACTCAGTCCCCTTCGTTGGAGGAAATCATGGTCCAGATACGGCGATTCGTGGAAGAACGAGACTGGACCAAGTATCACAAGCCGTCGGCCTTGGCCATCTCGGCGGCTATCGAAGCCGGAGAACTGCTTGAGCTTTTTCAGTGGCGTACGGATGAGGATGTGCAGTCTTCAATTGCGAAGGAGGAATATCGAGAGGCTATGGCGGACGAGATTGCTGATGTGATGATTTATTTACTCCGCCTCTGCGACACCGTCGGAATCAGTCCTTCATCAGCTCTCATCAACAAGATGTCGAAGAATGCCCGGAAGTATCCCGTTGCCGAATCTCGAGAGAAGGACCCATGTAGGCTCAGGAAGGCCGTGTGAGTAGTGTATATGTCTCCGGGCGCCGGTCTTTGAGCACATGGTTCCTCGCTGTAATCATCTTGTTGTCTGAATCTCGTGGTTCGATGTCGACCCAAAACAGTCCTTGGTCTGTCACGCCTCGACGCAGAAGCACTTCGCCCTTCGGACTGGTCACTTGGGACATTCCCGAGAACTGAACGTCCCTTTCGAGACCAGTTCGATTAGCGGTGGCTGTAAAAACGCGATTCTCGATCGATCTGGTTCTCATTGCCTCCTGACAATACGGAAGAACAAGGTTGGCTGGATGCAGGATAACTTGGGCGGACTTGAGAGCCAAGATGCGTGCCACCTCAGGAAATGCCCAGTCAAAGCACACCATGATACCGAATCGATATCCGTGAAACTCCACTACAGGTGGTTCTTTGCCTCCCGGGGTGAACCATTCACTTTCATGGTCGAACAAATGCAGCTTCTGGTAAACGGCAAGCAGTGCACCATTGGCAAATGCCGCCGCCGAGTTGTAGACCAGATTGCCTTGCTTCTGGCATATGCCACTCACAATAAGACGACCCTTCTTAGAACTGGCCTGAAGGAGCTTCGAGAAAGGTCCAGCAGGTATTTCCTCAGAAAGGCCGGTAGCCTCATTCTTGGACCTAAAGACATAGCCCGAGTTCAGCAGCTCAGGAAGAACCACAACATCTACTGATTCATGGTCTGCGGCTTGGAGAAGTTGTCGCGTCTGCTCCATGTTCCAAACCTTGTCACCAAAATTGGGCTGCGTTTGGCCCACGCCGATTCTGATCATGAAATGCTCGCCGAAAGCAGAAATGCAGATCCTCGCTATCTCTGCTTTGGTTACCACCACATCATCTCAGAGGGCGAACCTTCTAGGTCGGCTCAAGCACTGGAAAATGATACCGAAGGAACCGAACTTACTTCTCAGAGAGAGCGTCCTGATGGGGCGTGGGTTGGGCAACAACCTGTGCCGATTCTGTCGAGTCAATGACCGCCCTAATCTCACGTTTCACTCTGAGAAGGATGTTGTACGTTCTTCTGAGCTCTCTTTCGGTATCATGATGCCAGATACTCTGTACGGCCATGAAGTTGATTCTAAGAATCCTGAACCTTCTCGCCATCACTGTGTATCGTTCTTTGAGCTTCTTCACGGACACGCCGGGTTTGGCTGCGGCGTCTCGGAGCCGGGCCAACCTCATTTCAATCGACGACATTTCTCTGGAGACCATTCTCTCTATTGCCCGGCCAACCAGCTCTTCGCTGTAATCCTCTACCAACCTGAGGTGAGTCCAACGCCGCACGGAGGCGCCGTTTTCTTTCATCTTTGTCACGAATGTTCTTGCATCGTAGAGAGGATGACTCGTATCCGACCTATAATAGCGCACAGACTCCTTAGACCTTAGATGAGGGAAGAGGAGAACACCCGGCCGCAATCTCACGCAAGGAGACCTGCGTATGAGTCTCTGTGTCTGTTGTCTTTGCTGCGCTGAAGGACTGTCGTAACTGTAAGCCACGACCATGTATGTTCTATTTTCGGATTCGTTTGGACCCGAATCTTTCACTCTCGGGATCCGTTTTGTTTTCCTGAACGATATGTGTCTCCTGTTCAGGACGATATCCCTCACTAGCTGAGACTCCATCTTGGCCAAGTAGACACCTCTCGCCAGAGTCCTTATCCCCTCCACCCTCTCGGCCAGTACCTCGAAATCCCTTGTGGGTTCCAACAGAATAGCCAGCTGTAAGCTTCCGCTCAAGATGACCTGATATATGCGACGAGTTGAGGATCTAGACTCGGTCGAAAGAATCACATCCTTCAGGGGGAGCTCTTCGCAAGGCGGCCTACAGACCGGGATTCGCCTTCATTGAAGACATGTTGTATCATCCCAGTATTGGGCCGTGGGTGACACTGCCGAAATGCTTCGAAACTACCAGATATTACCCTTTTGATGATATAAAGCGATTGAAATGCACAATAAGCGTTGATAATGCCCGGATTACGTATCGCAGTCAATGTGTACCATCTTCGTAATCGTGGAGAGTTATCACCGACCTCTAGGCTTTGGGACACGCTTAACACCTAAGGAAGCCAATACATGTTCG
>PRDJ01000042.1 GCA_003345555.1 Candidatus Thorarchaeota archaeon
AAGTAGCAATGACCATCCAGATTCCTAATCTGGCAGAAACTATCCTTTGTCCTGACCACATATTCATCCCTTGCGTGACCTGCGGCATCTATCCGATCCATATCGGATTCTGTAAGCGTCATCTCGGTGTCGATGCAGCATGCCCGAGCAGTGTCACAGTCTCCTGCATGGTTGCAGACAAAAGGTGTCAATATTCAATGTCCTCCTTCAGGTGGGGACTATGCGCTGCATGGATGCCAGCTCCACAATCCGAGACTAAGGATATCTGCTAAGCTCATGGAGCATCCTTGAAGACCGTAATCCAAATGCGTTTCTTAATGTCAGTCCTTCCTTGCCAAGCGTCTCAGAGGTGACATTCTCGTCGAATCGTCATCGGTCAAGTCAAGGGAGCTGCGTCCAATGTGGCTGGTCTCAGTCATGAGTTGTCTTCCAGTTATCGCCAGAAACGCTCTTGCACGAACGGCATTCACAAAATGCATTAGGTCGCTCGGCTGCATTGCGGCCTCTGTCCTGATTCTGCGTGCTCCCGTGAAAGTATCAACCAGCCTGTCGATTATTCTCATCTTCCTCGCCTCAAGTGTAATTCCTTTGCTACGCACAAAAGCCTTTGCAAGCTGGCATCTCACACAGCCAAAGTGCTAAATACTGTGTCAAGAGTCGCACTCCTAGTTTCTCTGCAGGTGTTGATAAACCAATATGCGTGTCGCCGTACTAGATAGGGACCGCTGCAGGCCCAAGGATTGTACCCACGAATGCCAGAGGTTCTGTCCGAGGGTCAGGACCGGCGACGAGACCGTTGTTTTTCCTGACGGGCTCGACAAACCGCCTGTGATCGTTGAGTCTCTCTGTTCGGGAGAGGCAATCTGCGTAAAGAAGTGCCCCTATCACGTCATCAGCATCGTCAACCTACCTGAGGAACTCGAGACTGATACAAGTCACAGGTACGGAGTCAACGCATTCAAGCTATTCCGTCTGCCAATCCCTAAGGAGGGGAAGGTTCTGGGGCTTATCGGTCCCAACGGAGTGGGAAAGACCACAGCAGTCCGGATACTGTCGGGTGAGTTACAGCCCAACCTTGGCCGTATCGAGTCCCCGCCCACGTGGGATGAGATCATTCTCCAATACAGGGGTTCTGAACTCCAGCCGTTCTTCGAGAGGATGCGTGCTGGTTCAATCAAGGCGATTCTCAAGCCTCAGAACATCACTGACCTACCAAAGGTCAAGTCATACGCTGAGCGTCCCGTGAGTGAACTGCTTGGAAGCGCGGATACATCTGGTCGGCTCAAAGAGCTCAAGGAGGATTTGAGCTTAACAGGTATCTGGAATCGTCCAATCAAGTTTCTCAGTGGAGGAGAACTTCAGCGCGTGGCAATTAGTGCTGCGATAGTGCGTGATGGAGACGTATACTTTTTCGACGAGCCTACTGCCTACCTTGACGTGAGAGAGCGTCTGCGCGTTGCTCGTGCGATAAGACATCTCTCAGATAATGGGAAGACGGTGGTCGTTGTCGAGCATGACCTTTCGATACTCGATTATGTATCCGACTTAGTTTGTCTATTCTACGGAAGCCCCGGGGTATACGGTATCGTGTCGCATCCACATGGAACCAGAGTCGGTGTAAACATATTCTTGGACGGGTATATTCCGGACGAAAACATGCGATTCCGGGATACTGAGATTTCGTTCAAGGGACAAACCACGCAGGACGAACAGTGGGCCGGTGCAGAGACGCTTTTGGAATATGGTGACATGACCAAGAAGTTTGAGGATTTCGAGCTCCGAGTTGCCGGAGGTCGTGTTGCAAAGGCGCAGGTAATCGGCATTCTTGGACCCAATGGTATCGGAAAGACGACGTTTGTGCGTCTGCTCGCCGGTGAGCTTGAACCGGACGAGGGAGAAGCACCAAAGAAGACAGTCTTGGGCGCGGATTTGAAGGTGAGCTACAAGCCCCAGTACATTAGTGCGAATTTCGATGGTTCTGTCCGTCTGTATCTTCGTGAAGCCGGACACGACTTTGTCGAGACAGCCGAATACAAGACAACAGTCGTAAAGAAGCTCGAACTAGAGCATCTCATGGATCATGCGGTCTCCGAGTTAAGTGGTGGCGAACTACAGCGTGCGGCAATTGCTGCCTGTCTCGCACGAGAAGCAGACATCTATCTTCTAGACGAGCCATCAGCGTTCCTCGATATTGAACAGCGATTGGCAGGTTCGCGTGCCATTCGCAGAATGATGCAGACTAAAATGAAGACTGCCTTTGTCGTCGAACATTCCCTTCTCATGGCTGACTATCTGAGTGACAGTCTCGTCGTGTTTGATGGGATTCCCGGGAAATCCGGACGGGCATCGCCAGTCACCACATTAAGAGTAGGAATGAATATGTTCCTGAAGCAGATGGGAGTGACGTTCAGGCGCGATCCACAGACAGGGCGTCCGAGGGTAAATAAGGATGGATCTCAGCTTGATTCGCAACAGAAAGCCATGGGCGAATACTACTATGTTGGTAAGATGTAGTGGAACTTGACCACGGCTATCGTGTAACTGCCCTTGACCAGAACCTCTTGCCTTTGCTCCCCTTTTCGGTATCCATTTCTGCAAGAATCTTGGCTGCTTCATTGCCGCAGTCAATCGCAGCATCTTCGCCCTTCACTGCGAATTCGTCTCGCACTCTATTCGCGTAGACGGCACAGACTGCTCCGGCTCTGAATCCGTATATATTCGCGAGAGTGAACAACGTGGCAGCCTCCATCTCGAAGTTTGTAACGTTCGCTCTCTGCAGTTCCTCGATTAGGCCGGTGGTCCAGCTTTGTTCATATCCACCGAACCCGGGTCTGGATTGGCCAAGATAGAACGAGTCAGTTGATGCCGAAATGCCGAGATGGTATCTCGCGCCCAGGCCCTCTGCAGCCTCAACTAGTGCCAGCAATACCTCGTAAGACGGCATTGCTGGATACTCTGGCCTGATGTACTGCTTGCTTGTGCCCTCAAGTCTTACTGCGCCAGTTGAAATGATGAGGTCTCCAATCTCAATTTCCTTCTTGAGAGTAGCACAGGAACCAACTCGAATGAAGTCCCGAGCACCTACATTGGCCAGTTCCTCGATCACGATTGCAGTCCCCGGTCCTCCGATTCCGGTTGAGCAGGCTGACAGAGATGCTCCCTTGTAGGTACCCGTATGTGTCACGAACTGCCTATGCGTCCCTATCTTCCTGACAGATTCCCATCGGGAACTTATTTTCTCCACTCGTTGCGGGTCACCTGGCAGAATGACGGTTCGAGCCACGTCACCCTCTCGAACTTCTATGTGGTACTGCTTGCGGTCTGGTGTTTCCGGTCTGCGTGCTGACACCTTAGCTGAGGGCATCTTTCTTCATCCACTTGAAGGCATTACTGAAACGCCCTATTCTTGTTTTTGGGATACCTTGGTGCGAGCTAACAAACCTGGTCCTTGAACCGCCAAGACGAGTCTGAAACAAGGTCTACACTATTATACGTCCATAAAACTCATATGGGCGCGCGTTTTCTCAAAAAACGAGGCCTAACTCTCTTTGCGGGCTCGAAAGAATTAATACAAAGTGCAATGGAGGTCGTTCCTCCGCTGTGTAGAATGCAAGGAATTGAGCCCATAGAGAAAAAGGAGGAAGAGCGATGGTTGAAACTACTCTTAGCGTCATCAAAGCAGATGTCGGTTCTTTGGCTGGCCATGTGATAGTACCCGATTTCGTAATGGAGCTTGCTCGGAAGTGTATGAAAGATGGCGTGGATAAGAAAATCATCAAAGACTTTCGAGTAGTGAATGCGGGCGACGATCTCGAGCTGATTATGACTCACCATCGCGGGGAGGGCGCCGAAGAAGTGCACAAGCTCGCTTGGGACACTTTCATGAAGTGCACTGAGAAAGCGCGTGAAATGAAGATCTACGCTGCCGGTCAGGACATGCTTTCTGACACGTTCAGTGGCAACGTGAAGGGGATGGGACCTGGGACTGCTGAGATGACTGTAGAGGAGAGAAAGTCAGAGCCCTTTGCAGTGTTCTGTGCCGACAAGACCGAACCAGGTGCTTACAACCTGCCTCTGTTCAAGATATATGCAGATCCTTTCAACACGGCGGGCTTGGTAATTGATCCTAATCTTCACGATGGTTTCAAGTTCGTCGTGCAAGACATAGAGAAGCAAGTTCCCTCCTATGTGGAACTGCAATGTCCAGAAGAGATGTACGACCTGCTGGCTCTGATTGGGAGCACTGGTCGTTACGTGATTAAGAGAATCTTCAGACGTGACGGCATGGTAACGGCCTCAGTCAGCACCGACAAACTGTCGCATATTGCAGGGAAGTATGTCGGGAAAGACGACCCTGTCGCAATCGTAAGAGCACACTCTGGTCTGCCAGCAATGGGCGAGGTTTTGGAGGCCTTTACTCTTCCGCACCTAGTAGCAGGATGGATGCGCGGTTCTCATACAGGACCGCTGCTGCCAGTCGGTCTGAAAGACTCGAGGTGTACCAGGTTTGACGGCCCTCCGCGGATAATCGCACTTGGTCTACAGGTCAGCAACGGCATGCTTGTAGGAATGGTGGATCTGTTCGAGGACGTGGCCTTTGACATTACCAGACGCAGAGGAATGGAAGTCGCTGATTACCTAAGAAGGCACGGACCCTTTATGCCACACAGACTCAATGAGCATGACATGGAATACACAACCCTGCCTAGTGTGATGACTAGGCTTGAGGGTCGTTTCACTGAGGATGATGGCTCGGTCGGGAAATCCGCAAGCTCCAAGAGTGCAAAGAAGCTTCGCGCAGATTCTGCCGAGTGATATCTCACCAAATGAAATGTGCATTGCAGGCACAAGCCGCCATTTTGCAACCGAATGTCGTGTTCGAAAAGAGAGTAGCTGAGCAAAATCTCAGTTCCGGTGACTCCGGGGGATTTGCTCAGCCTGTTCGCTTGATTATATGATATCCGAACTTAGTCTTGACTGGCTCAGTGGTCATCTGACCAGGATTCAAAGCAAATGCAGCTTGCTCGAACTCGGGGATCATCTTTCCTCTCCCAAACCAACCCAAGTCTCCGCCCTTGTTCTTCGACGGACACGTGCTAAACTGTTTGGCCATATCTGCAAAGCTAGCGCCCTCATTGATCTTTCTGATTATATCCAATGCTTGGCTCTGTTTCTCAACCAAGATATGGCTAGCTTTCACTTTTCCTGCAGTGCTTTTGCTCACAGGTATTCACCTCAACTCGAAAGTCCATGTTACCAGGGCGCGCTTGGCATCACCGTGATGCATACCCGGGTTCCATGTCATCTACCGCAGGAGCAATGGGACTTGGTTATTAGAGTATTCCTTTCGAGACCGTACGACAGACTACCACATAGCGTTGTAAGCAATCAGGTGGATATTACGCAGATGCGCATCAGGGAATGACACCGGTTCTTTAGGACCTACATGTCAACTATTAATCGGTGCAGAATGAGAGTAGTAACCATATGCTTGCCGGAGTCCTATGTTGAAGGCATGGACGCCCTGATAAAGAAGGACATGTACCCAAGCCGATCAGAGGTAATCCGTATTGCCATAAGGGACCTCTTGATTGCAGAGCTCTGGAGTGAGAAAAGCCCGACTGGTTTGCGTCCGATTCCCACAGCCGCCGAGCGGACTTCTCCAGTTCCACTGGACCGGATATCCCCCGTCGAACAATATCGATAGTCTGTACAACTCAATTACCTTTTTCTTGGAGAGATTCGCCTATCACCACCTGATATCTAGAGGCGGAGAACGCCGAACATGGTGCGTAAGATATTCGGGCGCGGCAAGAAAGACACCAAAGAGGAAAAAGAGGAAGAAGAGGAGTCCATAGAAGAGCAGTTGGGCCCTCGAGAGATAGAAGCACCCTACACACCCCCATCTCCAAACACTCCCATCGAAGTTGCTCCAAGTGTAGCTGAGAAGTTGTCAGTTGACAAGTTGCCGACAGTTGGTGCAAAGGAATCAAAGTCCTCTGAACGAGGAGGAACCGTCCCTTACCATAATTCGTTGCCGGACCGTCTGAAGTATTTCTCTGACGACCAATCTGCAGTCAAAGGACTGGAAAGCACAGACTCGTTCACACTCGGTTTCTTAGCCATGGGCGACAGATTCAAGGTCGAAAAGGAACCGATGGGGCCCATCAAAGTGGAGCCCGGAATGACGCATGAGGAGGATGCTTTCATCCGAGTCTCTAACGAGGCTGTTGCCGAGCTTCTTTCTGCGGCCTCATTCAAAGAGTTTTCAGATGTGTACATGCATTACTACAGAAATGCAGGACCGGGGAAGTTCGTCAAGATTGAGCTCCGCGAAGACATTAGTTCCCTGAACAAGCGAGGATTCGCCAGAGTCCCCATTCTCAAACTTCTGATTGGAACTGCACGCTAGAAGAGAATCGGCACCTGTTTTCGAGTCGTGTTCTCTGCCCCGTATCGCAGGCAATTTGGAGCGCCATGTTAATAGGTGACTACTCACGTGCAGGCTTTGTGGGTGGCTGAATCACCGAGGAGAGTATGTGATGACTGAACTACGAATGCCAGTAGTTGTAGTGAATTTCAAGACCTATCCTCAGGCTACAGGTGACAAGGCAGTGAGCTTAGCCAAGATATGTGAGAAGGTTGCACGAGAATACAATGTATCGATGGTCGTCGCACCTCAGATTGCGGACCTCTACAGGGTGACCACAGTCGTCACAATACCCGTCTTTTCCCAACATATGGATCCCGGAGAACCGGGCCGATACACAGGGCATACCCTAGGCGAAGCTCTTGTCGCTTCCGGATGCAAGGGCACATTGTTGAACCACTCTGAGAATAGGATGCAGCTGGCTGATATCGAAGAGGCGGTGAGAATTGCAGAGAAGCTTAAGCTCTACACGATTGTGTGCACGAATAATCCCTTTGTCAGCGTTGCTGCCGCATCCGTCCGTCCTTCTGCGATAGCCGTTGAACCCCCCGAGTTGATATCTTCAGGTATTTCAGTTTCTAAAGCTCAGCCCGAGATTATCACGGGTACAGTTGAAAAGATACGGGCTGTCAACCGGGAAGTGGCAATTCTCTGCGGGGCCGGTATCACAACTGGCGAAGATGTGAGTGCCGCCATCAAGCTCGGCTCGCAAGGGGTCTTGCTAGCTTCAGCTGTTGCCAAGTCGGACAAACCCGAGACCGCGCTAAGAAACCTTGTAGGTCCCCTGAGAAAATAGCAGCTTCCGTTTATCTTTTCAGAGCAGGAACAAGGCGACAAGACGGCAATCCAAGTTGAAAGTCACTCCCATTTGTGCCCAGTGCTTGCTGGAACGGGCAGTAAAGCAAGTCCATTTGGCGACAACCGATAAGGATCTCCAGTCAAGGGTAGTCGCCTCCATGATGGAGCTTCTTGAGAGAGAGTTTACAGTCGACTCTGTACCATGCTACATTGGAACGGACCGGGACCTGCTCGTACAAAGGATGACAGGAGTGGATCCGTACAAGGATCTAAAAGCAAGATCGAATGAGATGGCCCTCCGCATTCTGCCCGAACTCCAGATGTCAATAGATATGATGAGAAGCCCGGTCCAGAAGTTCAGGAGGGCAGCGCTGATAGCGGCTGCAGCCAACGCCATTGAATTCGATGTTGCAGGCCGAGACTTTTGCCTTGCCGACTTCAAAGAGATAGTGGACCGTGTAGAATCCGACTTGGTAGTAGACGATATCGAGCCATTCCGACGTCTCTGCAAACAAGTCCGTAATGTAACGTATTTGGTTGATAACGCGGGAGAAGTCGCACTTGATACCATACTGATTTCTCAAATCAAGCGCTTGGGTCCTCGTGTGACTGCAGTTGTGAAAAAGGGGCCGATCCTGAACGATGCAACACTCGAAGACGCCAAAGAGGTCGGTCTTAATAGTATCGCAGACCAGGTGATGGACATGGGTGCTCCAACAATCGGTATCATTCTGAACCGGGCATCGGAGGAGTTCAAGCAGGTCCTCTTCTCCTCCCAACTCATTGTCGCCAAGGGCATGGGTCATTACGAATCCATCACTGAGCTCAAACTTCCTTGTCCCGTGGTTCACATATTGCGGACTAAATGCAGCCCTGTTGCTGATCACATCGGCGTGCCACGCAACAAGAATGTGGTACTGCTCAGACGACCCGAGCATGCATAGGTACTCCGAGCTTTACTAGGCCATATCCTGTGAGTACGGTCTGAGAGTCTTAGAGAGGGGAGGGGAGTCGATGAAATCCAATTTGAGTTCGGCAAACTCGAGGCTTAGTTGATACTTGAGACGCTTCATACCCGGCTCCTCGCTGAAGAATGCCCCGAGCTCGACGGTGTTGATTCCTTCTTCGACGGCGATTGTTCTTGTTTCGGGGAGCAGCTCCCCAGTGACGATTGTTTCTATATCTTGCTTCTTCGCTTCGGATATTTCCAGTAGATCAGTCAAGTCGCCTGCGATGACCAAGATTGGACCCAGTTCGTCGTCCAGTTCTCCCCCGAATTCAACCCCTTCGAGTCCCATCTTGCCAGCAACATAGTTGGCAAAGCCGGAATGGTTCATGACTCCGGGTGGCTCACATATTCTGCCCAGTGGAACCGTTTCCGAATACGTGCCGAGAGTTCTGAATTCCTTGAGCGCTTTCAATCCCAATGTTTCGACTAAGGCATCAGTAAGTCCGCCGTTGGCGCTTGCCCATGCACTGCCAATTGTGTATGCAGAGATGTAGTTCTTTGTCAGGAGTCTCACACGAATGAGGTCGAAACCATACAATCTATCAAGAGCAAATGGAAAAATCGGCCGGTATGTGATGAGAAGGTTGGCCTTATCTTGGGATGCCTTTGTCACTGCCCTCGCTGACGGGTATGTCGCCACGAGTATCCGGTTGACTGTTGTCTTTGCCTGCTCACTTTCTGTTTGCGGACCGATTTCGACCCGCGCTTCAATGTCTCTAACCGACAGTTCGCGTGGGGCGATACTCTGAAGGAACTTGGTTATGTCATGAAGAGTCGTCATGATGCACTATCTCGCATGAAGGGATTGCGTCCAGGCCGAGCCTTGGCATTCAACCTGTGCCTGTGAAATCTGTACGCGAGCCATCCATCGAAGTCTATCTTATGCTTTTTTGTTGATTGAATATGGCTGGACCGGTGCTCTAGGAGACTCGAACAAGTGGTGGCTCGCCGTTCATGTTCTCTTTCTGAGGAATACAAAGACAACCAAGACTGCAAGAATCGCTCCGGCCCCTGCAATTCCAAGAATCAATGGCCATGAGTCAGCTGGCGTGGTGGATGTAATCGCATTACTTACGATGTGGTAGGTTCCCCCATTGATTACGAAGGAATTCCCGAGCACGTCGTTCAGCAGGATTTGGAAGGTCACATTGACACCCGGCGAATACGGACCGAGCGTTATGCCGTATCCCTCACCATCGTAGGCAAGGTTTGCTGTATGCGCCGTGCCGTTGTTATAGCTGATCTTGGCGCTAGCGATCATTAGGTTGTCTCTAGAACGAACCAACAGCTTGATGGCAAGAGCTGATCCTTCGGTGCTGTTGATAGCCTGTACTGTCATGCTTGAGATAATGCCGCCCATTTGGATGACCACAGGGTTCGGCTTTTCTGTTGTGTTGAAATCATGGAGGTTCAACATCACTTTGGTGTATCCGAAAGAGGAAGCAGTACCCGTCAGATCAGTAACATGTGTTGAATTCGGACCTGCTATGACTTCGGTTGATGGATCGTCAAATGCGAGGGCGGTGTTTACAAAGGGGGTCGCATTCAGCTCCACACCATAACCGAGCCTATTCTCAAGCTTAATTGAAAGTGCAACGCTGCTGCTAGGAGTCATGACACCCAAGTTAGGCGCTGTTGTGTTGAGGTCGAGCCCTGTTACCGACGGCAATAGAGCATCGTGTGTTGCTTCGAGTGCAGCTGACGGGTTCCACCAGTCCATCGCCGACTCTGCTTTCTGCAGATACATCCTTGAAAGCCCGAGTTTCAAGCCTCCGCTTTCAAGCGACTCGATTTGGTTTCGAGTGTCGGTGATTGCGGTTTCCGCTTGGTCCCAAATGTCAAGGAATCTGTCGACCCAGACTCCTTGTCCGAATATCATGTTGTTACGTAGGTCGAGTACCACTATTCTCCGGTTGACTAGTGCATCAGCCACATCTGCGCCAGATACGGTGCCATTCGGTCCAGTTGGATTCTGGACGAACACGACGTCTCTGATATATCCCACTCCATTCGCAGAATGGCTATCTGAAGCTCCATAGAAAGACCTGAAATAACAGTACTCCCCGGATGCCTGGAAGTATCCATCATTGGTGACCTCGAAGGCGTCATATCCGTACGTATCGAATGCTAGCCACACGGGTATGTACGCGGAGTCCATCGTGGGATGTGACAGTCCTGCGATTCCTCCTTGCGCATGAATCGCATTGACTCCCGTCTGCTGGTCAGTTGTGTAGATGTCTTCGGTTAGAGGAAAGCCTATCGTGTGCAAGATGCTGGATAGTTCCGCACCGATAATAATCGGGCAATCCAATTCATATGTCTGAGCATAACTTCTGGCTGCAAGAGCGCCGAGTGTGCCCTCGTAGCCTACGACCATGTGGCTATGATCGGTCAGAACAAAATAGTCGAGGCTGGTGCGCAGGGCAGCCACAGTCATGGCGTCTGGAGTGTCTCCGCCATCGCTGTAAGTAGTATGTTCGTGAATTGCCCCGTTGAATAGAGTGTAATTGCTCAGCTCCGAGCTATTCATGGAAGGTCCTGAGCCGATTCTGAATATGGCTATCTCAGGTGGCTCTACGATTCTGTGTGGGTTGCCCACTAGCCAATCGATCATATTCAGAGTGAGCTGGAAATGATCATTCGGGTTCAGCTGCCAACCGCCATCGTGGCGATATTGGACGACTGGTGCAGGAGAGCCTACGGCGACCACCTTTCCGCTGCCGGACTGCGCCACTGCCAAAGCGCTCGCACCGTTTATGATGCCTATAGTAGTTGCGGGGCTAGTCACAGTGAGAGAGCAACCCCAGACTTCATCACATTTGGAGTGAAATGACTGGACATCCTCTGTCACCGGGTGGTCTAGGATTTGACCGCTACTACGGTATGCTCTTCCCACCACCCTGTTTAGGTTGAAGGTGATGTTGTAGGCTTGGGAGACCGGGTTTAGATTCGCGGGCGTATACTTCCAGCCGGAGGTTGTGTATTCAATACCCACTAGGAGGAGTCCGCCGCCGCTGTCCACGAAATTGTGAACTGCGGTCACTTCACCTTCCGTTAGAGCTATCATTGGGAAGACCAAGCAAAGAACTTGATAATTGAGCAGAATGCCGCTATCGAGCGAGTAATCCCAGTTCGTAGTCACATTGTATCCATACTCTGCTAGAATCCAACCGAACATGGATGCATTGCCCGGAGTCCACATATCAGAGCCGCGGTCAATGTGAGACTCATCACAGAGCACTTTCGCACTCGCGAAGTCGACAGCGACTTGGTTTGCTGCCTGCGGTGCCCCACATGATGAGGGAATACCCAATGGCGTAACCGGCCAAAGACTCAGCGATGATACCAGAAACAAAACGACGATAGGGACTCCGATTTTGATCATCTACGATACCCTTCGGCCGTTAAGGGATGAATAACCAAATGATAAGGAATTCGCCCTGAGGCGTACTAGCTGTCCTTGAGAAGACTAGGTATAGCAAGCTGGGTCAGAGGGACGCACTCCAATTCCTTTCTCTAAGATTCCTCTTCCTGCTCTGTCTCTTCTTCGAGCTCTTCGGGTTCTGGCTTCTCAGCCCTCTTGGGCTTCTGCTTCGCATCTTCCTGTGGAGCCTCTGCCGCGGCAGCGACGGTCTTTCTCTTCATCGCCCAGAACTCTGTCTTAGCATCGCGAAGCTTCCGCTTACGTCTCATATCGGCTTGCTGTGGGTTCTGTGTCTTCCTGAGCCGAGACATGTCGCGTTTCACGGCTTTCAGCTTGTTTACCATGACCTCGTCACCGTCGTCATTATCTGCGATGCGGCTGGGGTCACCTGTTATAACTATGTCGGAGATTTCAGGGTGACAGCTGGGGGGCAAGCCTTTTTCTCTGAGACCTCGTAGTCAGAGCAGAGATTCCCCTTTGGATACGAGACTCGAGGTGCCAATTGATACATGAACAAGACTGGAAAACTGGAGGAGGTCAGCATCCGGGTCCGCCTAGGAAAGGAGATTCTCGAACGGATTGACGTGCTCGTGGGCAGCAATGGACGCCAGAAGTTCATCAGAGATGCTGTCGTGTCAAGGCTTGACGAGGATATCCCACCTGTCATGCTTGAGATGATCGATGACATCGACGGTCTGAAGGCGCGAGTCGCCCATCTTGAGAGAATCCAATCCACAAGCTATTACCTTGGCAAGCTCAGTGATGAAGTCAAGAGTAAGGTTTGTCGTGATGATCTTGATAGAAAGCTGCTGGCATATCTTCTCCAGCACGAAGGAGCCACCACACCAGAACTTGCCCAGTCACTCTTGAGTAGCAATGGAAAGCGCCGGACGATTCTCGGTAGGATAGACAAGCTGAATCAGCGGGCTCGCACCATCCTTGGTGTACGCATACTGGAGCATGAGAGAGGGCTGGTGAAGGGGAAGCGCGGCGCCTGGTGGATAATCCATTCAGAAAAGCTAGTCCAGGTCCGAGATGTATAGTGTCAAAGAGGTGCTCGTCATTCGCAGGGGAGAGGAATAAAAGTCCTTAAGGAACAGAATCAATCCCGGTCCTCAACGGGCGCGTAGTCTAGCTTGGACAAGGCACCAGCCTCCGGAGTTGGATGTCGTCGGTTCGAATCCGACCGCGCCCGCCATGTCTCCTTGTCGGCGAGTCACTGCTCTTTTCTCTCGGACTTTATATTGCATACAAAGGCTGACATTATCTTGAACTGAGAGGTATTGACTATGAGTGCAGTTCAAGAAACCCTCAATCCTGATGAAGTGCTGGTCAGGAGATTCACACGATATCTAAATGGGCCGATGGGCAAGGCAGTTCTGCAAGCTTTGAATGAGGGTGAAAGCTTCTTGCTGCAGACGTCTAATCATACATTCAAGGTGACCAAGAGCAGGGGTCGTGCAGTGGTAGACCTTCTCAGTTCACGCGAATTCTCATAGATTGCAGGTAGTCATGCTAAACTCATCCACTATCTACTACGAAGAGTCTATAAGTCAGACTCATCCCGACTGTCTTTGGGGCGCGTAGTCTAGCTTGGACAAGGCACCAGCCTGCGGAGTTGGATGTCGTCGGTTCTCATGAGCCGAGTTGCAGCTCATGGCCGAGAAATCCGACCGCGCCCGCCATCTCGTCACCAATGGGACCATTGTCTTTTCGAGAAGCTTAAATGGAGCACAGCTAAAAGGTGAGAAAAGACCCCTGACAGGTCCTGTCCCATATGCGTCCGCCTTACTGACCCGCTTCTGGTGAAACATCCTATGCAGTCCACATCACAGAGAATCGAAAGGATTCATCGTACTATGCAGCGGGAAGGTGTCGACGCAATACTTGTAACGCGAAGAACTGATGTACACTACCTCACTGGCTATGAAAGCGTCTCAGAGAGTCTTCCTGTAGGATCCGTGATTGTCGAAGGCCAGCTTCCATACCTGATCATGCCCGAACTTCAACGTGAAGCCATGGGCCAAGATTCGACCATGGCAAAGTTGCGTTCTTTCGCTGACGCGCCCTCTGAACACTGGTATCCTAATCATGGGCCGGGCTTCTGGGATTGTATTGACGATATTCTGCGTGAAGCAGGGGTTCACAGGGGGATGATCGGGCTACAGCACGACTGCCTCTCAATAAGAGAATTCGAATCCCTCAAGTCTGCTTTTCCTGATGCTGGTTTCAAAGACTTCTCAAGGGCCCTATGGCGTCTCAGGCAGATTAAGGACGCGGCGGAGATTGATGCTATAAGACAAGCAGTGAAAATCGCAGAAATAGGTGTCAGGACTGCGCTTGAGACAGTAAAGGCAGGCAAGACAGAAGCTCAATGCTCGGTAGATATTGAGGCTGCGATGAGAGGCGCAGGCGGGGAGCTTAGAGGAATCAGGGCTGCTGTTTTGGCAGGCGGTCACGCACGCTTTCCGTTTGCACAGCCAACGACCGCTAGGGTTAGCAACAGTGAGCTAGTTTTGGTTGATGTCACCGTAAGCCATTCCGGATACTTGGCCGAGGTGGCTCGAACCGTGCATGCCGGAAGTCCGTCGACAGTTCAGCGGAAGCTATTCGGCTCAGTATTGGCCACAAATGACGCTCTGCAAAGCGTGATGGCGCCGGAGACCAAGATATCCGAAGCGGCTACCCAAGCGCTCAAGATTGCTGGAAATGGGTCGCCCGTTCGCGGAGTCATACAGCCATTGGGCAGTTCAATAGGTCTTGACATAAGGGAGCCACCTTACATATACCAAGAGAGTAAGTCCACTTTCCGGGAGGGTATGGTGTTCTCGGTTCACCCCACGATATACGAACCGGAAGCAGGGTGCGCGAAGATTGCAGACGTTCTCATGATCACCGGCGAAGGCTGCGAGAGCCTGACTACGATTTCAAAGGAGACGCTTTAGTTCAGGGTCCTACCTGCCACTTTCTGAGTTTCTGAAATACTTGAGCGATAGTCTCTGCTCTCGTTGTGTGCTTGCTTACTTCCTCCCTTGAAACCTCTCGTATCTGAGCGGCCGGGGCACCAGAGTTCATACTTCGCGGGGGAATTACCACGTGTGCTGGTACGATGCTTCCAGGAGCAAGCATGACTCCTTCTCCTAGAGTAGCTCCATCGAAGATAACGCAGCCATCTCCGATGTTTGTATTGTCCCCGATGTACACACCGTGGACTACTGACGCAGTGCCGATGATGGTGAAGTTGCCGATTATGGTCGGATTGTCTTTCGTGTGAGCATGGATTACGACGCTGTCTTGAACACAAGTGCTCTCCCCTATTCTGACCGAAGCCTGATCACCACGGATGACAGCGCCAGGCCAGACGCTTGCCCGTGCTCCTATCTCCACATTTCCTACGATGGTAGCTTGATGGCTCACAAAAGCTGTTGAGTCGATTTTCGGGAGGCGATCTCCAGAAGGAAGGATGGGCATAACCTCACCTCGTTTATTCTGCCCAAGTGAGGTTCAAGATTCTAATAAACAAAGCTCAGGTTGTCAGACGGTTTAGTGTTATCCGAGGAGAGCGCGAATCACTTCTTCGTAGTGCCCAGCGGGCCGAAGTCCTATCAGCCTGTCCATCATGATTGCTTTCTTGCCTTTCGGCCCCGGTGACTCGAACCGAGCAGGTTTGCCCTCGAAATAGACAAGCACGCAGGGTATCGCATTAATGCCATGTTTCATGGCGAACTGGGGATAGTCTTGAGTGTTAATCTTGACGAATTTCACATCCGGGTTGTCCGCATACTTCTCGGCGAGTCCTTCAAGTATTGGCGCCAAGGCAACGCACGGGCCGCACCAAGGTGCCCAAGAATCGACAAAGAGGAGTTTCGATTCCTGTATTTCATCCTCAAGGGTCTCCGGGTTTACTTCCTTAACCACCCTGCATCACTTAGTCCCAGTTTCGCCGGGTGGCACATTAAGAACGTTGCTGTCTAGGATAACCGACTGAGTGGTACTCGAAGACGATGAAGACCGTTGCCCTTTGTTGTCCGACGACATCGTCTTTCTCCCGAGGCGTGGCCAATGCAGGGCCTATATCCTCTCGGTCTTTACGGCTAGAGTTGCTCCACAATGAGGGCATCGGACCGAGTCGGGTCCGACCCATTCCATCTCTTTCGGATTGATGCTCGCACCACACTTGTAGCATTTCTCAGGCGCCTTCCTGGTGACCATCACCTCCCGCTCTACAGCGACGCCTCCTTTGGTGGGTGCTGCCCTCATGAAAGTGTTACCCTGAATGGTGCCTGCCAAGTCTCCAGATGCTATCGCCGCGTATAGAACATCGTTAACGAGGGACGCAGGCCTGCTGCTCATTCGGCTCATCTCGTCTAAGGTCACTCTGTCATAGCCTCTGGCTATTCCGATGATCTTGACTCTCGATATCTCAAGCCGATACTTTCTCCAAGTGAAGAAAAGGACCGGAACGGAAGCGAGATACATGACGGCAACGACGACGTAGGCCTCCAATCCATAGTACCCATGACCCGTGAGTGTGACATATATGAAATTACCCAACAGCAAGGTCGCAAAGGCAAGACCTGCCAAAGAAACTAGGATTAGTGGCAAGAACAGGCAGTAGATTTTCGTACTGCTTGACATTTCCATCCTCCACCGAAATCGAATCAAACGTTGCACATATGATTAAACCATCTAATAACCATAGCGGGATGGTGCAAGCAACGCCGCGACTTGGTCAGCATGAGCATTCATGTAGAATACTGCAGCTGAGCTGCCTGCCGGTCCAAACTCTATCCAATGATTCGCCAATCGAGTGAGACGGTGCAAGTCGCACTCTGACAGCACCCTTATGTAGTTCGCAGGGGAAGGGCTTACGGGAATGCGTTGGTGAGTGAGATTAGCAGAATTCCATTGAGATACATGTTCTGGGCTATTCTCTACTCATTCATAATCAATCTTCTTGACGAAACGATGATGAATGGTGGCTTCGTCGAAGGGGTGAAGACGCATTTCTGGGCAGATTTCTCTTCTGACAAGTTCTTCTTAATGAACGGTCTGTTCATTCTTTTCATCACGGTGAGCATTCTAATCTATGAAAGAAGAGGCGGCCGCTGGGTTGTGTTCCCGCTTTTCTGGTCGATGGAACGCACGTTCAATGGATTTTGGCATGTCTGGTGGACTCTTGCATTCCTCAGTTACTCTCCTGGTTTGGTGACCAGTGGCCTCTTCTGGATCATCACATACTTGCTGGTCAAGGAGAACTACAGACAGGGCGATTTCACAAGAAGACAACTACTGACAGCAACTGCGACTGCGTTGGTCTTTGAGTCACTATTCCTAGGACTGTTTCTGGTTGTTCCTCTGTTAGGAGCATAGTGCACACGGCATAAAGAGTGAAGTGGATGCTACGCGTCTCCGCCCAAGAGACTCTCGACGAGTTCGGCATAGATTTCCTCCGGCATGACACCGACGAGTCTGTCCATTTTCTTACCGCTTCCATCATCGAATACTACACGCCTGCCTTCGCTGAACACGAAGACCGAAGGTACACCACTCACTCTGTTCTTCATACTGAATTCCCGGTTATTGTCAACGTCTATCTTTACGACCTTAAGCCCTCTATCGCCATACTTCTCAACTAGTCCCTCAAGAATCGGGCTCAGGACTTTGCAGGGGTGACACCAAGTGGCAAAACAGTCCACAAACACCAGCTTGTTGTCGCTGACGACTTTTTCAAGCTGGTCAGACATGATTTCATCAACCATCGATTACTTTCTCCACTCATCGGTTGTGCACGATTACCGCACAACCCTTTTAATGTTTACGATAGAACACCAAGAAGGTGTTCTGCTATCTGCTTTTCAGTTTTCATCGGCTGTGCACTGCCAAACTTTGATAAGCGCCAGACCGACGTGCTGTCAAGTCCTAGGTGATTGCCATGCCTGTGCTCCATTGCCCCACGTGTGGTTCCAAGCTTGACATCTACAAGGGCGGCCAGGTATGGACAGTTCGATGTCCTACATGCAACACGCAGGTAGACGTCGGAGGCCGGAACAAGGATCTTCTTGATGCTTACGAAGCGTACATTCAAGCTGTTCAGAGCGGCACGGCCCGGACAAGCACTGGCCCACGATTGGCCAAGACTGAGGTGCCCCTAAGCACTATCGTCGAGGAAGAGGGAATCGGCAAGAGGACAGTCCATCGCGGCGGCGAGAAGAAACAGTCCCGGGAAGAAGTTGCCAAGACTGTGGCAGCTGGTGGCTCAAGCATCGATGAATTGCCGCACGCCTTGAGACCTCTGATTGAGAGCGGTAGGGACTACTTGGTGACCTATCGCTACAATACCGCCACGGATGCTGAATATGGCTGCAGCATAGATGATCTGAAGATACCGTCGAGGCTGAAGTCATTACTCCTGAAGAGGGGCATATCTCGTCTGTACAAGTTTCAGGAACAGGCCCTTGAAGAGATTCAGGCGGGAAAGGACGTCGTGCTAGTAGCTCCCACAGGACAGGGCAAGACAGAGGCTTTTGTCCTGCCGATTATCAACAGACTTCTGGCGACCACACAAGACGCATTTGCCGAAAGGGGTATCAGAGCTCTCCTAGTATATCCCACCAAAGCGCTCGCAAGAGATCAGTATGACAAACTCGAACAGATGTGCTCAGCATCCAGTTTGAGACTTGGAGTCTTCGATGGCGACGTTCCGGCTAATCAGCGGGAGAAAATCTATGCGAACCCACCCGACATTCTGCTGACCAACCCAGACGTGCTACACTATCACCTAGGGTGGGACCGGTCACGTTTGGTACCTCTGCTGCGATCGGTCAAACATGTTGTACTTGATGAGATTCATCTCTACACGGGGTCCATGGGCGCGAACGTCTACTACATTCTAAAACGTCTGGAGATGGAGTCGGGTAAGCTTCAGGTTGTGGGCGCCTCAGCAACGGTATCCAATCCGGTAGAGTTCGCTGAGCAACTCTTCGACAGACCTGTCCAACTTATTGAGTCGACATCTGCACGCCGGGGTCCGTTTCACTTCTGCATGTACTTTCCAGCTGAACGCAGCAAATATAGCATGATAGTTGACTTGGTCCGGATGCTCCAGCGGGGCCAGTACAAGACTTTGGTCTTTGGCAATACCCACTCCGAAGCTGAGTTGCTGAACCTCCTGCTCAGGAATGCCGGCGTGAAATCCGAGATTCATAGGGCAGGTTTGTCAAAGGCGCACAGGACTCAGGTAGAGAACGAGTTCAAGTCGGGGCAATTGCCAGTGCTTGTATCCACACCCACGCTTGAACTGGGCATAGACATCGGAGACCTTGACAGCGTAGTGAGCATGATTGTTTCAATCACGAGACTGACTCAGAGAATCGGGAGAGCCGGACGCAAAGGGCAGGAAAGCGTCGCGATTCTTGCTCTTCGTGAGAATGATCCGATTTCAGCCTACTATCGGCTTAGACCTGACAAGTATTTCACTGACATAGACTCAGCCTACATGGAACCGGAGAACGAAGTCGTCGGACGATATCAGCTCATGGCCGCAGCCTTGAGTGGAAAGCTGGACGTATCTCAGTTTCCAAGGCAACGGAAGATAATCGACTCGTTGGTTGCAGAGGGCCTTCTCAAGGTGCTTGCTACCGGACAGGTCAGAGTGGCCGAAGCTAATAAAGTTCGCAAGGAATTGCGAGACTACAACGTTCGTGGGATAGGTGCGACAATCGAAATCAAGAGCGGAATGAAAACACTCGGCGAACGTTCGATGCCTATGGCCGCTCAAGAGCTTCACCCAGGAGCAATCTACCTACATGGCGGCAAGAACTACCAATGTGTCGATTTCAAGTACATTCCTCCCATCGGAAGAGCGACCGTAGCTCCTATGCAAGATCGTAGCTATTACACCCGTCCGTTGTACATGACCATGCCTAGGATAGTCGAGTCGCACGAAGAACGACAGGTCTTGGGTCTCAAGGTCCTCTACTGCAGTCTAGAGATGACGCAGACTGTAACAGGCTTTGTCAAGAAGGAAACACTCTCCGGCAGAAACGTGAGCAAAGCAGAACTTCCTCAGCCGCTGGAGTACAAGTATCCGACCCGTGGCTTCGTGTTTTCAATGCCGGAACCTAAATCTGCAATCGACGATTATACTCATGGCAAGTTCGCCAGTCTGGGTGGTCCGAAGATGAGCCCAGTTGAGCTCTATGGAGGCACATTTCATGCAGTGGAGCATGTCATAATCGAGTCGAGTGACATGCTGACCGGCGGAGGGACCAGAGAGATAGGCGGCGTGTCGATGGGTGACTCCGGTATCATATTCGTCTACGATGGTAGTCCGGGCGGCAATGGAGCATCTAAGCTGCTCTTTGGTAGACTCGATGAAGCGTTTCAAAGGGCCGAGACCATGCTTGCAAAGTGTGACTGCAAGACTATCGACGGATGCCCACTCTGCACATATTCCTATCAATGCGGCAATAACAACCAACCGCTGTTCAAGCTCGGTGCTCTAGAGAGCATAAGAGCGGTCCTGAACAGAGCTGAGACAAAGGTCGATGTGGTCGGATACTCAACCTATGAGCCTGTCGTATAGGAGCGTGAAGTTGTGACTGAGTTCCTTATCAATCGTGGTCATGATGGTCCTGCTCGCTCTGGTACGCTCAGGCTGAAATCCTCAACTACATCCACACCCGCCTTGATCGGAGGAACTAGTTCTACTGATTCTATTCTAGGGATCTGGACCTTAGGACGTGATTCTCGGCCATTGTCGGTCCCCTGCATTCTCGCCCTGCCTCCTCTCTCAGACTACACCGATTCGATGCTGGAATTGATCCGAGATGATGATCCGATTCTCTTGCCATCGCTGCCATCCTCATCGACCTTGGGCCCGGACTTTGCAGCGGCTCTTCTCAATCGACAGCTGGTTCTTCTACAGAATTCAGGAGATATGATTGAACCGTCGAGAGTGATAGTTAGAATACCTCCTCAAGTAAAACATGAGCTTCTTGACTCCATAGTCCCTCGGTTCGACGAGCTAGGCGTTCGCGGTGCGGCGTTCGTATTCAACGGCGAGCTTGGTCCGAACGACCGAGACTCGCTAGCGCTTCGGTCAAGGCTTCCTCGCAATTGGCTAACATTGGCGCTCGGAAGAATAGAGCCGTATGCCATTCCAGTATTCTACTATCTGGGTCTTGACTTGATTGATGCTGGTAGAGCATTGGGTGCGGCGGCTCAGGGAATCCGTCTGTGGCCCAGAGGATACGAGAGCATTCCACATTCCGAGGAGATACGCTATTGTTCTTGTCACGCATGTTCGTCGCAGACGAATCTAGCAGATATTGACAGAGAAGCCCTTCAGACAGTTCTCGTGGCACACAACATGGGTCTCTGCAGGACGTTTCTCTCAGAGAGTGTGAACGCGGCACATTTGGGGCAGCTGCGGTCTCTTGTCGAATCTATGACCCACTCAAGCCCGGCATCTGCAGCTTTCCTGAGAACCGTCGATAAGGAACTCTACACTTTTACCGAAGAGTTCACCAACACAACGGGGAGTGGTGCTCTGCCGCTCATTGGTCCGGAGTCGTACAATTCCCCTGTTGTGAGACGATTCCGTGAATATGTCGCATCAAGATATGTGCCACCTAGTTACAAGAAGCTCATACTAATCCTGCCATGTTCTGCCCGCAAGCCGTATTCAGACTCAAAGTCACACAAGCTGTTCCGGGAGGTCACCGATGCAGGCTTGGGAGCATCGAGATTCGCAGTCGCGGAAACCATACTGACATCGCCACTAGGGGTTATTCCCAGAGAGCTTGAACGAAGTTACCCGGCATCCTTCTACGATCTTCCTGTGACCGGTGATTGGGACGCAGAGGAAACCGCGATTGCTGCTGACGCACTTTCTGTGCACCTGGCAAAATTCGACAAATCGGCTGTGGTTATTGCACACGTTTCGGGAGGGTATGAAGATGCTGTCAAGGCTGCTGAATCCAGAATTCAGCAGAGCATAATTTACACCACGAGTGGTCAACCAGCTACCAGCAGGGAGTCGCTAGAATCTCTGGGGGAGACTCTCAAAGAACTGGTGGATGTTCTCTCCCTGAAGTCCGGCCGTAGCCTTGAGAACAAGGAGATACTTCGGGCAACTGCTGACTTCCAGTTCGGATCCGGTTCGGGCGAAGTTCTGATTCCCGAGAATGCATCGGTATGGGGCAAGCCTTATGGTATGATTGTTAGTCGGATTGAGAAAGAGCAGACCTGCGCCTATGTGGCTGCTTCGGGTGCTCTCTCTCTTACGCTTGTGGGCGGGCGGCTAGTAGCTCCTCTTGAACGATACTGGGTACGATTCGATGGGCGCCGGATAAAGGGGGGTTCGGTCTTTGCTGTTGGCGTCCTTGACGCAGACCCGAAGATACGACCGGGCGACGAGGTTATTGTGATTGGGACTGATGATGAGGTCATAGGAGTAGGCCGCAGTGAAATGTCTGGCATTGAGATGTGTGAGTTCGAGAAGGGCTGCGCAGTGTCCGTGCGGCACAAGGTGGATTGAGAGTAAGCCATGGATGATTTTACGGATGAACTGCACAGGCTTGTTGTCGAGGAAACAAGGAGTGCAAGAGGAGCCTCAATTCGCAAACGTCCTGCTAGACCTGCCATCATGCCAGCTTCTGCATGGACGACAGAGACCCGAATTTCGTCCGAGACCGGAAGGGCTCTGTCCATTGTGTTTTCCACGATAGGATGTGCTCACGCGCGCGATGCCTCCGGAGGTTGCACTATGTGCAGTTACCTTCTGGATGGCACTCAAAGGTCACCGTCGTCCGAAGAGCTTCAACAGCAGTTCACGAACGCAATGTCAAAGCTAGAGGGGGCACCTAGCCCGGTCTCTGTGAAGCTCTACACCAGTGGTAGCTTCTTGGACCCGGGCGAGGTGCCGGTCTCTGCTAGGACTGCCATATTGGAGATGCTTGCTGCTGACAGCCGAGTACGTGAGGTAGTGCTGGAATCGCGCCCTGAGTATGTGTCTCAGGAGGTCATGGCGGAGCTGAGAAAGTCTCTTGGAGACAAAGAGATAGAACTCGGCATTGGTCTGGAGAGCAGTAATGATCTGATTAGGTCAATATGCATCAACAAGGGGTTCTCAGCTGAGGACTTTCACAATGCCATCGAGATAGCAAGGTCAGAAGGAATTGGTGTGCGTGCCTATGTCTTGGTGAAGCCTCCCTTCCTGACTGAAAGGGATGCTCTTCTTGATGGCATACAGACGATTCGTGATGTAGCCGCCATGGGTGCCACAACAATCTCAGTCAATCCTGTCAACGTCCAGAGCTATACTCTCGTGGAGCGGCTGTGGTCCAGAGGCGAGTATCGGCCCCCGTGGCTGTGGACTGTGCTTGAGATTCTGCGACAGTCGAGTAGTTCCTCGGGCGATTCAGTCAGAATTGTGTGCGACCCCGTGGCGGCGGGAAGAATACGAGGAACGCACAACTGTGGGGTTTGTGACGAGGCTGTCTCGCAAGCCATTCATGAGTTTTCCTTAGTTCAGGATGCATCCGTTCTGGAGGGTCTCGACTGCAGCTGCTTGTCTGAGTGGGAACATGTGCTGGAACACGAAGACTCGTCGCTGTTAGTGCACGATCATACGTTAACGGGCAAATAGCACGGAAAGTGTTATAGGAGCAGAAGGAGAAGGTCACCCGTTCTTGATAAGCGAGGTCTTCGAAATGGCAAGATACGTCACTCGAGTTTCTGTTTGGTTCAATAGTGAGGGTGCAAGCCCTTCCACAGTCATAAGGAAGCTTGTCAGTCTTGGATTCATACCAGTGCGGGGTGCATACGATTTCATCTACAAACATGAATCTCCGCAAGACATGACAGAATCAGAACTCAGCACTGCTATTATTGAGATTTCCAACGCGCTTCACAAGACTCTTGCCGGGTTCAAGGTTCTCTATACACTAGACACGCACACACTAGATGACGAATCTGATTACGTCCCTCTCGAGGACATAGACGCAGAGCTTGAAGCAACAAGGAAGGAAATCCAAGAACTGGAGAGAGAGACTTCGGAATTCAGCTAGGATGAGCGAAGGGGCGAGAATGCCCCTGTCACTCATCTTGATAGGACTGGAGCTTTAGTCAGAGGCCACTTCGGGTTCGCGACGCTGGTACTCGCCCTCTCCTTTGACCACAATACGGAGTGACTTCTTGTCGCTTGGATTCATGCGAGCCCAGGTCCAGACCATGTCAGTGCCGTCTTTCGCAGGATTCCGCTTTGGTTCGTCCTCTCGAGGATCTGTTGATACATAAGTGAAACCGCTAGGGATCCAGTCTACAAGTTTCACGTTCTCGACAGTGACTTCACCTTTGTTCTCGACGACCAGTGTTATCACATACTCACCAGCCTTCGAGCCCTTGCTAATCGCCTTCTTTGCTGCGATACGACGCTTCCGATATACTACACCAAGCTTATGGGCAAAAGGTGTGGATACAGCTTCTGCAGCAAATCCAGCGGGGTGGGTATAAGCCCAACAATGGATTGGACTGGGGTACTCTTTCTCTGGCCTATTGCGCCAAGCCATTATGGCGTAGCTAACCTTCAAGCTATCACCGGGCTTCAGCTCACCCATGCTATCCCTCATGCCAGAGATCTTGATTCTAACCTTGTGCGGCGTCTCCGGGTTCTGGTCGTCAGGGGTTATTGTGACGCCGTAGGTTCCTGTATACTCCTTTCCCGCGACCGAGACCGTCACATGTTCCTTCTTAGGAGGCATCACATCATCAGGAAGACTATCTTCTACCTCAATCTGGTCAAGGCGCGCCGAACCGCTGTTCTTAATGTCGATTGTCACCTCGACCGGCGTCTTGTCAAGGCTGCTAACTTCTGAGGGATCGAATGACTTCGCATAGGTAATCTGGCACACTGGCAGGATCTGTGGCACTTTGGTTGCTGTTCCGAGCACTCTTCTCTTGACAACCCTTACCGGGGTGTAGACGACATCAGGTGTGCACTTGGGCGGGGCTTTGCTGTCAACTTCAAATGATGACCTCCAAGTCTCACCTGGCTTCATCTCGACGCGGGGCGCAACTTCCACCATCTTCTTTTTCTCGCCACCCCCTTCTGGTGTGAGGAATACCACTGCCTTGTCAAGGCGAACTATCAAGTCGGTTTCGTTTGAGCACTCAAGAGTACACTCCCAGTGGTTGGGCTCGGTCTCAGCAGTCTCAATGCCGCTGAGGAACTCCGTGAGCGCGGTCATGTCAGGGTCCAAGCACGATCTCTGTTGACCCTGAGACTTGTAGCTGATGACAACTTCACCCGCATTTTTCTCGCTTACATCATCAACATGAGCTAGACCCGAGAGCGTTAGTGTGGACTCTTCCTTGGGGTAGATGACGAAGTCTTTCCATACAACTTGTCGGGTTCCCTCATCGAACTTTGCCATACCCGATTTCGCACTGTCGACTTTGACCTTCGTCAGTTCAGGAGGAATCGTCTTGTTGACAATGATGTTGTCAATCTGGCCATCCGTCTCATTCTTGAGGTGCAGTGTAATCCTGACTGGGTTCTCCTTACCATGCACGTATGCCCAATGCGGGCTCTCTGCAGTGATGCTGCTACAGGTGTCATATGTCTCGGTGAGCGTAAGGATAGGCCCATCAATAGTGATACCATATTTCGTGCTCCACTCTCCGCCTGCTTCAACCTCACCGGCTGACAGCGTCGAGTCTTTGATGGTTGTACCGCTTCTGCTGTCTCCAAGGTTCACTCTGACATTCCATATGCGAGCTTGGGCCGAAACATTTTTGACAGTCATAACGCCTGTCGCTTCGGCAGACTCAATCTCACTCAGTTCACCAAAGCGGTTCTTCTCGCTTTCCTCCAAGTCTATAATCACATTCTTGCGCTCACTCATCGATATCTCACCCGCCTGCGTGCTCATGACACTTTATACCTGAATTCATTACCTGCGGCCCACTGAATCTCGAGAACCTGCTTAGGTTCCATTAGAATCGCGACGGTACCGCTTGCGAACTGCTCCAAGTACTTCCGGAATTTCGCACTCTGTTCCGGTGCGGTCCATCTGATGGGAATCCCTATTCTCGGCTTTGCATCTATGCAGAGGCTAACTGCATCCTTGACCGCGAAAACCTCGCCATCCCCTACTGGAACAATCATGACATCTGCCTCGATTTTTCCAAATGCACCCCGGACCACAGTGTCACCAAGGTACGCGACCTTCATTCCAGACATTTCCAAGTACAAACCCAGATTCTGGGATTTCTCTCCCGACTTTGGGTCTGCTCTCTGAAGAGAGTAGGGAACAAGCTTGAGACCTGGTATCTGATAGACTTCTTCTGGTCTCAATATGTGGAGAAGCCAAGGCTTCCCTCCTTGGGATTTTGCCTTCTCGATTGTCTGCTCATTTCCCAAGATCCATGCCTTGGACTTCGAGGCAATAGCTGTAGCGTTACCAATCGCATCATCGAAGTGGTTAGTTGCCACTATGACTCTCACATCGCAGTCATCAGGCACTACGGGTTTTCCGTCCCATATGCCAGGATTCAGGAGGACTGACATGTCTTTGGAATCCAGCCTGAACGAAGTGTGACCGAAGTATGTAATCTTTAGCAACTGGCCACTTCCATTAGTACCGTTAGTCGCCGCTGGGTTGGAACTCCTGCAGCTGAAGGTAATCTAGGTCCCATTCCTTAAAAACAAAATTCGCATTGGTGCTTACTTTGAAGCACCAGCGGCATACTGTGAGATTACTCGACAGTCCTGTGCAAAGGTTATTGAGTCCCGCAGATTGCGAAACGACAAGTACTACACTAGTATGAGCACACAGAACGGGCTCCGGAGACCGCAGCATGTACGAATACAAATCGCAGCAACGGACACTAGAATTCGGTGGTGTGAAGATCGGAGGAACACCGGGGCTTGCGCCGACAGTCCTCATAGGTTCCATTTTCTATTCGAAAGATAAGTTAGTGCTTGACCCGAAGGCTGGTGATATAGACAAGCCTCAGACGGACAGAGTTCTGACTGAAGTCGCAGATATGTCAGAAAGAACGGGGTTACCCAGCATGCTGGACGTAGTTGCATCCTCGTCACCCGCAATGAGGCGATACATCACCTACCTCGCCGACAAGACGAGTATGCCGCTGCTAATCGACGGGTCTGGCTCTCAAGACGTGAATCTCGCCGGCATAGAGATGGCGCGTGAGAATGGCATGCTGGACAGAGTAATGCTCAATTCATTGACCCCGGAGACTAGTAATGAAATGTACAGGAAGATGCAGGAGGCAGGTCTCAAGAGTGCAGTTATCCTTACATTCTCCAAGGATGCTATGTCTTCTGTAGCAAAAAGAACCGAACTCGCTGATCAAATCCTTGCAAAAGCCACAGACTCTGGATTGACCAACCTGATAATCGACACTGGGGTTGTAGATATGCTCACTCTTGGACTTGCCTGCAAAGCCATGCAATCAATCAAGGACAAGCTTGGCTACCCGGTAGGATGCGGTGCCCATAATGCGGTGAACATGTGGGCCGGCTTGGTTCCAAAATTCGGGAAGGACGCGAAGAATCCGGCTCTTGTTGGATCGAGTCTCATGCCCGTTGTTCTTGGGGCCGACTTCGTGCTTTATGGTCCCGTGAAGCATGCAGGTATTGTATTTCCTTCTGTGGCCATGATTGACACGGCTCTCTCAGGCGTGCTGCTAGAGAAGAGAATCCGACCGGACCGACAGCATCCTCGCTTCAGAATCGGCTAGGTGATTCTGACTTGTCAGGACCTATGCTTGTGTTTGAACCATCTGGCCAGAGGATTTACGTGTCTCATGCTACAACGGTGCTTGACGCAGCTCGCAGTCTTGGTCTTCCCATTCCTACAGACTGTGGAGGCCATGGCACATGCGGAAAGTGCAGGATTAAGTTTCAACCAGCGCCATTCCCGACTCAACGGGATTTGCAGCATCTATCCAAGGACGAACTGGCAGAAGGTATACGTCTGGCCTGCGAGCACGTGATTGAAACAGACACGAGGGTTGTTCTTCCATTTCCTGAAGAGCAGGCCAAGATTCTGGTCTGGGGATCTTCGAAGGCTGCTGTGCAGAAACTGGACAAAGGCCTTGTCGGACAGTTGGGAGTCGCAATAGACCTAGGCACGACAACCATAGTAGCTTACCTCATGGACCTGGGGACAGGTAGTCAGATTGAACAACAGGCAATGCTCAACCCAGAGGTTGCCTATGGGGAGGACATCATGACGCGCATGGCCTATGTCATGAACGCGCATGAGGGCGGTGAGGAGCTCCGTCAATGTGTGCTTCGCGGCATTGATGTGCTTCTCACGCGTCTTATTAGCGCAGCAGGAGTACTTCCCGACACTGTCTCTCGCATCTCGCTTGTGGGCAACACTGCCATGCACCATCTCTTTTTGGGATTGGACATCCACGGTCTGAGTCTTGCACCGTACAGACCAGCCATGTTGAAGTCACTCACGAAATCATCTGACGAAATCGGGCTCAAGTCCGTTCCAAAGGCTCAGGTATATGTTGCTCCGAATATTGAAGGTTTCATAGGCAGTGATACGGTAGGTCTTATTGTCTCACAAGGGCTTGGCTCTGTCAAGGGCACAGTGATGGGGATTGACATAGGAACCAACGCAGAGATAGTCCTCTCGGTTCGCGGGCGCCTCATATGTTGTTCAGCAGCAGCAGGTCCTGCGTTCGAAGGAGCAAGAATCAGGCTTGGCATGAGGGGCGAAGAGGGTGCGATAGAACACGTGCGTATCAACAATCCCTCAGAGCCGGCAGAATTGTCTGTGATAGGACAGGCTTCTCCTCGAGGCATTTGCGGCTCAGCTATCGTCGACATAGTCGCCGAGCTGTTGAGAACAGGTCTTGTAGACCGTACTGGACGGATGCGAGACTCGAAGAGGATTGTTCATGAAGGCGGGTACGGTCTCTGCTACATCGTAGCAGAACCAGGCGAGTCTGACGCGGGCCGACGCATAGTGTTCACTCAGGAAGACGTAAGACAGGTCCAGCTTGCAAAGGCAGCAATTGCTACGGGTGCCGGGGTCCTAATGGATGAATGCGGCGTTACCTCTTATGATATTGATGCGCTTCTTCTAGCCGGCGCATTTGGAAACTACATCCGCCCTGAGAGTGCCTTAGCGATTGGTCTTCTTCCTGCGATCCCACTGGACAGAATCGTTCCGGTTGGAAACGCAGCAGGTGAGGGTGCCAAGAGGTTTCTTCTGTCCTTGAAAGAGAGGGCGGTTGCTGAGACGCTTAGCAGGAGCGTCAAGTACGTCAATCTTGCTGCTCATCCAGCGTTTGCTGACAGGTTCTTGGAGGCCACAGCAATAGGTCAAGCTGGAGACGGTTCGAATCACAGCCATGTGCGGATAGCCAACCACACTAGCAATCCGTAGACGAATCTCCAAAGCCAGTATCCATGATGAAAGATATATGTCCGTCAGCTTCCGGAGAATCCTAGTCCAATCAGCAGATGGCCACAGGACAGCCCGAAGCCGCTAAGATCCGTTGGCAAGGGCTGAGACCAGTCGATCTGCACCTGCGACACGACTAGTGACACTCCAAAGACTGAGGAAATGCAAAATGACAGATTTGACAGACGCAATGGCAGACCTTGACGAGCAGAAAGTGTTGAACATTGTCAATGAACAAATCCGCACGAACAAACCCGTTCAGATTCTCGATGAATTACGGCGAGGCTTGGACATCGTGGGTAACAGGTTCTCAAAGAATGAGTATTTTCTGGTCGAGTTGGTGATGTCAGCCGACATATTCAAGAAAGCGATGGCGATAGTAGAACCGAAACTGCTGGCTACTCAGCGTGCGAGCGCAAAGGGTAAGGTCGTAATCGGGACTGTCCAAGGCGACATCCATTACATAGGCAAGAACCTTGTCGTTGCGTTTCTCAAATCCAACGGATTCGAGGTCTACGATTTGGGCGAAGATGTGCCGCCTGAGAAGTTTGTTGACACGCTCAAGAAAACAGGATCTTCCATTCTTGCGCTTAGCGGGCTGATTACTACTACTCATGATGTAATGCGAACGACAATTGAGGCGCTCAAGACTGCAGGCATTAGGAAGAAGGTCAAAGTAATGATTGGCGGTGGAGACATCGGCGAGGAGATCGTGAAATACACTGGTGCAGATGCTTTTGGTAGGGATGCCCTTAGTGCAGTAGAGCTTGCCAAGAAGTTCACTGCGGGGACAAAGTGATTACGAGTCTGTTTCCTCCCGGCTGTGGTCTGCGGCTTTTCCAGAGCCCAAAAGGTCAAATCGGCCGCTCCTGAGGAGGTCTTAGTCCTACGGTCGTCGCCACCGAGTGTTACCTTTTTATGACAAAGACCGGACTAGAACTCTGCATTTGCATGTCCGCGGCCAGAGAGCCATTTGTACAAGAGGGGTCTCATGCTCGAAAGAATTCTCACCGATGAATTTAGGAATCAATTGAAAGCCACCTTCATGGACATACGTGAAACTCAGGAAAAGAAAGATGAGAACGAACTGGCGAAAGACGAGGAAAGACTGAGGCACAAGCTCATTGACAGTATTGAACCATATCGGTCCGATGTTGTGTTCGACACGGATTATATGGTCTCTGCAGTCGACGGGTCCGGCTCAAGCGAACTCGCAACTCTCAACGATGTGAGGGTTCACCTACTGAGCACATCCACCATCGTGCTTGGCACAAATACGAAGAACGGTGCACCTTTCATGCCGATGGACAGAGTCACGCTGGAGGCCGCACTTGGTCGGGCACAACCGTATGTGAACTCCTATTGGCATTCAGGCGTGAGAGGGGATGCCAGAGAAAAGATGGCAGAGACGCTCGAAGATATCTACCCGGTCAGTAAAATACCGGATCTGATCCTGCCCTTCTTCAGAGACACAACAAACGGGCAGATACAGTCAATCGCGGACCTGTCGAACTCTCGGTATAGCGAGCACGCTGCAATGCTGCAAACCATGGAATCACTCATTTTCTATGGGCAGTTTCTTACAAATACCCACGTTCACGACGAACTCCGTAAGGCCTCCGAGTATGCCGCTGCTCGAGCCGTCATAACCAGTGACATCAGGCCGAAGTATGTGCTGCTTGACGGTGCCATGTCCATGTTCTTGCATCAGGTTGGCCAGTATCCTATAATGCCGACGGGCTTCATGCTAAGGGAGCTGTGTTCCGTTGCGCGTGACAAGCGCGTCGTATTGTGTGCGGTAAGCAAGAGTCATACGATTCCGGGCGCGGATCGAATTGCAGAGTTGGCTGAAGAGGTGATCGGCAAGAGCAACAAGTGGTTTTGTTTCCTTCCCGGTCAAGACGACCCCGGCGGAGGTCTTCACATTCTGGAGAAGCGAACATATATTCCGCCACCCTTGGCCGTGCCCTACTTGTTCAGCTTTTCTCAGGACAACCGGCCATCGCGGATTGACTTCGACAGAGTATGGTGGCTTCAGGACATATTCGTGGCAGGTGACCCAAAGAAGACGAGGCAAAACGAAAAAGCGCTCTTTCGGGATATTGAGTTCATGTCAAGAGATGCTCGGTGGTATGGTTACCCCGTTGCTCTCGCGTTGGCACATGAGGAATGCAAGTTGAGCTACGAAGACCTAAGACTTGCGAAGGAAATCGCTGATGATGTTCTTCAGGAATTGGGAATGGGTATTCGAAGAACTGTGGAACTGAGAGAAGACTACAATTTATAGATACTACGAGTGATGCGCTATGACTCTGGATGTGAAAACCCTCGGCGACTTGTACGGCAAGGTAGCAATAGGGAATCAGGCCATGCTTGGGATTATGGGAAACAACCGTGATATCAGCGTCGGTGAGATATTCATGGTGTATTCCCAGAGAGACGGACACGAGCGAGTGTTCTTCTTCCGTGTCTCAGCCCTCCAAAACTACCTGCGTCATGTGGACGACATGGCGCGCGTAGCTGGCACATTGATGATTGAAGGGGACGCGTATCTCTCAGGCATCAAGAGAGACATGCTACTCGAAGTCGAAGGAAAGATGCTTGGGTACGCAGAAATGGAGAACGGGAAATACGCCTTCAAATCGCCGCGCCGTCTTCCTGACCATCTTGCTGATGTGTACCGACCAGTCCCCGGTGTCTCCGACAAGACCGTAAGGGAAATGCTGTCTAGTCAAACAGGCGGCGAAGTGCTCATCGGAGACCTACAAGTTGGCGAGGCCACGCTAGATGTCCCGGTGGGCATACCTGCGAAGTTCCTTCCAATGCACATGGGAATCTATGGGTCCACAGGTTCTGGAAAAAGCAACCTGATGATGGTGATGATCAAATCCATTTTGGATTCAAATCTCGAGGGAATTCGCAGTCCGAATGAGCCTCGTACCCGTATCTCGGCCTTCTGCATAGACCCGCACGACGAGTTCGCCAAGGGTGTCACGAAGTTCGGAATCCAGAACGTAGTGGAGGCAATGGATCAGGACACTAGGTCGGCGGTCATAGGTGACTTCTACTACCTTACAACGCATCTCAAGGCCACTCCTCGGGAAATCCAGCGATATGGCAGGGAGATACGTATCCTATGGGAAGAGATCCTGCCGCACGATCTCTATACCATCATGGACTTCACTCCACAAATGGTATCCTTCATTGATGCTCAGTATGCCATTAACAAAGAGAACTGGATATCGGCAATACTTGACCTGACGGAAGACCCCGACATGGTACAAAAGGGAACTCTGAATGCTGTCCAGCGACGCCTTCGATTCATTGAACGTTCGCCAATCTTCGTCCGTAGCGGTTCGTCTATACTAGATGATGTATTCGTGGCCATGGAGACGGGGCGCGTGCTCGTAGTCAACACCAGCCTGATGAGTGATACGGAGCAGTTTCTCCTTACGACAGTAGTCGCACGTTCGATATCCGATCTCAGAAGGGCCGCGAAAAGCAGCGGAACGCTGGGGGACTTCGAGACTCAGGGCCAGCTTAGGCTTCCCGCCCCATTCTTCGGCCGCATCAAGACCAAGGCAAGATCCTTCTACACGAAAGGTGGAAAGAGCGATGATTCTGGGGTACGCGATCCACGCGAAATGCCTGTGATTCTCGTGACCGTTGAAGAAGCCCCTTCAATTCTCAATCCCCAACTGATGCAGGGGCAGTCGGTGTTCAAGGACATCTCTCGTCAAGGGCGGAAGTTCAACATAGGCCTCGTCGTGATAAGTCAGCAGGTCAGCGTTCTGGATAATGTGATACTGAGCCAGATGAACACCCAGGTCAATCTTCGACTCGGTAACGAGCATGAGATTCAAGCATGTGTCGATAATGCAAGCATCAACATATCGGGCATGGAGAACGAGTTCCGTGTCATGGTCAAAGGAGACGCGATACTCACAGCATCATATCGTGAGCTTCCTTTGCCTGTCCATGTACCTCTCTTCGATACATTGTTCGAACGTGACAAGGGAAAGTACAAACCATCAAAGACCGCACGGTCAAGCGAGAAACACACACTCTGAGGCGCATCTTGATGACTGCACGCATTGCGCACATATCGGACACCCATCTGGGCACGAGGCCTAGAGACGGGGTCAGGTCCGATGTCTGGGCAGTCGAGATGCGTACACGAGTCATCGAGAATGATTTCTATGAGCGCTTCGCAGAGATCTTTGACAGGATTGCCTCACTTGATCCTCCAGTCGACCTAGTCATACACTCCGGTGATCTCTATGACTCACCGTCGGAAGAGAACCCCTCGCAGCCGCCGGTGGTAGCTCAGGAGACTGCGCTGTCAGTTCTGAAGAGCTTCACCGAGAAGACTGGAATTCCTGTTCTGATAATAGAGGGAAATCACGGGCTCTATAGATCAATGGATGTGTCATTGCTTGATTCTCTAAGAATGTCAATCTCTGGTCTCAATGTTGCCACGCATGTTGACCTCAAACAAGCATTCAACAAGAAAGAACCGCTGAAGTACTCTTACGACAAACTGGACGTCTTCTGTTTCCCATACATGAGCGCGAGTCTGTTGGAATCATCCGGCTTGGTAAACGAATTCAGTGACTGGATAATGACGAATCAGTCTCCTAGCAGCCGGAAGGCATCTGTTGCAGTAGTTCATGGAATGGATAGTGATCGAACACTTCCTCCATCTATCCTTAGTATGGGTTATAGCTACATTGCTCTTGGACACGATCACAAGCAGCACAAGCATTCTGAGAATGCTTGGTACGCGGGATCGACTGAAAGATGGAGGTTCGATGAGGCAGGACAAAAGAAGGGCTTTCTCGTAGTCGAGATAGCGGCAAACGAACGCCCGTCTGTGACCCCTGAATACATTCATTTCGCGCGTCCAGTCTTCAACCGAAGAATGACCACTGAGGATATTGGAAGCACCGAATCTCTGACTCAGAAAATCGATGCTTGGTTTTCTGAAAAGGGTATCAGGGGACCTTGGGATTCGTCAACTGCCGCTAGAATCAGGTTCGATTTTCGAGGGTCTTCTCGTATTGGTAATCTCGAAATCATGAATGCAATGGAAGCCTACAGAACGAAGGTCCTGCAATCGGGGTCTGATTACAACATAGCCCAGCTGACTTGGCATACTCGCCCGCCTGAAACCGAACCGAGTCTCACCGCATTTCCTGAAATCGAGTCCGAGTACCTTATCGAGAACCCCGAAGAGGATTTTCGCGCATACTTGGACACGATCAAAGGGCTTGACACACAGTTTGACCCCGCTCTCTTGACGAAAGTGGCTGTGCGAGCACTCAAGATGTCCGTAAAGAAAGGTGAAGACAAGCTTACACTCGAAACACTGTCGGAGGACGAGGGCAGATGAAGGTGCTGAGCATCAAACTCAGGAGCTTCAAGCCCTTCCGTAGTCTTCTCCTACCTGACGATGAAGGCGATCTTCCAGAAGGCTTGATACTGGTTCGAGGACCGAATTCCACAGGCAAGTCCTCGCTCTTCGAAGCAATACTGTGGGGTCTCTGGGGAGCAGACGCAGTGAAGCTCAACAACGATGAGCTTGTTAGCTTCGGTGCGGCGTCATGTGAAGTTACCATAATCTTTGAGATTGAGAAAAAGCAGTACAAGATTGTCAGGTCGTACGGTTTGGATAAGCGTCTGTCTGTCACGCTCTACGCGAAGGCAAACGGCAACTGGAAACCCATAGCTGACAAGAGCAGTTCCGTGGCTACGAAGCTAGAAGAGATACTCAACCTCCAGCTGAACCAAGCTCTAAACACGCTTCTTGTCCGACAAGGGGAAGTCGCCACCATTGCCAGTGCTACTCCCTCTGAGCTGAGAGAGCTTCTTGTAAAGGTTTACAACATTGAGCTATTGGATAAGATGGAAACACATCTGGAGAGTCTTGAGTCAGATGTTGCATCCAAGGTCAAGACGCTGAAAGACAACTATGAGGCGCCTGAACTAATCGAGGAGAGAATCAGACAATCGGAATCCCGAATTCGCAAACAAGAAGAAGGGCTTGAGGCAAGAACCAACCAACAGGCTGTCTTGCTCTCTCAGGTAGAGTCTCTTCCCAATCCGGCCATCCTTTCAGAAGTTCTCAAGCTCGATTCTGACGTAGAAGGAAAAGAACGCGAGTACGAGTATGCCATAAGCAACAGAGACAGAGAGCTTGCCGATGCTGGACTAGTCGACTCGACAGATATAGTGGTCCGGGCCCGCCAAGAGGAACTTGCCAAGGAGTTCGAGCGACTAACTGAACAGCGCGCCAGAATCGAGTCGGATATCACAGATGCTGATCAAGAAATCGGTGGGCTGGCTAAGGTTGACAAAGACCTGCTCAAGCAAGTCGAGACGCTTCAAGGAGCTGCCGAGTCTGTGGGACAAGGAATGAAATGTCCCACCTGTGGGAAGGCTCTATCAGTGAAAGAGCGCGACGAGTTGGTAGGGCAATACAGAGCCACACTCAACAAGGACGCTTCGCGACGAGACGACCTATCCAAGCTGAAGACCAAGCTGGCCGCGAACAAGAGGATTACGGACGAGAGACTCAATACCATTCCTTCCGCTATTGAGGCATTGAAACGGCTTTCTGAGCGGCAAGCAGCAGTTGACGAAACAAAGGGGCGGGTGGAGGAGTCTAAGGGATTGCTGAAATCCTTCCTCAAGGAACATGATATGCCTCCTCTACACGATCTCCTTAGCCAGTTTAACGCCAATGACTTGGCTGAGCTGCAACGCATCGTAGACGCAAGAAGCATTCAGCTCGAGTCGCTGAATCGAGAGATTGAATCAGCAAAAGCGGAGCTAGACGATAGGCGCAGGGAGAAAGATGAACTCGAAGCCAGGGCTACCCGAATGAAAGAGATTGGCGCTGAGATTTCAGACATGGAGACACTTGTTGAGCATACGAAGTATGTGAGAAGGAATCTTGTGAAGGGATTCATCTCCGACTATGTTGTTCAGAAACGATTGATTGGCATAATCAGGGCGGCCACTAATCAATACGTTCAGTCGTTTACGAATGGTCAGTACACTCGTATTGACTTGGTGCCGACTCCGGCAATGGCAAAGTCCGGTGCTGGGTTAATGCTCAAAGTTCATGACGATCGCGACAATCAGGAAAAGAAGGCCAGCCAGCTTAGCTACGGGGACCGGACTGCGGTGAGTCTTGCGCTGAGACTCGGAATCAGTCGAACCATGAGTAGAATCCGACCTTTGAAGGACAGTCCCGCGTATTCTCCTCGGGTCCAATGCGTTCTTCTGGATGAGCCTCTAGGCGGTCTCGATAGAGAACGGAGGGCATCGGTCGTCAGGAATCTAACAAGCGATCAAAGCTTCAAACAGATATTCCTGATTACGCATACCGATGTCCAAGGATTGGAGGGTGTCTCCGTCATCGATGTCGCAAAAAGCGGCTCGGGAAGTACAGCTACGCTCATCGCCACATCATAGTCGTAAGGCAGGCGATGGAGAACAAGTATATCAGACAGCTTAGATGACCGCATATCTATGCGCTTGGCCAAGCTGGCACCGCGTCTTGTGAATGGGCTTCTTGTTCAAGTCTCTGTGCTTGTCGTTCTTTATGTCACAGCCGTGGTCTGGGTGCTGGTTTCTGGCGGCGTCGTACAGGCTTACGTTCCCCAATTGATTATTCTTTACGCTGCGTTCGCCATATTGACTGTGGTCTTCAGGCGCTCTGTTGTCGAGTACTTGCCGCTGCTGCTAGTGCTGCAATTCGGCATGTTGGTATGGACTTCGGTTTTCAATGCTGCAGTGGCAGACTACCTTTCCGGCGGAGTGTGGAACAGCAGAGGAGTTTGGCTGGGTAATAGACCGATCGACTTCTTCGGTTACACAATTCAACTTCGTTTGGAGGGTTATACCGACTACAGCTTCTTCTACGTTCATTGGGGACACAACATGTTGAATGGAGTGATGCCATACAGTGACGCATTCGGTTACCTCGTAATGAACGGAATCACAAACAGAAATGGACTGTACATATTTCCTCCGTTCTACGCGTATCTCTATGCGGCTGGCATAGCCCTTCCTGTTGATGATTGGGGCATAGGACTACTGATTGCCTGTTTTGGATACCTGACTGTTCTGCCCGTGTACGGTCTTGGACGCGAGCTGTCAGCGAATAGGCATGTTGGGGAAGTTGCAGCTCTGACTTACCTGCTAAGCCCGAGTGTCCTCTATCATACTGATTTCGTATGGTTGAATCCCTCACCCTTCATCTTCTTCTTCTTTGCGGGGTTCTACATGCTGGTCCGAGGCAATCGACATACCGGCACGATCCTCATTTTGGTCTCGGCATTGTTCAAGCAGACGGCTTGGTTCTTGGGAATCCCCCTCGTTGTGTACCTTCTCATGAAGCCTCGGGTCGCCTCGCGGGCAAATCCTCCGGGCAACAGAAGTATTCTGGGTTCTGTTCGTGAGATACTAAGAGGAATTTCCAATGCACTCGATATACGAGGCTTCATGTTCAGTGTAGTGCTAGTAGTCATATTCGTCGGAGCGGTGATGTTTCCGTTCCTCTTGGCTCAACCGTATGTGCTGCTATTCATGAGCCTGGCCTCTGGAGGCTTTAGGCTCGAGTCATTCACTGAGCTTCCTTCATACGGAAGTCCAGCGCGGCTTCAAGTACTTCCTCTAGTTGCCTACCTTTCGATACCTGAGTCTAATCGGTCTGAACCTCTTGGTGTTTTTCTTCTATGGTTAACCCAGACTCTTGATAACCTTGTCTTCAATGATTTCCTTCTGATCCTGGGGGTTGTGATATTCAGCGGTGTGATGCTGATTGAACCTAGGCGCGTTGGACGCGAGAAGCAGTACATGAGGCGTCTGCTTTTCCTCACGATGATAATGATGCTTTGGGTCAATCTGACAGGACCGAGGGGTGTCTACAAATACTATTTCACATTGTTCGCGCCATTTTTCTCACTTTTCTCATCTGCCCGAATCGTTGAGAGCAAGGAAGAGCATGTGCCATTTTCTTGGTCAATGCTCTGGCTTCCAGTCTCGATGAGTGCCATGATTCTTATTCCAAGTCGCTATGTATACTTATTCGGAGTTCTTTTAATTATGATTGCATACTTGCTTGTTCATAGCGTAGGCACTTTCTGGTATATACTGACAACCCCGACTCGGTACATGTCAGATAGACTCAAGGGACACATGCATCATACGGCTTTTCTAGCGTCCGTCTTGGCGAGCAAAGTGAGAGGACTCAACAGAGAAACAAGCCCATTGTCCGAAACCCTGCCTGATTCGGAAGCCATGCGTGAATCCGAAGGCAGAGGAGGCATGTCTAATGTTGGAAAGCCTTAATCGCGCTCTTCGTAGGATTGTCCTAATCCTGTTCAAATACAGGATACTCCTTGTGATACTCATATCGGCCTGTCTTGTTTGGGCGTGGATATTCAATCTGGCCGCGGCGGATTTCATTGAAGGTGGGTCGAGGCCTTTCAGAGCGGCCTGGAACGGATATGGCGCAATCAACGTCGCGGGATTGACGATTCCGCTGAACCTTGAGGGTTGGGCTGACTACGACTACTACTACATCAGTTGGGCAGACCAGTTTCTAAGAGGCGTTCAGCCTTACACAACCGAATTCGATTATCAAACGATTGGTGGCACAGTATACAACATTCCGTATTTCTTTCCCCCTCTGTTCTTGTATCTGTGCGCATTCGGGAGGGTGCTGCCGATTCAACCGTTTGGAATCGGATTGGTCATTACAGTGTTTGGCTATCTCACGGCTTTGCCGATATACGGGGTCGGAAAGTATCTCTCCGACAACCCGCATGTGGGAGAAATCGCAGCTGCAACGTATCTCTTCAATCCAATTGTGCTTTATCACACAGTGGTTGATTGGCTAAATCCAGCTCCGTTTGTCTTCTTTGTCATGCTTTCCATCTATCTGATAGTCTCTGGCCACAGGGTCTCCGGTGTCCTTGCAATGGCGACCGCGGCAATGTTCAAGCAGACGGCGTTCGTGCTAGCCATACCTCTAGTCTGCTTCTTCCTGAGAAGACCTCCTCAGAAAGATGTGGCTCCCGAAACCGAGGCTCTTCAGGAGGGAAAGAGGTCCCTTCCGAGCGACAAGCTCGACTTGCGAAGTTTCTCAAAGATCGTTCTGGTTGTTCTATTGTATGCGGTCGCCCTTTCTGTTCCATACTTGTTAGACCCGCTGAACTATGGATACTTCATCTTTCAGCGTGCAGGTGCCTTTCTATTGACCGATTTAGCGACACCTCCCGGCGACGGGCTGCCTATGACCTTGGCTGTCATTCTCATTGTGATGCATGCACCGGAGTGGTTAATCCAAGGTGTGAATCTAATGACGTATTACTCGGTCGGTCTCATCCTCGGGCTTTTGCCCATCCTCGTACAGATGCTTATCGAAATGAAGGATGACCGCAATCTGACCGGATATTGGCGAAGGATGCTCTATCTCACATTATTGCTCCTACTCTGGATTCACCTCTTCTCGCCACGGGGAATCTACAAGTACTACCTAGTCGCGCTTGTACCCTTCTTCTCGATCTTGTCGTCAACGACTATGTGCTCCAAAGAGTCTGGCGAATTTCGTCCGTCACTCCCGATGGTCGTTAACCCATTTGTGATCAGTATACTGATTATTGTGCCCGACAGAACCATCTACATGCTATACTTGATACTAATCCTTCTATCATATGTCTTCTACAGACAGCTTGGCTTGGCATACAGACTTCTTGGCCGGACCTTCAGGCGAGGTATGAACGGCCTTCGCCACCTACGAGGGCATTCGGAGCCTCCAAGTTCGTCGAGTACTCTTGCGGAAGGAAGATGATTAGGAGGCTTGCTTGTCAAATTCCTCTCTCTTCTCAGCAAGTCTCCTGTCTAGGCTAGCTAACCGTTCGTCCAGTTTTTCAACCTGCTCATCATAGCTCTCTCTTGTCATAGTGCCAGTGGAGAGTTTCTGTTCTATGTGATCTCGGAGCTGATGAACTGACTTGATTTCCTTCTCGATAGAATCGATGTCAGCTATTATCTCCTCGATTCTGTTCTCTTCCTCGGATTTGAATTGTTTCGCGGGCACCATGAGTCCGAACTGTTGTTGTGTCTTTTCCGCAAAGTCTTGGAATTGACCTCTGAGCCCTTCGATGCTCTTCTCGATTCTCCCCGTGTTCTCTGTGAGTCTCGCTATGTCTTTTTGTAAATCAATGACTGCATTGACAAGTCTGCGGAGTGTCTTGTCTATCTCGGCTTCGAAAGTGACCTGTGCGCCCTCACCAGCCGAGGGTCTTTCCTCTGCGGCCTTCGCTTGTGCCGCAACCACACGGCTAGGCCTTGTCAGTCGGTCTTCTCCTGTAAGCCATCTGAAACAGTTGAGTGCGAAGGTTGTGTTACCGTCGTTCTTCAAACCTCCCCCTCTTCGGAATATCTCATAGGTCCCGATGCAGATGACCCTCCCCCGCTCGAAGTCTGCGGCAGCTATGACAGGCTGATTTGGCGGATCCGCAGCCCCCGATGTTGCTGCTATGGCCATTGCCTTTCCCGAAAGCCTCAAGGTGCATGATGATGGCAGCAAGATATTGTTGATTCCTTCGGTTATTGAATGTTGGACGAAGCCTGATATCATGAGCAGAGTTGGAAGACCTGCGTTGTCTCTTTCATCCTTGACTGCCGTGTTGTCGAACTCGATACCAAAGTTCTTCGACAACAGGCTCATATTGGTCATGAGCCCCTTGTCGCCGCCAGAGAGCGACAGCAACATCAATCCGCCGCCGTCCTGAACAAACTTCTTGATGGCATCAATTTCATTGGACCGAAGCTTGGAGCCATTCGGGCAGGCAAACACGAGAGCGTCAATTCCTTCCAGCTTCTTGGGCATTATCATATACTCTGTATATGCCTCGACGTCATAGTCATTGTCTTTGAGAAGCTGACCGAGCTGTGAATAAGTCGTGTCTAAGCGTCCTCTCTCGTTCTGAGTCTGGTCAAATGCAATTCGCTTTCTCCTCGCGCTCACGTTGCGCACCTCGGGCTGCCTGGCATACTGATTACGATGGCCAGTGACTAATGAGACTTGTGCTGGTGAGTACTCTGGAGTGCGAACACTTTATCATCCGGTTTGGCAGATTCTGTCTGCATGAGTAGTCCCGAGGACTGTGTATTCTGCAGAATCGTCAAAGGTGAAGTCCCTGCATCAATCGTCTTCCAAGATGAGGTATGTCTGGCCTTCATGGACATATACCCTGTCACCAGAGGCCACTGTCTGCTGATTCCGAAGAAGCACTTCAACAACCTGCTCGATGTTGACTTGGACGTGCTCTCACATCTCGCCCGGCGCCTAGCTGAGTTGACTCGCAAGGTTCAGTCTGGCTTGAAGCCCGAGGGCGTATTGAATGCAGCCGCCAACGGACCTGGTGCCGGTCAGGATATCCCACACTTACATTTCCACATAATCCCGCGCAACAGAGGCGATGAATTCGGTTTTCATTTTCCTAGGAATTACAGGGAAAAGATGGCAGATAAAGCGCAGCTGGACCGGATTGCCAAAACAATCCGGGAGGCCAAGTAAGGCATCCACTACGTACTGCGATTTGTGTTCAGATATTCATCAGATTTAGACCGGTTGCACTGTCCTTCTCCTTGGTGATTTCTTCCGCTGCTTCGATGAAGAAGACTTCCATCGTGAGAGACACTTGGCATCCCTTACGTACATGCCCACCATGACAGCTTCCGCTCTCATCTGAGACACTCATATGCAGGTGCGCCATGGGCTTGCCTTCGTTGATACATACGTTGCCGACACATGAAATGATTTCCACATCCTTGTCGATGCTAAGCTCCCTGTATGTACGACTATCTCGGTCAAAGAATGCCAGTCTGGCCTTGGATAGTGCGCCGATACCGGTTAATGAAGCAGTTCGGATGCCTTGACTGACGGCTACCTTCTCAATGGTTTCAAGGACGTCCTCGCCCGGCTCAAGTCGCGCAACTATCATCCGTCGCGATTTGGTAGGCAACGATCGAACCATGCATTTACGGTAGTGTGTCCGTCTTTTGAAGGGCTCGCCACAGATAGTTGCGCCACTTTGAGAAGGGCTTATCAATGATGTATACTCAATCAGTGATGCGAGAGAACAAGGTTGGTCAAGGAAAAGAAGCCCGCACACGGGGATCAGTCCTCAGTAGAGGATTTCCTGGGCCCCGAACAGCGGCGCCGACGAACTGAAGATTCAAGCGTGGGGTCTTCGGATGTGGAGCATCGCGGCGCGCCTGACGATCCACCTGTTTCTCACAAGTCTACCTCCAGTCCGCCTCAGGCAGAAAATGATGTTGAATCTGAAGAAGAGAAGTATGCCGATGTAGTGGAGCAACCCGAAGTTGAGGTTGTAGAGGAAACAGAAGCTGTAGCAGAGATAAGAGCCGGCGATCGGGACACGCCTCGTAACCTTCCACCGTCTTTCCTGCTCTCAATAGACTATGCGGGCCAGCAAAAGAAAGCAGTCGCGCGCTTGTACGACACAACCACGAAGCGATTGCTATTTTGGTTCGACAACAAGGGTCACCTGCCGTATTGTTACACTGACCTTCCTCGTCAGGCCGTGGAAAAGATAGACCGAGTCAGCAAGAGCCCCGGGTTTGTTAGGGCTGAAGCCGTCAAAATGCTTGACTTGCTTCAAGACCAGTCGAGAGACATGACCAAGGTAATTGCGGACGACCCACTCAGCATAGGTGGCCGAGCTGGCTCAATAAGAGAACAACTTGTCAAAGACGGTGTGAGCCATGCTTGGGAGGCGAACATACGGTACCGCAACTGTTACACGTACGACACTCGCGTCGTGCCTGGACTCGTCTACAAGATTGAGAATGGTGACTTGATTCCCTGCGCACCGAAGATAGATAGCAAGCTGATTGACGAGTTCAAAAGAGTCGTTCAGGATGAAGCAGGTCTTGATCAGGTACTCTCGGAGTACGCTCCGATGTTCTTCACCGAAGTTCCTGACATTCATCGTGTTGCGGTAGACATTGAAGTATTCACACCCGTCAAGAACCGGGTTCCCGATGCGGCAACTGCACGTTATGAAATCATAGCAATTGGTCTGTCAGACAACGAGGGATACAGCAAATGCTTCGTTCTAAGACGCAAAGATCACCCCGAAGGCACGAAGGACAAGGATTTCCCCGGAAAGCTGGATATTGTCTACTTCGATCGAGAAGTTGACATGCTTCTCGAAGCTTTCAAGGTGATTGACACTTACCCCATAGTGCTGACATTTGTGGGGGATGCCTTTGACCTCAACTACATGTATCATCGAGCCGAACGTCTTGGTATTGACATGAAAAGACAATGTCCAATAACGCTGGGCAAGGATGTGGCTTTGCTCAAGAAGGGCATTCATGTCGATCTCTATCGTTTTCTGAAGAACCCCTCAATCAGGCTGTACGCTCTGTCGGGAGCTTATGAGCAGAACAATCTCGACTCAGTTGCAAAGGGTCTGCTGGGAGTTGGAAAGCTTGGGATAAGCAGCGACATATCCAGCGTTCCGTACGTTGAGCTTGCTCACTATTGCTGGCAAGATGCAGATATCACGCTAAGGGTCACACAGTATGAAAACAACCTCTTGTTAAGACTCATTGTTCTACTGATGCGTATATCCCGTCTGTCTATGGAAGATGTGACTCGACAAGGAATATCATCGTGGATTCAATCGCTTTTCAGACAGGAACACCGGACTAGGGGATGTCTGATACCCCGTCAGGTTGACATTGAGCTAGCAAAGTCTTCCGAAGCGCAGACTGCCGCCGTTATCAAGGACAAGAGATTCAAGGGCGCGATTGTTATCGAACCAGTTGCAGGGGTACACTTCAATGCGGTAGTTCTGGATTTCGCAAGTCTGTATCCCACGATAATGAAGACCCACAACATCAGTTACGAGACCGTGGATTGCCCCCACGAGGAATGCAAGAATGCAACTGACAACAGAGTCCCGGAGACCAATCACTGGACATGCAAGAAACGCCGCGGAATGATTAGTCAGACGATAGGCTTCTTCCGAGATACCAGGGTGAAATGGTTCAAGGCTAGGAGCAAAGACAAGTCCCTTGATGAAAAAACGAGAAACTGGTATTCTGTGGTTGAAAAAGCTCTCAAGGTTTTCGTTAATGCATCGTATGGTGTGACAGGGGCTGAGCACTTTGAGCTGTTTTGCATGCCCGCCGCAGAAAGCGTTACTGCCTACGGTCGCGATGCAATAATGAGGACTAAGGCGAAGGCGGAATCGATGGGCATCTCTGTGCTATACGGTGACACAGACTCTCTCTTCATGGACAACCCCACAAAGGAACAGCAGGAACAGCTAATCCAGTGGTCGCGCAAGGAGCTGGGCATCGATCTTGAAGTTGACAAGACATACAAGTATGTGGCTCTCTCTGGAAGAAAGAAGAACTACATCGGGGTCTACAAATCAGGCGCCGTCGAGGTGAAAGGTCTTACTGGCAAGAAACGCAACACTCCTGATTTTGCTCAGCACGCATTCAGGCATATGCTCGAAGTTCTGAGCCGCGTTGACAGTCCTGACGGTTTCGAGACTGCCAAGGCTCAGATTCGTGAGGTCGTCAATCAAGTCATCGACAGGCTGGAAGGTAGGGGTGAACCTTATACTCCCGACGATGTAGCCTTCAGAGTACAGATTACCAAGCCGCTTGAGCAATATGGGAAGACGAAACCACAACATGTGCGCGCTGCTCTCATGATGAGGAATGCGGGTTATGATGTCCCTGCAGGGACCATAGTGAGTTACATCAAGACAAAGGGCGAGGACGGAGTACTGCCGGTCGAGCTTGCTCAAGGAACGAGCTACTGGTTGGACAAGGACAAGTACATTGAGACACTGCACTCTGTGTTCGAACAGGTACTTGATTCCGTAGGGCTTGAGTTTGAAGAGCTCATGGGTTTCACAACGCTTGATCAGTTCTTCTAGGTGTCCGCAGAGGGAAGTTGGCATCCTCAATAACCTAGAGTCAGTATTGTCGGTGATAATGATGATTTGCCGCGCGCGTCTTGATTCAGACATTGACGAGAATGGCCTTCTGTATGTGTCTGAGCCTTCTGCCAAAACCGATTGGCGCATGAAGTCCGACCAAGAAACTCTTAATATGTCCGACAGGTCAAGAGCCAATGGACAGACATCAGTCAGACCACAAATGATGGGGCCGCATTAGATGAAGCTGAACTACCGAGAGCTCTTCATGGAAAAAATGGGAATCCTTCTCCGACCAGATGACATTGAGGCGACTGCGCGAGACTTCCTTTCGAGCTATGCATCTTACATGAAGGAAGTTGGGATTGTTGCTAAGGATCCAAGTGGCAAGACACTCTACTCAAGTCGAACCGCTCCAGTTGATGACAAGTACACACAATTCTTCGAACAATGGGTGAGTCTGACACGTGCACTTGGAATCGATTCTGCTGTTGCGATGGACTTCTACACTGATGGATGGTTCGGCCGTGACCCCAAGTACCAGACAATTGGATTCAAGGGTCAAACATTGACACATCAGATCTGTCCTAATCGGGAGGAGTTCTGGCAATACGGGGCCGAAATCATCAAGGAGCTAGGAGCTTATCCTATTGATGAGATTCTGCTATTTGGCGCCGGGTACGTTCGAGACGAGTTCTGTTTCTGTGAACGATGCAGGAAGGAATTCGCTCCGATGGTTGACCAGGAACCCAAACGTCTGACGTATCTCTACATTTCTGAGAACCCTGACCACCTGGCAAAGTGGTACAAATGGCGCACCGACAAGGTCAATCGAGGTCTCCAAGTCCTTCAAGACGCCGCTCGTGAGGTCGATAAGAAAGCAGGCCGATCAAAGCCCCTAACAATTGCTGTCGAAGTTCTGATTGACCCGGAGACCGGGCTGTCTGACGGCGCTATGAAGAGATGCGGTTATGACTACACGAAGATAGGCGAGATAACCGGCAATATTCTCATCAATCTCTTTCCATGGTCTCCTCTGTTGCCAAAGAAGGGAACAAAGCAATACAACGACTTGATTGAGTCTCTCTACTTCACGACTGAGTTCAAGCGACGCGGCGGCAGGGCCTCTCTCTTTCGATGGGGGGTGAAGACGCTTGACCAATTCAGGGAACTCAAGGCCTTCGGCAAGGACGCCGGAATAGACAGGTTTGTTGTCTCTCTCCACTACCCCAATGATTACTCAACTCGACGTGAGAGTGCCATAACCAGCTATTGAGACGCGGTTCGTTTCATCGCGAAGAACCACAATAAGGACAGACTCTTGTCCCTTCCCTTAGGCTTCTGCCGCATGAGAAGCAAAAGCTTCTCTTGGGTTCTTCAGTACGCTTGTCTTCGGCGAAGGGACTGAGTTCTCCCTGCGCAAACAAGCTGCCTAGGCCTTCAACTGAGTCTCCAGAACAGCTCCGACAAGCAGTACTAGAGGATTTGTCGCGGGTAACGGGCCGACGCTGGTCACCACGATAGTCTTCTTCGCGATCGTCGTTGAAAGGACCGGCTGTCCTTCCTTCCGAGAACGGGCTCTCTTGCTGTTCCAATGAATACCCTTGTCCGGCTGACCATCGGTCTTGGCCTTGGGCTTGAACCGGGCTGGGTCGACTGGACTGCATGCTCCTATCTAGAGTTTCGAAGTCTCCTCGGTAGTCATCAGAACTGTAATCCCCCCCTGTCGAAGGTCGATTCGCACTTCTCTGACCTAGATCCTCCCTTGGCTCATAGTCTTCTTGGGATGAGAGTCCTCGCGAGGCATCGATGAAATGAGTGTGGGACTCTGCCTTGAGCCGCTGATAGTCATCTTGTGTTAAGCCAAGCATCTCAAGCGATCTGTCTCTGTCGGCGCATCTCTTTGAAAGGGGACAACAGTAGGCTAGGCTGCCATGACATAAGGATGCCATGGCTCTCTCTTGACGTGACTTGAATATCGGCGTAATCCTCCGATTTCCGAAGATGAGCGAATCCCCGACGGCCTTCAGCTGAGTATAGCCGCTTTGCGCCATTGCCTCAACAATCTCTCTTGCGGGATAGGGCTTGCCCTCTATTATCACGTAGCCCTCAGTCTTTTCCAGTCTGATGGGCCTTTCAGCGCCCCTATCATCATAGCTCGAATCGTATCTCGTCTGAGCCCACCTCAGGTCGATGTCTATGTCAGGGATTGGGGTCACAACAATAGAACGGTGAGTATTACAGGGATAACTCTAATCCGTGTGCCGCATACTGCCGGGTCTTGTTATATAGAAGGACAGACTCCGTTTCACTGCTTATCGGAAAGTATATTATCTCAGGGAAGGCCCCTTGTTGACGGTAGAGGACCGAACGGCCCGCTATGCGTCGGTCGTCTTGTACTAGGATGGAGATACTATGGGTTGTAAGGCAGAAGGAGCTGCCCAGGGCTATACCGTTCTTGGTGGAATAGTGCTGTTGATTTTCGCCATCAACGACCTGCGCAACGGAATAGGTCAGGCTCTGGAAGGTAGCTTCGAAGGCACCATCACTGTAGTCTTGGCAATAGTGTTGATTCTGCTGGTGGTTCTGTCTTTTGATGCATGCGGATTTACGCACTTCAAATTGCGGCGCAGCGGGCTCTTGCTGGCAGTCTTCGGGTTCATAGCGATCGTCATAATCGGACGAGGCCTGAGCTTCGACATTTTGGGCTGGCTTATGAACCTGGGAACGCTGGCAGGTCTGATGATACTGATAGCAGGCATTTTGATAATGGTGAACAAGTAAGTTGAGGTGAAAGAGAGAAAATGCCAAAGAACACTCAAGCAAACAAGATTGGTCAACTCCTCGTCCTCTTGGGTGGAATAATAGGACTTCTGTTCGGGATAATGGATGTACTCCTGATTGCCAACCCGTTGCATGCATACTTCCCGACACTCGAGTTTGGAATCGGAGCCGTGATTGTAGGGGCAATCCTCATTATCTTGTCATTGGCCGTACTCGCGACCAGTGGTGCAGTCAAGATCAAGTTCCTGACATTCGACAACAACTGGATTGTTCTTCTGATTCTCGGCATACTGATGTACATATTCGCCGGAGGCATCGGAGCAATCCTAGTAATCCTAGGCGCAATCCTGATGCTTCTGTAGAGGGCAACTGGTCCAGAGAGAGGTTAGTGTAACAGTCGGCAGGCATGTTCTCACAGCCTGCCGGTCTCACCCTTTTTCTGGGTTTTCGCAATCGCCCCAAAGAAGTCGGGTTCAGTGGGGATTAGGCTGACTCGCACGGCATGCATCGCAAATTAGATAACGGCTTAGTGTCTGGGCCAGCTTGCCCGAACCGGGGAGGCGTTATCATGGACGATAAGCACATCCAGATTCTTAAGGACTTGGGCTTTGGCGACATCAGCTCAAAGACAATGAGTAATGAGTACTGGAAGAATAGGGCGGCAGAAGCCCTTGCCATCACGACTCAAGAAAGAGATGTCTTTGGCTGTCTTGACCACACTCGCGGAGATGGCGTGAGGATCTATGACATTGAAGGCACAGAGTATCTTGACGTGACTGGCGGGGTCGCAGTACGTGCCTTCGGGCTAAGATACAAACCGTTCTTAGACTTCGAAGCGAGCATCAGCGACGTCGTAAGCGAGTTACCGGGGATGGACTTCGACGCTATTCCACAGACACTGCTTGCAGAGAGGGTAGCTAAGATTACTCCGGGCACCTTCAAGAAGCGGGTCGTCTTTACAACTTCAGGAGCACGCGCTGTCGAGGGCTGCATGAAATCAGCAATGGATCTCTCTAGTAGGCGCAGATTCGTCGCGTTTAGACCGGCATTTCATGGTCGGACCGGCTATGCACTGGCATTGACTGCCTCGAATGCAATGCACAAGTCAGGTTTTCCTCAAGGAGTTGATGTCATCAGGGTTCCTTACCCATACTGCTACCGTTGTCCCTATGGTCAGGAGGTTGAGAGCTGCAACCTCGAGTGCGTCGAAGGTCTTGTGTATGCTCTCCAAGTTGAGGGAAACGACATTGTGATGACCGTGATGGAGCCAATCTGCGGTGAGGGTGGACTGATTGTGCCTCCGGCCAAGGCCGTGAAAGGCATGTACGATGTCACAAAAGAAGTCGGTGCCTATTTCATGTCTGATGAAGTGCAGGCGGGGATGGGTCGCACTGGTAAGTGGTGTGCCATCGAGAATCATGGTGTTGTTCCCGATTTCGTTTCAATCGCGAAGGCGCTCGGCGGGGGTTACCCGATGGGCGCGTCGATAGGGCCTGCCCCAATGTTCACAGGACCATCTCGGCACTCGGAGACATTCTCCGCTGAGCCGAAGCTCTCATTGCTTGCACTCTGGATAATCAAGCATATGGAGGATGGCGGGTTCCTTAAGAAGAACGCAGAAAATGGTGCCTACCTCATGAAGCGTCTGAACGAACTGAAGGACAAGTATGAAGTAGTTGGCGACGTACGCGGAATAGGTCTGATGGTCGGTGTCGAGTTCGTGAAGAGCAAGAAGACTAAAGAAAAGGCAAGGGACCTCAGATACCGTATTGTCAAGAATGCGGTGCAGAAGCAGAAGCTCTGGATGATAGGTGCAGGCCAGAACTGCGTGAGATTCACTCCGAGTTACATCATAACGAAAGCCAATATCGATGATGCCGTCGATAGATTCGACAAGGCCATAGCCCAAAGCCTCAGCTAGTGCGGTAGGAATCCGCAAGACAGCAGTCAATCCAGTTCTTTGAAGGACCCCGTTCTTCTTGCTGACGTAGACAGGATTCCTTTTGGCGATGCTCGAGGAGCCAAGCTTACTAATCCTGTTCCTAGCATAGATGTCTCGTCCATAGATTGCTACTAAGGTCTTCTCAGTATGACCAGATTCTCCGTAGCTGTTCTCCTGTCTTCGATCTTGGTTGCCGGATTCACATGATAGGAAAAGACTCTCCGAGCGACTATCGTGTCAATCAGTGTCTTTTCGTGAATCCAGCCCATCTGAGTGAAGTGCTCTGCGAAGATCGTGTCTATCGGAATCGGGCGTCCCCTGAGACTAGACCTTCCTACGAAGAAAAACAAACGCGACGTTATCTTGTCCTGCAGGCGACTGAGTGCTCCTAGGATGCCGTGAAAATAGCGGTCGTAGATCTTCTTTATGTGCTCTTCCTCGATATCATCGCGAATGACTGAGAATGTGGGCGAGTTCACCGGCCTCGGAGGCAGGTTCCTGTAGGGAATCTCAAGTCTACTGAGATTCTTAATCTCCATTTCAGAGTGTCCCAACCAGAAGAGATCCATCTTGGCTTGGCGTATGTATTCTTGGGACTGTAGGTAAGGCGGAGAGGTTATGAGAATGTCCTTCTCCTCGTCGAGATTAGTAGACAGCGTATCAACTCCGCCTCTGACCACGGCCTTTGTCATCTTGGGCGCAAGACTCTGATATTCACTGAGTCTCTGAAGGACATTCTCAGTTTCACGTCTCACCGTTTCATAGAACCGCTTCTTCCAGTCTCCGGCAATTAGCTGCATAATCCTCTCTTTTGACTTCGGCGACTTAGACAACTTCATCCTTCCCATATCATCGAAGGAGAAGTTCCTGCTTGCCTTGAGGAGCGGTATCGTAAGGAGCAGTCTTGCATGCTCATCATCGAGTGAATGGTAGAATCCCCAGGCTCTGGTCAGAATAGGCACGAATTCAGGAGGAAACCAATAATCGAACTTGGACCAGTCGGGCATGAATTCCTCCTCTGAAGAAACCATCTTGTCTATCAGTTCTCTTGTGCGAATCTCTCGTGGCTCCAGCATAGTGATACGGTGAAGGACTTCTATGATTGGATTCAAATCCCACAGCTCGTAATCACAATCGTATAATCGAGACACGACGCCCACCGTGCCATAACCGGCGAAGGGGTCGAATACCTTCGCTCTGGAGTGTGCGTAGTTTTTCAGAACGTATGCTATGACGTGAGGGATGAACTTTGCCGGGTACCTGTAGATACCAAAAGCAGCATAGGTCGTGGAAGGGAAGTCAATCAAGTCCCTGAATGCAACTTGTTCTTCTGGCCCCAAGGTTTGTTCTTCTCGCGTGATTACGTCTGTGACATCTGGGTTGGTCGCCCACATTTCAAGTATTGCTATAACAAAGACAATACGTCCAGATGGCGGGAGTGGGACTCTCGTTCGTTTGCAGATGGCAGTTCCAGAGACCTACTTGACCGTGCCGCGAACGTGACCTCGTGATGCCAACGCTTATCAGTTGAATGTGTTTCTTTTGAGCCAGAACTACGAAGGAGGTAGTCAGGCAGAATGGCAATAACCCAATGGGGGAATCGCGTTTGCGCGCCAGTCGATACTAGCTCTGCCTCCCTCTGCGAAGTTCGTCTACGTGCTTCTTAAGAGCCGGCACCAATTGTCCCGGCAGGATTTAATCTCGGCGACCTACATGCCCCCAAGAACAGTGAACTATGGGATTAGTCGCTTAAAGGCATTAGGTCTGATTCAGGAAGAGAAGCATGGCGGCGATGCGCGGGAGAAGGTATACGTGCTGGTTTCGGCGCCGGTGTGATTCCCGCTTAGGAATTCCGTATCGACTTAGCATCCCATAGGTACTGCAGGCAACTGCAGTATCTCCCTTTCTTTCGGTTCATCCAAAAGCCTCATAATCGAGACGCGGGAACCTCGGATTGGCCAACTCTCAACATGGTGTAGTTGCACATGGCCAGTTGATGAGCGATGAGCGATCGAGTAAGAGACGAAGGTAACTCAGACTTCTACGCAAGGCTCGGCGTAGAACCGATGGGCAAAGAAGGGCGCACGCATTTCAGTAATGAACTGACACCGGAGATAGCCGGAAAGGATGTCGTGCTAGTCGGATGGGTTCACATACTCCGTGACAAGGGAAAGCTCAAGTTCCTCATTCTCAGAGATGAACACGGCACTGCTCAGGTCACAATATCGCAGGACAAGGTTCCACCAGACGTCTTTACTGTTTCCGGACAGCTGAAACCTGAGTCGGTTGTCGCTGTCAAGGGGCGGGTTGTGAAGGCCGGCCAAGTCGAGAGGGGCGTTGAGGTTGTACCCACCAGGATTCGTCTGATAAACACTGCAGAACGGCTCCCAATAGACGTTGTTGAGGGAAAGGTCGACATTGACCTAGAGACTCGTCTCAACAATCGTATTCTCGACTTACGCAAGCCAAGAGTGAATGCCATTTTCCATGTGCAGCATTGTCTTGTGAAATGGGCACGAGAGTATCTGGTCAAGAATGCATTCATCGAGATTCATACCCCCAAGCTCGTGGCTGAGGCCACGGAAGGGGGTGCAAACCTCTTTGAGGTCAAGTACTTCGAGAGAAAGGCGTACCTCGCGCAAAGCCCTCAGTTCTACAAGCAGCTTATGCTTCTGGCAGGATTCGGAAGAGTCTATGAGGTCGGGCCCGTATTTCGAGCCGAAAAGCACAACACTCGTCGTCATGTCAACGAATACACATCATTCGATTTTGAAATGGCATGGATAAGTGGCGTCGAGGATGTCATGAACATGGAGGAGAGAATGCTAGAGTACGCATTCAAACAGACAATCAAGGAAGCATCTGCTGAGCTCGAGTTGGTAGGAGTAAAACTCCAGACGCCGAAGGTCCCGTTCAAGAGAATCAAACATGCGGAAGCTATTGACCTAGTGAACGAGACGGGCATGCATCTGTCGTATGAGGACGACCTTGACCCGGAGTGCGAACGCATTCTCGGTGAGATCTTCCCGGAGAAGTACGGCACTGACATGGTGTTCATAACGCACTATCCACTTGGGCTGAGACCGGCATACACGATGCCAAGTCTAACTGATGAGGGAAAGACTGAGAGCTTCGACCTCACGTACAAGGGCATGGAGATCACAACTGGCGGTCAACGGATACATCTCTATGATCTTCTTGTTGAACGATTCAAAGCAAAGGGATTTGACCCAGCGCATTTCGCTTTCTATCTTGACCCCTTCAAGTATGGGGCGCCTCCACACGGGGGACTCGGTCTTGGAGTAGAACGTCTGACTATGCAGACACTTGGAATTGAGAACGTAAGAGAAGCCACTCTGCTCCCCAGGGACCGCGACAGACTGACTCCCTAATGCTCACTCTATAATGCTCTCTCAAAGCACGAGCCGCGGGATTCAACGGACAGTATCAGCACACGCGAGTTTCTACAGGACATCTCGTAGTTAAACTAACTTCATCCCGGCGGCGTAGGTTTTCCTTGTTTAACTTCTTTCTTTACCTTTGGTCGTCTAATGCTCTTTCCTTTCTTTCCCATTTTTCATCTCTTCTTTCTAATAGAACCGGTTCTACAAACCTCAAACGCAACATACAACTATAAAACAGCACGGATATGAGACCTTGGGGAACTTATAAGGAAATATTCCTTAGAGTATTCTGTTGGCACGAGTGATATAGGAGGGGGAATAACAAGACCCCCTATCTTGTGATTTCTAATTCCTTTCCTCTGAAGAATTCCAAGAGGCTCAATAATACTCTCTCTTAAAGCACGAGCCGTGGCAACGTGTAATGGCCCAGCGACACTCATATCAACTCAAGAAGAGGTCCTAGGTAATGGACGAACCACTGCAATCCGCGCTCTACGCATCAATCGCTACACTGGACCAGCTCAAGAAAATGTACGACATGGGCGTTGTTGATGTCAGGTCGTATGAAAGGGAGTCTGAAGCGCTAATAACAGAGGTTCGGAATTGCATCGAACAGATGCGGAGAACCGGTCTTGACGTTGGGAACTTCGTGGGTCAGGCCCGGATATCGGAGTCGTTTCCCGAAGCGTCGAACATGCTGGGGCTGTACGGACGAGACACGCGGCAGCCAGGTATAGGGATGACAACTGATCAGTACTTCGACTACATCGGACTTGCCGTCTTAGATGTGGCTACCGCGAATTCCTCGAAAGGGCTGATGGGACTTGCGGAACTCATTGTCGAGGTCGTGCGCCTGCTGCCAGAGCTCAAGTCTGTCAGCTACAATGACGTGATCGAGGCAGTGAACCGCGTGTCTCAACATGGATTGATACCGGGCATTCGGACGCTTAGGGGCGGAGTCAAAGTTGTGGAACTGCGTCCGTTAGAGCTGCGTCGTGACCAAGCAGATGTAATCAATGCTGCCGCCACCAAGGGGTACGTTTCCATTGAAGAGCTCATGATGCAGCTCAAGTGGTCAGAGGACCATGCACGTCAAGTTCTCTCCAGTCTGGTCGATGCTGGCATGGCAGTGGCAGACATACGGTTCTCGACGGGTGGCCGCTATTACTTCCCGGGTTTAAGACCTAGAGATAGTACAGTGTAGAGGACTGTATTCGCTGTTGGCATTCGGGCTATGACAGGTCACATTGGATCAGACCACTGCTAGTATTGCGCCTTTCTTCGAGTCAACCCATTTTGCCAATCCTTTGTCAACCATTATCTGCATGATTCGATGCAAGTCTCTTTCAGGGAGCTTCGAGAAGTCTTGGCCGGATTCCTGCACGACAATTGACTGCACATCTAGGCGCAGTTTTCCTGTCTTTATTGCCCAACGGTATATGATGTCACCCCATTCCTCGAGGGGTCGCCAGTAGACTCGAAGCTGTCTTTTCTTCTCGTCGAGCCATTCTCCAACGTCCTTCTTGACCAATGATTCACCTATGAATCTGAAGGCGTCGACCTTTCCAAGGATGTCACTGAACGGTTTCTCCTTCACGAAGGTTGACACTGAAAGAACATGTATGCTTTTGAACTCGGTCCAAATCATAAGATAGTCTGACCACTCTTCCGCCCACATTTCTATGTCTTTTTCTGCAGGTGGAATATGATACATCCATTCAGCTTGGTTTACGTTTCCCCACTGCGGGGCCGGGAGCTCTAGGACCTGTGAGGGCGCAGACTCAGGGACGATTTCAGTCTGAATCGACTCGAGCTCCTGAGTCTGCGAATCCTCTTCAGCTTCAGTTTCGGTAACATCGACAAGAGTGTCGGTCTTAGGTGTCTCTTTGCCAACAGAAGCATCAGACGTTGGTTTGGGGGTTGGCTTCTGTCGCTCCTTTTCTTTCCGGCGTTCCTTCACTTCCAATCCCTAAGACGCCTCCCCCCATTCGATATACTTCCTTACGTCTTCTGGAGTTGTACCGGGTCCAATGTTCTCAATAGCCCGCAGAAAGTCGTCCCGTGAGACGGGCCGTAGTTCGAGTCGTGCGCGGTCGCTATCGAGCTTTCCCACGCGCTGTAGGTCTCTTATTGGTTCCATCGCGGCTTCCCGACATACCACACTAATATCCCGGCCACTATAACCGTCGGTCAAATCAGCAAGTTCTCCGAAGTCGACTTCCGGGGACAGTTCAATGTCTTCCATGTGAATCTCGAATATCTTTCTCCGTGAGGTTTTCCTTGGCAAGGGGATGTGAATCTTCTTCTCAAATCTTGATCGAAGAGCGAAGTCCAGTTCCCATGGAAGATTGGTAGCACCGATTACAGTAACCCTATCATCGGGATGAGTCGCCAATCCCTGCAGCTCAGTCAATAGCTGAGTCTTGAGTCGTCTCTCCCCGCCAACATCATGTCCCGTTCTTGAGATTCCAACAGAATCAAGCTCATCCATGAAGATAACGGAGGGCTGACTCCTCCTCGCCATTTCAAAGAGGGTCATGACGAGCTTCTCTGACTCGCCGAGCCACTTGCTGACGATATTTGCGGCTGAGACATTGAAGAACGTTGCATGCACTTCAGAGGCCACAGCCTTTGCTATGAGAGTCTTACCACATCCTGATGGTCCATAGAACAGAATGCCCTTCCAGGGCTGCCTCGATTTTCCCTTGAAGAGTTCAGGATGTTTCATTGGAGACACAATGGCTTCTTGAATTACCTGCTTTGCATCGTCCAATCCTGCAACCTCGGACATTTTCAAATCCGGTCGTTCAGTAAGAATCGTGTCAGCAATCATATCCTGAAGGTGTCTCATGTCTTCGTTGTCGTCGCCTGTTTCCGAAGTCCTTCCGGATGGCAGTGATGGCTCTCCCCTGTCTATAGAAAATGTGGCGGGAATACTTGGAATCGTCGGTCGTTCCGCTTGCCTTGTCTTAAGGCCTGAGATGTATCTTACCCGATCTACACACTCTTGGGCCCTGCTCAGGTAGTGCTTCTGCAAAGATGGAAGGGATGAGGAATTCGAGAGCTTGATGAGTATCATGCTTGCCTTTAGATAGTCACTACAAGCCTCTTTCTGGAGTCCTCTCCTGTCCAAATCTATTGCCTTTTCGAGCAAAGCCTTGACTCCAAGGTCGAGGCGGTCAGCGTCTGTTCCTGACATTCAAGGTCGCCAGTCAAGTGCGCTTGAATGGTTAAGAGTTTCTGTGTTTCGTAGCGCGATACTCCTTCAGTTGTCCTGCCCGCCAGAAAGGCACGTTTGTTACGAAGGCTTAAAGGCGGAGGTCTCGCACAACCCACAGAAGTTCATCATCAGGACATGGTGAGGTCGTTGGGTACATTCAGGAAGGCTATGACTTGGGGTCGCAAGAAGCCGGACGTTGCAGAGGTAACCAGTCAGCTTAGAATCCTAGGCAAAGAGCTCGAGCGAGAGAGAAACAGGCTCGAGAAGGAAGAGACTGAGACCAAGGCTCGAGCGGTGCGGGCTCGGAAAGAGGGCCATGTCGACGCCTACAAGACCTACGCAGTAGAGATGATCCGGTTCAGGAAGTATGCTTTGTCTGTCGACAAATCGCGGCTTCACCTACTGAGGGTACTCGGCCATATCGTTCATGCTCAGTCGGCCGCTAAGACGAGCTTGGCAGTAGAAAAGGTCGCCAAGATTCTCGGGATACTAGGTGATGCAAAAGACCCAACAAAGGTTGTTCGGAGTCTTGATGAGATTACTCGAAGACTGGACGCAATGGAAATCGAAAGCGGGATTTCTGACGAAGCCTTTGACTCTATGAAAGACAGCAAGGTGACGTCAGAAGAGCTGGCCGCAGCACTGCAGGAGATTGATGCCGAGGCTGGGGCTGCAAAGGTCGTCTCGCGGGCCGGTCCAGCTACAGAGGCTGAGAAACTCGAAGAAGAGATCAAGTTGCTAGAGAAGGAACTTGGTGTCTAGACTAGCGCCCAAAGACCTGACGATTCCCAGAAGCCGTTTCTAGTCTTTTTCTCGTTTCAAATGAATCTCGCATGAGTCCCTTGTATCTCCTGATGAAATCCTCTGGGACCAGCTGACCGTTCCTCAATAGACGAACCGTTTCTCTAGCGGCATCCTCAATCGTTATCGCGTCTCTTCTGAGTCCCATTGTTTCTGCAGAGTCGGGAACCGGAGAAGGCATGCCACCTGCACCGAACAAGCCGCCGAGGTCTCGGCCGAGTCTGTCGTGATACTGCAAAGGAGCTGTGCGGGCTCCGTTGTCAGATGCGTTTCCGAATGGATAGTACGAAGCCGATCGCCGGTCGTATGGTCCGTATCCAGCAGATGCTTGTGTCCCGATGTCAGCTTTTCCACCTGAACACATGAGCGAGTAGGCGAGTTCTTCTACCTTGAGCCTGACATCGCTAATGCTCACGTCGGTCTGTCCGAGCTTTCTCGTTCGCTGAAGGTCTGACTGCATATACTTGTCGAATTTTCTGGCGATTTCTACATAATCTGGCAGAACACTCTCTGTCTGATCGCTGCAAGTTATCTTGATATCGCCCTGCTTCATTCTCAGGACTGTTCTCTTTCTCAGCCTGCCATCCTCTTCTAAACCCTTCATGTAAGCAAGGGGTATATCGAAGACTATGTCGGTTTTCTTTCGGAGTCTTCCGGTTTCAGCAATAAAGACGAGCCTCTTGTTGGTTATGTACAAGGTGCCAGTGGCCTTGTCATTCTTCACGAAGTCACTGCCTGCGATTCTGATGTCGGGTAACGCACAGACTGGCAGTTCGTTTACAGACAGTTCTGCAGTCTCATAGAACCCCGCGAATTGCTTCCTATAGTAGTCCAGTCCGTCCAGCTGCTGTTCGATATCTACTAATGTCAGCCTCGCCTCTTCGATTGCGTCATCAATATTCTTCCGGTATTGACCCACAAGATGGGTGACACGATTCGTTACTCCGCCTACAAAGGGGAACTGATCGGCAGACCATGCGCTGGAATCGAGGAGCCCCTTGGTCTCAGCAGCCATTTGCCTCGAGACTATCTCCGCTTGGCTTGTCACTCTGTTCTTGATGGCAGGGATCTCCATCTCGATGTTCTCAATCTTCTCTTCCAGCCAGCGATAGTGAAGGAAATTCGCCATCCTGAGAGAAACAAGAAGCCTCTTGGCTGACATCAGCTGGTTGGTGAAATCGCGCAGGCGTGTGTATCCATAGTGGAGTGTGATTATGGCATGACGCAGGTCTTGAGCCAGCACCTTTCTTTTGTCCTCTACAGACACCGTGTGTGTGGAATGGCACCTGGGACAGATTTCTTCGATTCGCTTCCCAGCACTCAGCTCTCGAGAGCCGCATTCCGGGCATTTCTCGAACTTCTGCCCTGGGGCGGGAGTGCCAAGGCCGTGGTGGCAATTACTGCATACAATGTGCTCGCTTGACTTGGTCTCAAGGCATTCCAAGCACAATACCTCTCCGCAATCCTCACAAAGATGCGTGGCTCTATTGCTCTTGCAGACTTTACAGAGCTGGGTAGAGGATTCGTTACTCAACTGGGTGCCTCCGAACATCTGGGCTTGCATATTGTACTGAGGAGTCATGGATAATTGGCTATGTATCACACTGGTATTAGTCGATGCATGCTGGTGTTTGGCTAGCTAGTGCACTTGGTACTCTCCAAATGGATTGTCCCGTCCGGATTGGTTATATTACGGGAAGCAAGTTTCGGAACACAAGGCGAATCACGCATGAAGACTCTCGCGCAGGCTGCAATTGAAGCCGCTCTCAAGACCGGAGCTGCTTTTGCAGACATCAGGATAGAAAACACAGTTACAACAATCATTGAAATCGATGATGGAGTCACAAAGAGGTCGATGGCCGCCCAGTTGAAGGGGGCGGGAATAAGAGCATTCTTCGACGGAGCTTGGGCATTCGGTCAAACCACGGACCTAACTCCTTCTGCAATGCGAAGTACTGCGGCATCTGTTGCCAAGATGGCTATTGCCACGCACGGCAGAGTCGCAGAGAAGTTCAGCATTGACGGACCTGCCTTCGAAGACAATGTCCGTCTCAAGGTGAAACGCCCACTCCAAGATGTGGGTGCGGCGGAGAAGGTTGCATTGGTCAAGATGATAGATGAGCAGGCTCGAGGTTATGACAAGAGGATAGCAAATGCCCGGACTACGTATGGAGACCTGTGGACCGAGCTGTACGTAGCCAATTCATTGGGTACGAGTGTTTACATCGAGAATTCGCTGCCGCGCATTGTCAGTATGGTAACAGCCAAGGACGGAGCCAACAGACAGCGGGCGTTCAAGTCAGCGGGGGCAAGGGGTGGTTTCGATGAGATGCAGACCGAACACGCTCAAACAATCGGCGAAGAGTCTTCCAAGTTGGCTGTTGAACTCCTGTCTTCTGTCGCTGCAAAGGGTGGAGTCTATGATGTCATCATGGATCCAGTTTTCAATGGAGTAATGGTGCATGAAGCGTTTGGTCATGCTTGCGAGGCAGACAACTGGCCAGCTCATACCACGGTACTAGAAGACAAGGTGGAGAAGGTTGTGGGGCCTGAACACCTGAATTTGAGTGATGATCCTACCCTTGAGGGGATGCGTGGTTCGTTTCCTTACGACTGGGAAGGGACTAAGACCCGAAAGAGACATCTTGTCAGACGCGGCGTACTTACGGATCTACTGCATGGCCTTGAGTCTTCCAGTCGGCTAAACATGGAACCAAACGGTGCGGCAAGGGCCCAATCGTTCATGAGTGAGCCGATTCCTCGGATGAGCAACACGTTCATGGAGCCCGGCGACTGGCGTGTTGATGAGCTGATTTCAGACACGCGCCAAGGAATCCTGCTTTGCGACTTCAACTATGGCTACACGGAGCCATCAAAGGGTCAGTTCATGTTTCAGGCGAGCTATGGATATATGATTGAAGGTGGAGAAGTTGGCCAGATTGTGCGCGATGTATCAGTTGCAGGACAGATTCTTGATGTACTTCCCAAGATAGATGCCGTGGCGAACGACTTCAGATTGGAAGCAGGGAGTTGCGGCAAGAACGCTCAGCTGGTTCCGGATATGAGTGGCGGACCTCACGCTCGGGTACGGTCAGTTCCGGTAGGAGGAATGTAAGATGACGAAGCAGCTCACGGACCTAGCAGAGAAGACAGTCAAAGTCGCAGAACGATTGGGCGCTGAGCAGGCGGAGGTCTACATCGGTTCCACACGGTCTTTCTCGATTGATGTTGAGAACAATGCTATCAAGAGCGCCGCCGAAAGAAGAGACGCTGGGTGCGGCATTCGATGCGTGTTTGGAAAGAAGATAGGCTTCGCATACGTAACCACACTAAACGGTGATGACATCGAAAATGCCTTGCGCAGGTCCATTTCTTTGGCAAAGGCATCAGTCGCTGATCCCGACTTCGTGAGTCTGCCCGGTCCTGAGTCACGCTACCCCGTTGTGAAGGACTTGTTTGACAAGGGCGTAGAAGGCTTGACTGCTGATGAAGCTGCTGACCTTATCGCAGGATGTCTAGATGCTGCCAAGGAGCCTCTGCATGGAAGGAAGTATGCCATTCAGGCAGACTTGAGCACTTCTTCGGGTAGCAGAGCAATCGCCAACTCTCTCGGAGTGTCACAGTCTGCAGAATCGACTTCTATAACAATGTACAGCGAGGTGACAATCAAAGAACAGGCGGACCAAACGTCAAGTTACGAGTATCTGGTGTCGCGTGCACTGAGGGAGATTAATCCTGAGTGGATCGGCAGGACCGCTTCGGAGAATGCATTGCGCAATCTCGGAGCGAAGACTATCGAAGGCGGCGACATGTCAGTAATCATGACACCTCTGGCCGTAAGCATGGTTGTCGGATCAGGTTTTGCAGATGCCGTCAACGCAGAAGAGGTTCAACAGGGACGTTCCTACATCTCAGATGCAATTGGCTCGGAAGTTGCATCGGATGAATTACATATCGTGGATGATGGTTTGCTCAAGGGCGGAGTAGGGTCACGAGCATTTGATGCAGAAGGTGCCCTTTCTCAACGGACTCAGGTGCTGAAACGCGGTGTGTTGCGGAGTCTGCTCCATAGCTCTTACACCGCTAACAAGGATCGGGTTCCCAATACCGGGAATGCTTCTCGGCCTTCCTACGCTGGCATACCAATGATTGCCACTACCAACTTCGTGATTGAGCCTGGGCGCGGCATGCTTGAAGATCTCGTCTCAGAAGTGAAGAAGGGCGTCCTCTGCATGAATACATTCGATCGACCGAACATGACCACGGGCGATCTGAGCGCAATGGTGAGCGAAGGTTTCTACATAGAGGACGGCGAACTCAGACAAGGAGTCAAGAGTACTCTCATAGGCATCAACATGCGTGACCTTCTCAAGAGGGTCATTCGTGTCGGTGCAGACACGAGAGCAACAGGCCGCATGGTGACCCCTTCCATCGTGATTGATTCTGCCAAGATAACCTCCGGATGAATCACATGCGTTCGACAGCTTGAATACCGAGTATTCTCAGACAGTTTGCCATAGTTGTTCTAAATGCTTTCACGAGTTCGAGCCGCGCTGTCGCTATGGCAGGCTCTGCCTTGAGTACGGGGCATGAGTCATAGAACTTGCTGAAGAGGTTCGCAAGACCATAACCATAGGAGGAAATCTTGTTCGAGTAGAAGCTCGTCCCCCACATAGTTTTCTTCAGACTTCTCACGGTCTCAAGAATCTCTTCCGGGAACATCGCTATTGCTTTTGCTAGGGCAAATTCGCTTGCTGATGAGAGCATCGTCAGATCGGTTTCCGCCTGGGTCTCCTCGGCGGCTTTCTCGATAATCCTCTGAGCTCTTGCATGTGAGTACTGGAGGTACGGAGCGGCGTCGCCATCAAAATCGAGTGCTTCGCTCCATCTGAAAGTAATCTTTCTGTCTGGCGAGGCCTTCAACAGCATGTATCTCACAGCTCCAGTGCCGACCTGAGTCGCCACTTGTCCCTTGAACTCATCTGTTTCGTCTGGGTTTCTCTTCGCAACTTCATCGTGGGCCAGCTCAACTGCCCTGTCAAGGATTTCGTCTACTGTGTATCCGATCCACGTTCCCTTTCTCCCAGAGAAATCAGTATCCTCGAGGCCTACGAATTCATAAGCTACGTGATGAGAGTTCTCGCTCTGTGTCTTGTAACCCAAGAGATCAAGAATCGTGTAGACTAGCCTCTGAGGCTGGGCCTGTGAAGAACCCACAACGTTGAATACAACATCGAACTTCCCTATGTTCTTCTTCTTGCCCTTCACTGATGTTCTGAGGACTTCTTTCCCATTCGGCTGCTTGTCAAAGACTTGGTATCGGAACGGGTCTTGGACTATACCGAATTTCCACATCTGAAGTGCAACATCGGCCCCTGTATACGTCCTTGTTCCGTCTGACCTGAACAGGACCTTGTAGGGTTCCTGCATATCCTTGAATTCATCAATCGTGTCAAGTTTGACAACAATGCATCCTGCTTTGTCTCCTTCTTCGAGCTTGACGACATTCTCGCATTCCAACATCATGTTTCTTGCTGCTTCAAGGAGACCGCTATGTGCAATGTCGCTTTCCCAGACTTGGTAGTCGTGATAGATGCCTAGGCGGTAAGATGTCTGACACTGTGCCAACAGACAAGCTGTTACCATGCTGATGCTCTTCTTCGATGCTTCGGAATCCGGGTCTTCTAGCTGTCTAGCGATCTCACGTATTTCGTTCTCAGCTTTCTCGTCTGTCTCGAATGCCTTTTGCACATCGACGTAGAGTCGTCCAAGATAGTGGTCATACTTAATGTTCGCGAGATTCTCCGTTTCCTGCAGAAGCTTCCATGCTAGCTGTGCGATCTGCAGCCCTAGATTGTTTATGTAATCGATTCTAGCTACCTTGTATCCAACCGTCTGAAGCACGTTGCCGAGCATGTCGCCGATAACGGCATTTCTTGCATGTCCAATATGCCATGGCTTGGAGGGGTTGACTGCTGGGAACTCAATCAGGGCCCTATGACCCTTGTAGACTGCAGTTCGACCATATTCTTGACCAAGCTGGTTCGCAGCTTCGATTGCGAATTTGACAAACCGACCACGATTGAGGAACAGGTTTACGTAGGATCCACGTGACTCAGCGCGTTCGAAGACCATTGTGGTCTCGAGCCGTGCATTGATTTTCTCAGCGATTTCATTGGCAATTTGCGCCGGGCTCTTCTTCAGCTGTTTAGCGAGCTGAAATGATACTGTTGAGGCGAGGTCTCCAAGATTCGGATCTGGTGGAATCTCGATTGATTCACGCACTCTGGTGACATCAAGTTTCGTCACGTCTGCCAGAAGTGACACGGCGAGATTCTTGACTGAGTCCCACGGGTTCACGAACTGGCTCTCTGTGGTTGCCATTCAGTCGCATCAGCTCTTGCCACTCATGACGAGTATCTGTTCATAAACACAGCGTTGCATCTGGATGAACTCTGGTCCATGCAGCAGAATGACTGTGGATCGTAGCCGCTAACCCGGGTCCGAACAACATGCTAGAATCCCTCAAGAAACTCACCGGGGCAATCAAATCAACAAAAGAGCAATCCATCAAAAGTCTGAGCATAAGGTTATAACCGTTCACCTTGAGCGACAGCATACGCTCCCCGAAAGGAGTGCGTTCACCCTACCGCGCCCGCCATGTGTTCGTTCATACGCCGTGAAGGGACACCTCAGAGGTAACCCCGACAGCTCTTACAGCGCAGCTACCTCATGGTAGTGACTGCACGGAGATGATTGGACTGGAACACGGACAATCAAAGACAAAGAAACATGGGGAGCGCATGGGTACCACCACTTACGTTTGTTCTGCTTGTAGTTCTCGTGACATGTACATTGACTATACCCGCGGGGAAGTCATCTGTTCTAACTGCGGTCTTGTTATATCTGACCGGTCTATAGACATGGGTCCAGAGTGGAGAGCCTTCACTGCTGATGAGCAGAGTGCTCGCCAGAGAGTCGGAGGTCCTACCGACTGGAGCAAGTTCGATCAGGGACTTACAACGATAATCGGCAGACAGAACGTCGATGCTTCAGGCAGGAAACTCAGCTCCACGCGGAGAGCTCAGATACACAGGCTGCGCAAGTGGCAAATCCGAACCAAGGTGCACTCCTCGGACAAGCGAAATCTTGCTGTTGCGATGACAGAACTTCACAGGATAAGCTCCCAGCTGAGCATACCATACTCTATCCGAGAGACCTCTGCAGTTATCTACAGGAAGGCTTTGCGAAAGCGACTCACACGCGGAAGAACCATTCTCGGTATGATCGCGGCTTCTCTGTATCTGGCCTGCAGGGTTCACAAGGTGCCTCGTCCTTTGGAGGAGGTCACAGAGCAGATACATATCACACGAAAGGAGCTCAGTCTCTGCGTGAGGTTGATACTCCGTTACCTGAACCTCAAGGTCCCTCACAGCAATCCGATAGAGTTCGTCCACCGGTTTGGCACAGAACTGGATCTTCCTGGCGAGGCCAAGAAGAAAGCCATTGATATTCTGGAGCAAGCCAGGGCTGAGAGACTTACGATTGGGAAGGACCCGAAGGGAATGGCCGCCGCAGCAATCTATGTAGCGAGTATTCTGACCGGAGCACGGAGGACACAGCTCGAGATTGCACGAACCGCGAGGGTAACCGAGGTTACCGTAAGGAACCGCTACAAGGAATTAATCGCGAAGCTCAACATCTCCACCATGTGATACGTCGATTGGTCTCGGGTCTATCGTGACGGGTCATGGGTGCCAGAAGGTCACGAGCGGGCAATATCCACATCCCAGTAGTTGGCGGTAGCATAGCATCCATGAACGCATGCGGCATAGGCTTATTTTCGGAGGCTGGCTGCCATGCTAGTGGGAGCCAAGAACATTCATGTCAGACCGCCTTTCCATTCACGGCATCTGGTTAATTGAACGCCATACGGGTAGGAATCTGATAGCCCGGGCGTATACCGGTGTCTCCATCGATATGGACTTGATCGCACCATTTCTGTCAGCGACTCACACTTTCATAAACCGCGCAGCGAACGAGACTCTGAGAACAATCGACACTGATACACATAGGTACGTGTGGGCTGCAAATGATGAGCTGTTGTTTGTGATGGTAATATCCAAGGGCGCACGCACAGGACACATGCGGTTCCTTCTCGATTATGCACTGAATGAGTTCATGCACAACGAAGTCCCTGAGGGAATGGACCTGCCCACCTTCTTGAAACAATGGGAAGGAAACCCAGTGAGCTTCGAGCGGTTCGCCAGATTCGTGGATGAGCTGGTCTCTCAGTATGAACAATCAGGCGATAGTCTCGTGGCCGGAAAGACGATGGACTGTCTTGAGGTGCACAATCATATCTTCAGGGCACTAATGGAAGTAAAGGTCGACAAGAGGACCCGCAAGAAGATGGTTGAGGAAATCAAAGCACGACTTCGGCCGCTTGTAGAAACACACCCCTTCTTGGCTGTGGTGCCTGTGGATGATGCAGGCATTGAAGTTCTCAACATTGACGTATACAGTGTGGAGTACAAAGCCCTCCGAAGCGCGCTGGAGAGCGTGTTCCAGGTGGTCGCCGAGGTGATAAGGAACGTTGCGGGTGAGGAACCGTATCGGAACATGATCTTCGACCATGCAATGCCCTATGTCAAGAACGACATCGAACGCCTCCAGACCTATGCGATTCTCGACGATATTGTACGATACCTATTCTAAGAATCCACGCTCAATGGTCTAGTGGCTTGTTCGCAGGCACTTCGTATCGTCTAGACTGATATAGGAGTTCGGATGCACAGTAAGGAAGCGTGAAAAGTGTCTCTTGCGTTCCCTCCACATATGGACAGCTACACATTCTCGATGCATATGTGTCAGGACAAGCAGGATGCGGCGGCTGCCCAAAGCGGACTTTCCGTCATCTACTCTGGATTGGGCAACAATATCGTAGAGAAGACAGGCATCGCCGAGTTGGGTCGCCCCATATACATCTTCGTGCGGAACAGCCAGAAAGAGATCGTCGGAGGAGTTGTTGGGCAGGTATTCGGAGGGTGGCTGTACGTATCGCTTCTGTGGGTGGACAAATCCATCCGGGGAAGGGGCTACGGAACGAGACTGATGCACATGGCTGAGGAGAAAGCGACAAGCATGGGTTGTACGGACGTTCACTTGGATACATACAGCTTCGAGGCAAAGCCCTTCTACGAGCGACTCGGATACGAGGTGTTTGCCACACTGGAAGACTACCCAAGAGGGCATCGCAAGTACTTCTTGAAGAAGAGGCTAGCTTTATCGTAGGGGGCCAAGATAGAGTCGGTTATCTCGAGAGCATAATCACTTCGCGTTGTATAATCTGTCCTCTTTTCCTCTCGGGCAGACGAGGACGGTTGGTCTTGAGTCCGCTCTCATCATCGAGCAAGTCCCTATTTGTTATTGAGTCTCTGGGCAAGAATGGAATCACGTCGAACCCGGTGTTGTTCAGGAGGTTCTTGAGATCGATTCTGACGACGCCACCTTTGGAGTTGACTACCGGGAGCGTCATGCCTACCCTCCCGTTAGTCTTGAGGCACAGGCCAATGCTGGATAGAGCATCACGGTATAGGATGGTCAAGTCCTTGATTGCCTTCTCGGCTTCCCCCTTGTTGGGTTGGCCCGAACAGACAGGACCCAGATATGGTTCGAAGGCGGCTGCATCAACTTTCCCTTGCACAAGCCTTGCCGCTTCCCGCGCGTCGCCTCTAAGTATCTCATACTTCAACTTGCGTCCTAGCTCATTCTCCAACCATTTCATGTTGCTTCTGCTGCCTTCGACAGCTTTCAGGTCAGTATCTATGCCCACGCAGTCCATGCCGAGCAGGGCCGCTTCCATCAAAATCGTACCCGTGCCGCAGAAGGGGTCGAGAATTGTGTCACCAGCCTTGGCACCAGAAAGATTGAGAAGTGTTCTGCATATTTTCGGGCTCGTACTGACCTCTGCAGAAACGTACGGTCTGGTTTCGTCTCTGTGCTGCTGCGAAATGGAATCATAGACTGCGACGGTTTTTCCTACGTATAGCGTCTTCTGACTGAAGACCATGAGTATCTCTGCGTTTGGAGAAGTCAGAAGACCGTACTTGACGAGTGTTTGCGGCCAAAGAGCGGTGTTCGGCCTATCAGCTTTCCTTCTGTCGGGCCCTTCGTAGACGAAGTAGTCCACCTTCTTTGCTCCGAGTCCCACCAACCTCTCTTTGACTTCTTCGTCCATCGCTATGGTGAAGCGCTTCAGGTCAATGGACGTGTCATTCTGCATCGGATATGTGCTGATGCCAAACCGGATCCGCTGATTTCTCGCGGTGCCCCAGACCTCGGACACCCAAGGGCAGCCAAGCAGTTTCCTTCTATCCTTCTGGATGATCTTCCCTTTCTTTGGAAATGCGGCCAGTACGGTATTATGGTCGTACGTGAAGATAGCTGCACCAATCTTGAAGCATCCGCCCAGTGCAGTCTGAATGTCCTTGATTTGTCTATCATTCAAATCATCGGTAATGCTCATGATCACTGCTTTTCGAGAGAAGTCCTTGACCACTGCGCTGACACCTTGGTCTCTAAGATGAACAACCAGCTCCGCTATGCTGAGGAGCCAGTTAGAGCCGAGAATGAATACGTAGTCCTTCATGAATTGGACTTCTCCAGTTCTTCAAGCAGGAACTTTGAGTAGATTGCACCTAGAATAGGTTCGGGTGTTTCCGATATGAACGTGGGCTTGTATCCCGCCTCTCTGACAACCTCCATGAGAGGCAGAATGTCTGGTCCCCACTTCTTTCCCAATGGCCTATGAGCCTTCTCTCCCGAGGAAGTGAACTCGATACCGCTGACATGAAAATGCAGGTTGTTCACAAATCTGGAGCCAAGGTTGCGTTCGAAAGCCTCCAATACTTTGAGGTAATCCCCCTTGCTGTTCAAACCGCCTTGGGTTCTTGCATGGAGGTGAGCCCAGTCAATGGTCGGAATCAGTCCGTCTACGTTGCTGCAAAGTTTTATCAGCTCCTCGACCGAACCGAAGGCACCCAGCTTGCCTGCAGTCTCTGGAGCTAACAAGACTCCTTGATCCCGGTGACCGATCGTGTCCCAGACCTCTTCCAGGCTGCTTCTTACAATAGGGTAGGCCTCATCAGGTGTGAGTCCGCTGTATCCTCCTACGTGAAACACGATTCGTGTGACGTTCATCAGTGGTGCGAATTGGAGCGACTTGACGAGCCTCGCAATCGAGTTTCGTCTTGTCTGCTTGCTCTTTGACACAAGACTGATGTAGTAAGCGGCATGCATACTCATCACAATCCCGTATTCATTTGCAGCCATGCCAAGTTTTTCCGCCGTGTGCTCTCTCATCGTCAGACCGTAGACCGCGGCATACTCAAGAGCATCGAGACCCGCATCTCGAATAATCCTGAACGCTTTGCGGGGATTTCCGCTTGTATCAGTAGGATAGCCAGCTGGACCGAAGTGCATCTTCGCCAAACAAGCTGTATCCGATTTCGTGCTCAGCTAGCTTCCTCTCCTTTGCTCCGGGTCAACTATGACTACATTTGCTAGAGTCAACATGAATATCTTTCCCTTTCCCGTCTCCAGAGTGAGGCAGAACTCTTGACCTGTACTCCGGAAGCCTTTAATCATAGCCGCCACACGGCAGCTGAAAGGACGGGAATCGGGAATGTCCGACAATACGACCACAGCCCGAGGACAAGAGCGGCGAATCGATGCGAAGGCATTCTTGTCGATAATCCGACCTCAGAACTGCATCATCGGTGGTCTCACAGTTGTTGCTGGCGTGGCAATGGCATACCGCGTGAATCCAGTGGGGCCAATTCCATCCTACCTCTTTCTTTTCATCTTTGGATATATGACGTATTTCTTCGTAGCCGCGGGAGGAAATGTAGTCAACGATATCTATGACATAGAGGTTGACAAAATTAATCGTCCGCATAGGGCACTGCCTAGCGGCCGAATGACGGTCAACCAGGCTTGGGTGTACGTTGGAGTACTAAGTGCATTGGGAGTCCTTTTTGCGTGGTTGAATGGCACCTTCGGTACTCTCATCGTTGTGTTCTTTGAGAGCGCTGGGTACACATACGCTGCAAAAGTGAAGGCTCTTGGCATCGCGGGCAATCTCATGGTAGCATTCTCTTTTGCGTTCGGTGTCATCTACGGGTCTTTCATATACGCAGAACGAGTCGAGGCCTATTCGATCCCCGTTCCATCTCTGCTTTTCTTTATCACTGCATTCATGATACTGCAGGCCCGAGAGACAATAAAGGGGGCAGAAGACGTTGAGGGTGACGCGCTGAGAAATGTCAGGACCATAGCACGGGTCTACGGTTATCGCGCCGCTGCCGCAACACAAGCTGTGCTGAATCTGATTGGCGTGTTATGCTATTTTCTGATCTGGCAATTGGGCTATGCCAGTTACGACCTAGCATACCTCCTCCTCCTCTGTCTTGGGTCGATAGTCATAATTGCCGCGGCAGTTGCTCCTATAACGGGGCCTCGAAACAAGAAGAGACTCGTCATTGGCAGTACGTTGGACAAAGTCGGCGCTCTGATCGGGTTGATTGCGTTTGTCATAATTTCGTTCTATGAGATTGTCTAGGTGGAGTTAATGGGCCTGCCAGAAGGTCCAACCCAGGACTATCATACATGTCAGTGCGATTAGGAATGCCCACACCGTGGACGTATCGTGCGCCTCTCTTATACCGAATGTCAGAAGGAAGCCCACCCAGACAAATGATGCCGTGGTCATATAATCCAAGATAAGCCAGACATCCGATCCATAGATGGACGCAACTACATTAGGCAATACTGCCCCCGGTCCAATGTCATATGTCGGCAGGACTGCAAGCAAAACGAAGAATCCTATGACTCTGAAGAGCAACACTGGCATCATACTGTACCCAACTACTGAAAGCGTCTTGGTCATGCGCCCCGTGCCCCCTGCGACTTTGAAGGCGATATGGGCGAATAGGGTACCCACGATTAGATAGATCATTCCAATCATGATGTTGGATACAATGCTTGCCAATGCCGTTGCATAGTACATGCCGGCATCTGTAGTATCCAAGATGGACACGGTCGCCGTGGCTCCCGAGGTAACATTGGTCACGACAACGACAGTGAGGTGCGATGATATCGCTAGGAAGAAGCCCATGAGCAACAGTGCATTCATCATTATTATCATGAAGGGGCCAGCACCGTCGGGTCTCTGAGCGATATCTCGGTAGGTCAGTGCAGGTCTTCTGATTACCCCCCATAGACGCTCAATAGTTCCCATCGCACGGACTTCTGGTGCCTCAGGTCTCTTCAGCAGAGGCAACACTCTCTCTAGAGCCTCTTCAGAAATGACCTGTCTACACACTGGACACACTGTGGCGTCTGCAGGGACAGGCGAATCGCAGTACTCGCATCGTCTGACCGTGGCCGATTCCTTCCCTAGAGGATGTCTCTACAGACAGGACCACTTGAGTCTATTTAAGCGATTCCCGATTGTTTACGTTGTCGTCTCTTCTCTTTGGCGAAAATCACCACATCCTAGAGTGGTCGAAGAGCGAGGTGGGGTAAACAATCATGAGGGGTACCAATGCGTCCCAGAGACTCTGGATTCCGTTGAGAATCAAGGCATAGGTGATAATGAAGTCTGTAGTAAGGTAGGGTGATATCAGGAGGGGAACAAGAATCAGATTGGCCGGAACCATCAGAAGCAGCCTCACGCAGAATGCCACTATCATCAGAATCGTGTAATTGCCGTAGGGTAGTCTCCCTAGAGGTTGTGCGAGGTACTGTCCTCCGAATCTTGTTCCATACTTTCGTACTCCAAGCCATGGTACAACTATCATTGGCAGAGTGGCAAGGAATTTGAACATCGGACCGATGCCAGTCGGGTCGAAGAAGAACAGGCAGACAGTGCCTAGCGTAGTACTTAGCATTCCCACTCTTATGCCACCAATCAAAAAAGCGATGATCCAGAAAAGCGAAACAGGATCGAAGAGCGCAATTCCCCACCCGGGGATTCTCGGAAGCATCGAGGCAATGGGTGTAATCGCTGCCGAGAGTGCCGCGAAGACAGCAGCAACAACAAGCTGGATGACTCTGCTATGCTCCTTGGAAACACCCACAAGCTGAGTGTCCACAATGGCATGCTCTGCTTCCGGTTGCTGTGGCTCTGCAGGTGAGTCCGTGGGGGCTTGCGACATGCGTTTAGGGGCAGCGTCTCCATCTTAAGTAGATTACTCAGCGACTAAGAGCTTACTCAATCATGAGTAGGACCGTCAGGGGGCGGAATCCGGGTAGAATGGATATCATCCACTCCGTGGTCCTCTGCCCCCATTGTTCGAACACGGCCCACCATTTGCAGTAGCTTTCGAGTTGGTTCCAGCCAGTCCGGGTTTATCCTCCAATCTGCCCAGTCTAGTCCTGATGATAGAGAGGCCCTACTGAGAATGAGCCTCGACGATACGAGTTCGTTCATTCCTTCCAGTATGGTGCCAATCGTCACAGCTCCTATGATGGATCTTACCTGCCGCGCAACTCTGAGCAGGTCACCGGTAGTAACCCATCCGCCGTCTTCTATCAAGACTCTGAGTATTCTGGAGCGTACAGCGTCGGACTCAATAGTCCTCTTCAGTGGTGCCAGATTAATGGGCGGCGTGGGTCTGCTTGGCTCACGCGTATCCCACGAAGCGGAATCCGGATCACCGACGAAGGGACTGAAGTCCATGTTCTGCCAACACCAGGACTGTTGACTGCCCGGGAGGATTTGAAACACAGTATTATGAGACGCTCATCGAGTGTGCATAGTTATTGCACAACCCTTATTTTTCACTGAACTTCAGTACATCCAAATGAAGACCAGAGATCCATTGGAAGGCCTTTTCACAAGAAGCCTCCAAAAGCCCTCAGACCTATTGTGCTGTGCGTTTGGACTGCATGATAGCGAGATTGACGCATACTTCTGTCTCCTCACTGAACCCCAGACTGTTGAATCGATATCCTCTGCAATCGTGCGTGACCGCAGCACTACTCAGCGAATTCTCAACAAGCTCCGAACAAAGGGTCTAGTGGAACGTGAGGCAAGGCCGATTGAGAAGGGCGGATACTACTACATGTACAGAGCTATCTCAACGGAGACAGTGAGGAAGCAAATGCTCGCTCAGCTTGACAAATGGTACAATGAAACCAGAAGATTCTTGTCGTCGGGCTGGCCGCAAAAGCCCGAGCGGATGTCAGTCTCTTGAGGCAACGTAAATGCTGTCAATGCCGATTCGGACGAACACCATCACCGTCACGTGCATGGCAATGATTGCGGCCCTGGGAATTGCTGCACGTTTCCTAATCCGTATTCCGCTTGTGCCCAATCTAGTCGAACTCACACCTGGTTTTCTCTTCTCTGAGCTGAGTGGTGTCGTAGGTGGCCTTGCGGGCGGAATGCTAGTAGGAGCCGCTATTGGCGTAGGCGGAGCGATAGCTGGAGGTGAATTCCCGCTTATGCCCATGATTGGCAACATCTTCCTGGGCGTCGGAACTGGTTATGCGATTCATTTCACAAAAGACCGAGACAGTCTCAGGTACGCGCTGATGGTCGTATTGGGCGGCGGCTTAATTGGCGGCTTCGTGCCTGACATGACAGTGTTTCTTCCACTCACCGAATCGTTCCAAGCCGCTTTCCTGGCAGCGTTGGCGGACACTATTCAAGGGCTGTTCTGGGCACCAGTTGCCCTGTTCGTGGAGAGGGCCGTTATCAGGCCCCTGCTCGGGCACTATCTGTATGCTTATCCCCAGCAATTGACATTGGAAAGAACGGAACGTGACGAGAATGTCTAACAAGACCGTATCAATCGACGTGCAAAAGGACCTGTTTGGTGCGAACAAGGGTGCTGCTATTTCCAATGCTGACGAATTCAAGAAGCACGGGATTCACGCTTTCGATGTCATGGGTTCCGTAGGTAGCGGGAAGACGTTGTTCATTGAAGCATTATGCGAAAAGATGTCAGGACGCTACAAGATTCTCATGGTCGCAGGTGACTTGGCTACTAGGATTGATGCCGATAGGGTTGCCTCTCACGGCATAGACACGGTGCAAATCAACACTGGCAATGCCTGTCATCTTGATGCAAGAATGGTCCGTTTCGCCCTGAAGGATGTTGACCTATCGAAGTACGAGCTCGTCTTCATTGAAAATGTTGGCAATCTGATTTGCCCTGCAGGTTACTCTCTTGGAGTCGAGAAGCGAATAGTCCTCCTTGGAATCACCGAGGGCCCGTATATGGTTCGAAAGCACCCTCTCACAATCAAGAGGGCGGATATTATCGTGATAAACAAGATAGACCTTGCCGAAGTGCTCGACTTTGACGTTGAGGCACTGGTTAGCGATGTTCGTGAAGTAGACTCAGATCTCCCGGTTTTCTTAGTGAGCTCAAAGACTGGCCAAGGTATTGACGAGGTCGTGCATGGTCTCGGTCTCTAGGAACCCGCCTGAGACTCTAGCAACTTTGACAGGGCGTTTTGCACTCCTTCAATGTGCCCAGCACCCAGCACGGCGACGATCTTGCCCTTCACGTCGTTGAGTATCGTGCAAAGAGCATTTGCCACGTATTTGTCTCTCTCGTCAATCAATGCATTGCTCAGATGAGGGAACTCAGACCTAAACTCCTCCATTACCGCAGTCACCGCGCCCTCTTCCTTGAGCGTCGTCATCAAATCCTGAGCGTCACCATGTTGTATGTCGTCCGAAGCCCCCGGAATCATATTGAACATCCTATAGACCTCGTCCAGAGGAACGGACATGATGGCCTGTGCTGTTGCTTGGATCGGTCTGTCTACAAGGGCTATCTTCGAACCGAGCTTCCTGCCTTCCTCGATTGCAGCCAGCATCTCCGCTCCAACATCGGAACCTGTTACATTTCCGAGTTTCTTTTCTAGTAGCGCAATCTGCTGGAACAAATCCTGAACAACTTCGCCCGTTGGAACTTGAGCCGTCATTTCCTGCTCTGTCGGGGGGTGCAGGAGCTGCTGGTACCTATCACGGTCTAATTCGACGGCAACGACTTCTGGCTTTGTTTCTTTCACCGCTTTCCTGACATGCTTCACGCTGTCTATATCAGTATGAATGACACCAACGAACAATACTCTGTCAGGGATTGCCTTCAATTTCAGAACCTGCGCTAGTATCTGCGAATCCTACCTTTTATGTTTCGTTTCAGATACATACTCAACTCGTGAACTGCTTGCACCAAGGCGATCGGTCTTGAATGGCCTGAACTACATGTCATCAGATCTGAGCAGAAAATCCGACAATCTCTCCATTGCTCTCTTGGCAACGCGTTTCCGCAATCGATATAGAAGTCTGTTTCAAATCACCCGTTAAGGGTGGGGAACAAAAATGATCTCGATTGTGCCTGATGTCATTCTTACTTCCATATTGCACGTCTCCGCGCTGATGGGCGCCCCGACAATGACAATGTTGTGAGCATAGGAGCTCGTCCAGACAATCGGCTCCTGAGTGCTCTTTTGGAACGATACTGCAAGGGTATTCCCTGTTGCAGTCACGGTAACACCGTTCGGGACGTATACATTAGATATGACGTTCGCAACAACCCCTAGATCAACCCGGTCAGTCGCATTCTGCACTTCTTGCGCAAACGTTCTGGCGAGTTCAAATTCGGATGCCGCATTCACAGTGTCGATGGCGTACAGAAGAACCGGCACGCCCACTATGACGGCAGTGGTCAAACCGACTGCAACAAGCATCATCTTCTCCAGCGAACGTGATACCATGGCTTTCTATCAGCCAGTTCCCCCAATAAAGCAACCCCGAACTTGCTCTTGCACCTGCTAGGGACGTTCCAAGCAGCTGAACGGTCCCTCGGTGAAGGTTTTAACGCGCTGAGGTTGGAGCATACAATGAGCCTGAGAATGGAAAGCCTTGTCCCGATTCACGTTGGTCTGGTTGGTCACATTGACCATGGCAAGACGCAGCTAGCAAGGGCCCTCAGCCAGAAGGTGTCCACTGCCGGACTTGACAAGCATCCACAATCTCGGGAACGGGGTATAACCATAGATTTGGGCTTCACTATGTTTGTGCTCGGTAAGTATCTCGTGACGCTTGTGGACTCGCCGGGTCATGCAGACCTTTTCCGCAGTGTAGTTGCTGGGGCCGGGATTATCGATGCCGCCTTAGTAGCTGTTGCAGCCGACGAGGGTCCCAAGGTGCAGACCGGGGAGCACCTCTTGTTGCTTGAGTCAATGGGCGTTGATACGATTATAGTGGTAATCACGAAAACGGACATAGCCGACGAGAACCAGCAGACTCTGGTAGAGGACCGCATGAAGTCGATTGTAGGCGGAATGTCCTTTACAAAAACCGAGTTCGTCAGGGTCTCTGCACTTACCGGTCGCGGTATCGACACGCTTCGTGATGTAATGCTGCGCACGATTGTTCCGAAGGTGAGACAGAAAGAAGGATCTTTCCTTATGCCAATCGATCACGCCTTTTCAGTGAAAGGCCATGGCACTGTTGTCACCGGCACGATCTTGAGGGGTCAACTCCAGACGGACGATATCCTTGAGCTATTACCTCAGGGCATGAAGGGGAAAGTCAGGTCGATCCAGACCTTCAGTGAGCCGCGGAGTCGAGCGAGCGCGGGCGACAGAGTCGGAATCAATCTCCCAGACCTATCCGACCGAGTAGTCAGCCGAGGTGACTACGTCTGCGAGCCTGGATCACTCAAGACGACCACTGGTCTCATTCTGGCGTTTCGAGCTAATCCACTATATCGTGGCCGTCTGGTCAAGAGAATGATTGTCAGTGCAACTGTGGGTATGCCCACTGTCACGGCCGAAATCATGCCATTTGAAATAGAGAACGGTGAGAAAGTAATAGTCGACGAGGCTGATAGCAACGAATCGAACATTGCACTGCTACTCCAGAAGGAGATTGCCGCCGAGGTTGGCATGAGGGTGGTTCTGATGCGGACTGATCTGTCTCCCACCCAAATGCGCATTGTCGGCTCTGGCCAAGTAGTCGAAATGCCCGGCAGCATCATCCTGAACAAGAGGAAACAGCGCTCTGGCAGGGTGTCTCGTGTCAGACAGAATGATGTTTTAGTGGAGGGTCTTGCTTCGACAAAAGAGCGCGCCGAGTCTATGGCCGGACTATCAGTAAGGACCGTAACTGGGCGTAAGGGCCAGCTCGGAGAACCTTTCGGCACCCGCGGAGTTATCACGGCTGTGTTCGACGGCCCTGTGGCCAATACTGAGAAGATCATCTACGAGAGACTCGTTGAGGAGGAGTATCACTTTGGACATTGAACGCAAGTTGTTGGATCTTGTGCCCGAAAGCATGGCGGCGAGAGGGAAGGTAACTCTCGAGGCGCTCCTA
>PRDJ01000043.1 GCA_003345555.1 Candidatus Thorarchaeota archaeon
GCTTCTTCCATTGCTCAATCTCACTGCAGGGCCACTCGACCTTGTCACCCAGTTTGATGGCCAGTTGGAGTGCAGCGTCTATCTGCTCCTTTCTTTCCTGCAGAAGATTAGTACGTGACTCTCCCCATGTAACAGCTGATTCCAAATGATCCAGAGCTGCGCAATGCAGGTCGAAGAAAGATACACCCCGACTGACCGTCTTTCGTCCTAGTCCTAGGCAGCTGAACTTCCTCACGAGACGTTGGTGCTTTATAGTACCGGCCAAGGCAATCACGATGTAGGAAGTCATTACCAGCAGGCCATACGCAGTCAAGTGTGCAAACAAAAGCAAAATCAGTCCAAGCATTGAGAACAGCAACCCAAACAGAATGGGCGGCATTATGTCTCGACCCTCCTCGTATACCGGGCGTCTGCCGTCGGCAAGTCTTCTGTCGAACTCCTCAAAGCTATCGTTCACGAGCTGACAACTGCCCCCAACATTGTCACTGCTGTGCATATGAGAGAAGAGGCATATAAGCTATGCTTGCGAGACTTGTCCACACTAGGCTTTCTGAATTCCCTAACGCGTCCCCTCGACGGCACAGACCGGTTTTGTCTGCTGATACTGGCTTCGGAGCTGGCGCTGGTGCAGAGTGCGAATTCCTAAGGGAAAAAGGTGTGGAAGAATCTGCCGTCCCTGTGGCACAGTATCTGAACTACGTGACGCCCGGAGTAAATGCAGCTTGGTACGCCTCCCCCGGGAAGAACCCACTGGCCAGCCATGTAGAAGTCCTTGAGGCCCGGCAGACTCCTCGGCACCTGAGCCATTAGCGTTTCAGCGGTCATCAGCCACCCCATGGGTGACCCCTCGTGGTTCAGGGTGTATCGCCAAGTCGTCTGTGGTGTAGCGACATCAGTCATCTCGACTTGAGACTCAATCCCGGGGTAGTGTTCCTCCAGTCTGCTCAAGACCTCTGCAGCTACCCGCTCTTTCTCTGCTTCATACTTCGGCCGATCCTTGACAAGACGGTCCCAGTAGTCCCACTCCGTCTCGAGCATGACTTGGATGACGGTCTTCCCTTGAGGAGCAAACTTGTCGCTATAGTTGAATACTCTCAGCGGCAAACAGCTTATCTCGCGAGACCCCAACTTCAATGGGTGCTTCAGGAGAAACATATTGAGCGGAGGGTCGTCTGGGAACGTCCGCCTCGCTCCAAAACTCATCATGACAGTTGGAGAGTACGTTCTCCAGTTCGAGTATTGCTTCCTGACGCCATCGTTGATGTAACGTCCGCCCAGCATCTTGAATATCGTACTGCGACCATCAGCGGCAGACACAACGATGTCCGCCTTATGCTCGGTCCCGTCTTCTAGTCGCACTCCGACTGCCTTGTTATTCTCCACCAGGACTGTCTCCACTGTGGAATTGTAACTGACCTGTCCTCCAAGGTCTTTGTACCGCTTCTCGATAGGCAGAATGAAACCGGGACAACCCCCTTCAAGAAGGCCCAGCTGCCCTGCCGCCACTGTGGCCACTATCATTATGATGAACCAAGCTGGTCCATCTGGAGAGAAGAGGTTCTCGAACATCACTCTAGTGAACGGGTTGTGCATTGTCCGAGCGTACTCAGCGGCAGACTTCGAGTATCCGCCAACGAAGTACTTCATGAAACCGCGCATAGCCCAAATCTCGCGTAGGGTCCCTAGCTTGCCCTTGAGCTCGGGCGGCAATGCCATTCCCAGGTCCATTAAGAGCGGCGAGTCTTTCAGTCTGCGTGCCTCTCCAATGAACGCATCCACTGCCTTTGCATCATCTGGAGAGATTCGCTTCAGATCACTAGCCAGCTTGTCCAAGTCACGAGTGAAGTCTACCTTCAGACCACTTGCCTCGTCAACGAAGCGCATGTATCTGTCCATGTCTACACATGTTGTGGTCTGCACGGCACCCAGCTCGCGGTATACGTCGTATATAGCGCTGCCCGGTCTGTGTGCTATCAAAAAGTGAATCCCACCATCTATGAGATACTCTCCTCTCCTCCATGCGGCCGCCAGACCACCCGGTTTCGAATGATGTTCGAAGATATGGCTTTGATAGTCATTCATCTGGGCATAGCACCCTGCTGACAGCCCCGCGAGTCCAGCCCCGATTATGATTAACGATTTCTCGTGCAAGATTCCAGACCTCTCATGACTTCTTCTTGATAGATGCAACCAGATCGCTCATCAAATCGCTCCACACCTTTGCGGCTCCAATCTGGTATGAGACAGCCCTTGCCAGCTTCAAATCGCTCTTGCTGACTCGCGCCAGCAGAACCTCCAACTTGTCAATAAACACCTGATTCACAACGACGAATCTTTCAAGCATGGATGCAATCATCGAGGTGGAGGACAATGAACGGTACCTATACCCCGCCTTTCTTGATCCCGCCTTTTCGATGACTCCATAATCCTCGAGTAGCTTGAGAGCCCTGTTGACAGAGGTTATCGATGTCGGGTACTTGGAGTCTGGAAAGACCTCATGCAGACGACTGGATATTTCCCTCTGCGACCACTGGCCGCGTTCAAGCAGCAGGAGCCCCTCAATCCAGCCGCAATACTCTGGGTAGCCGTAGCTCTCATATGTCTCGCCCATTGCCAAGAGAAAGTGCCGGCGGATTTCACTAGGTATTTCTGAAGCCACCTGCCTTTGGACTTCACATAGAATAATATTAGAATTTCGGTAATCTGAAATTCTGGCATTCATCTGCATCAGTCCTTGGATTTGCCACAAGAATCCTCCGAAAGCATATGCCAAGACGGGAACCTAGGCACTCAGTAGACGGGGACCATCGTATTGCATCTCATGACAAGACTTGGAAGAGATTGCGCATGTGCAGCAAGAAAGAGATCCCCCAGCTCCTATAACTGGAGCCGAGGGAAGACTCGGTGCTGAGCAATGACTCAGCAAGAGTCACAAGTGAATGGACACAAACTGTGTAAGGTCACTAATCCTTCTTCCTCTTGAAGGGATTCCTCGGACCATGAACCTTGACTTTGAACACACCTTCCTTCGATTCTTCGTGCTTCTCTGCCGGCTTCTTCTCAGCGGGCTTCGCCGCTGGTGCTGGAGCTGGCTTCGCAGCCGGAGCTGGTGCCGGAGCTGGCCTTGGAGCCGGGGCTTGAGCAGGAGCTGGCCTTTGAGCCGGAGCTGGTGCTTGAGCAGGAGCTGGCCTTTGAGCCGGAGCTGGTGCTTGAGCTGGCCTAGGAGCCGGTGCTGGTGCTGGAGCCGGCTTTGCGGCCGGAGCCCCCTTCTCAGGTTCCTTCTTCTTCTTTGCAGCTGTTTCTTTATCGCTCACATCATAGTCCTCCACAAGGGAGCGCCCCTTTGGAGTCAAGAGGCTGACTCAGGCGTAAGATAGTTTCTATTTGAGTTTACTGCCCTATGGCAAAACAGCCACTTTTCGGCATCTCAACTGAGGATTTGACGCAATCGACAAACCCCTGCAGAAGAACATCTTGTTCCATTAAGCACCCTTACACAGGCTTATAAGCAAAAAACAATGACAAGAGACCAGCAGGCGTTACAAGCTCAGAGTTCCGTAGTTGGAGTATAGCAAAGTGGTACATCCCTGAAGCAAACCCACGTAGAATGTCTAGTTTTGAAAGCCTGCAAATGAACTGATAAAGGGATATTGAAAATGGATTTCGATACCGAGCCCGTAGAGGCAACTGTGGCTGAACTAAAGCCCAGCATGAGAAACTTGACCGTTACCTTCAAGGTGGTCGAGATTGGTGAGGAGCGAGAGATCAGCTCTCGTGACACCGGAGAAGCCCATCGCGTGGTTGATGCGCGAGTTGGAGACTCCACTGGTACTGTGTTGGTCCCACTGTGGGACGACGCCATCGACAAGATGGAAGTCGGATCAACCTACAAGTTGACCAACGGCTATACTGGTCTCTTCAGGGGTAACCTGAGACTAAACATAGGCAAGTATGGTCAGATTGCCGAAGCCGAACAAGCCATCGAGGACGTAAAATCGGACCTCGATATGTCTGCCGCAGAGCATGAGGACACCCGTCCCCCAAGGCGAAGCTATGGCGGACGAGGAGGCTATGGTGGCGGCGGCTACGGCGGCGAACGTCGTGGCGGCTTCGATGACGACCGAAGGAGCAGTGGCGGTGGTTACGGTGGCCGCGACCGCAGAGGCGGTGGCAGCTACGGACGCCGCGACAGGCGTTAGTCTCAAGAAACACAATTGAATCTGAATGGGAACGACCTTGTGAGGGCCGTTCCCAATGCTTCTTTTCCAAAGGCACGGGCCCTGCCTTGCATAAGCTAATTCATCACAGAATCTCAACAATAGCACGTCATGCGCGAGAGACTCTGAGAGCCTATTCATGAATCCAGTTCTATCTTCGTCCAATAGGGTGACAGGTTTTCTGCTGGATTGATTAGCGCAGTCTGCGGATTCAATATCAGCATCACGAGCAACCATGCAAGGACAATGGTCTCGTCTTTCAATCCACTTCCCTCTCAGCTGACATTCAAATCCCGAACGCCGAGCTCCTATTCCTTTCGTCGCACCAAGGGTTGTACCCGAAGGCACTGATTGAGATTGGTTCCGAACCAGTTACTGCCTTAGTGAAGAACCATGAGTCGACCGATACGGACGGCCTGTCACGATAATGGAAACTCGGTTCTACAATCCGGTCTCTCTCGATCCAAATCGTTTTACGCGAATCAGGAGAAACACAGGCGTGACAACGACGGCCGCTGAAATGAAGAACCAGAGAATCAGACTAATATCGAACGGAAAGACACTTAGTTCTACATACAGACGCCAGAAGTACAGTCTCTCTGTTATGTCCGGTGAGACTCCGTTGACGTCTAATCCTGCTACGACAGTATTGTGACTCTGCCAAAGCGGAACCATTGAACAGTCGTACGCCTGTAAGTCTTGCAGAGCTGAGTAGTTGGCGTACCGATCGATATACGTTGTTGCATTCCTGCCTCCGACCCAGTAGTTGTACTGGGTTACACCTCCATATGTGCTGTTGAAGCCCATGTTCAGCCAATTAGCAAAGGGCAAGGACGCATATTCGTCAGCGTCTGCAAGATATCCGGTCCGGCCGTAGAGAAACACGGGCATGGATGCATTGTCTCGAAGCTCCCTGTAGCTACCCCAATCTGCAGCGTGGAGGTTGACTCTTATGACTCCGCTTGCTTCAAGGTCTGACTCACAGATAAGGGCTTGCTCATAACTCAAGGGATAGTGTCCGGAGCTCTCGTACCAGATGTCTACCGTGAGCTCGTTGGTTGAGTTATAGCCAAGCGGCGTCAGCAGACTCTGTGCGTACGTGTAGTTGGCCGAGCCATATATCGCGAAGGCGTCCTTGTGGTACGCCACGCCGTTCGGAATGAAACTATAGAGCGGTTCTGCAGTAGCCAAGAAAGCGGTAACACAGAGGTTGGTTCTGTTCAAGCATGCGGCGATGGCCTTCCTTACGTTGGCATTATCGAAAGGCGCAATCCTCTGCTGGAAGCATATGTACTGGATTTGTGCTCCGTGACCTTCCCAGACATTGATGTTGGGGTTGGTCTTGAAGGTGGCGACTTCAGGCGGCACGAGTCCCCTGTACGCGACGTCAATCTGGCCGAGATTTATAGCAGAATCCAGCACTACATCGTCTGAGAATACCTTTATGATGATCCGCTCGGTCACCGGAAAGCCGCCAGTGATGTTCCAATAGTTTGGGTTCTTGTGCAGCCATATTTCCTGGTCGGTCCCTCCGAAGCGAGTCCACATTTCAAGTTGATATGGTCCCAGTCCGCATGCACTGCTAGCATTGGGGTTGCCTTCAGTGTAGAGGACCAGACTATTCATGGGGGCTCGTATTGGATCAACCATGTAAGATGCCGCACAAGATATGAGCTGAAGGAAAGGAGCGAATGGAATCTTGAGATTGAACCTGACTGCGTAGGTTCCCAATGTTGTGACGTTCTTTATGATGTCAGAATATCCCATGCTGACCTGTGGGCCATCGAGCTCGGCGAGTCCGTTACCAGTCAAATTGCAGTTCCTGTCGAATGTATATTTGACGCAGCTAGCGTTGAATGGCCTGACACCATCGTAAGTTACGTCAGTCCTCAACTGAAAGTCCCAGATAAGGCCGCCTCCGCCGCAAGTCCAGCTTGTTGCCAAAGCAGGGACTATGTAGTCGGACACGTTATCGAGTCCTGGTTCGATATCTACCAGGCCGGAACTAAGTGAGGTCATGATGTCCCAGCCAGAGTAAGAATGCTCCAGTGCCGGATCTAGACAAGATTCTACTCCGTAGGTCGTACCCACCGTGATAACATCAGCATGTTCTGCGGCGAGAACCGAAACGCTGCCAGTTGCCTCCTGCATCACAGCCTTCAACGTACCCTCACGAACTGCGCATTGGAACTTCATTCCTTCTAGGGACTGCAGCTGGACAGAAGTAATAGGAATCATTCCAAGGATGCCAGCGAACATTACCACGAACAGGACATATCTTTTCTCAAGCCTCATTGCTCAACCTTCATTCGACCGGGCCACGGGTCGCTGGCCAGCGCTGACGAACCTGAAACTCGGATGCCCGACTCATGTTCACGATGACACTGCACAGTCAGAAGCAGTAACTTAAGCATTATGCAAACCCCATAGTGCTCGTTTCTTGTGTTACGGCATCTTTAAGAATCAAAGCGCCAATAACATGTTCTGTTAGCTCTCAGAAAAACGGAATGCAAGGAGGAACAGGTATGGGCTCAGAGGGGATAATCGCCAAGCCATTCGACAAGAGGCACTTCCCCTCATGGGGTATCGTCGGATCTGTAATCGGCCTTGTCTCTATTATCGGAAGGATTCTGAATGTGGGAGGCTATTCGGAATTCGGATTCTTCGTCTCTATCTTGTCCGGTTTTGGATTGATACTCGCGGGTATCGCCTTCATCCCATTCATGATAGGACTTGGATGGTACATGGACTCGCGTTTCTCCACCTCGAAACTGGCCGCCATGGTTGGTATGTTCTATGCGAATGCGATGGTCTTCGTTGGCGTCTTCGAGACCATTTGGAGAGAGATCTGGATAGGCTGGTTGTCTTTTCTCTTCAGTGGCATGATCATGACCGGACTGTGGACGACAGCCATTTTTCTCCAGCGCACAGTCAAAGCACACAGGCTACTTTCGCTGTTCGGGATAGTCGACATAGGGCTGTTCGCAGTCTTTCCTCTAGGATACTATCTTTCCACTATCTTCTATTTTCTGGACATGACTTCACGCGGGTTCCTCATCAGCCTCGGTCCGGGTTTCTGGTGGATACACAGGATGGTATGGGTCCTCCACTTCGCGATTATGGGCTATATGTTGCTGCTCGCAATTCATATTCGCAGTGAAGAGAAAGAGACTCGAGAACCGTCCGTTATATTCCAACAATTCCCTAGCCAGACTCCACTGCCGACGTCGGGGTAGAATAATCAGACCAGCCTGTCAGAACGCAACCCTACTAAACCAAGACGCCTCCACATCTCTTCTGTATGCCAGGACAGACCAATATCCTTGCAGGCTGGGACCATTTAAGAGAACCTTTGATTCCGCAAGCCCTTGAGGGAATGCAGATCATGAAGTTCGGTATCCCCAAGTGGCCCTTGACAATATTGGGCGGATTCTTCGTTATCCTGCTCTACTGCTTGTTCACTTTTTCATCCTGGGCGCTCTATCCTTTTCCATACAGCCCCATGACCAACTACCTGAGCAGACTGGGTGACTTGGTTTACAGTCCACTAGGTGGCAACTTCTACAATGCGGGATGTATCTTGACAGGCATAGCACTCGTTCCCTTCTTCATAGGGCTTTATGCCTTGTATGCGGACAGCCTCGTGGAGAAGATTCTGATGATTGTAGGGCAAGTGTTGGGATTGTGCTCAGCAGTCGCCCTCACTATGATTGGTGTTTTCTCTGAAGACACTGGAGCACCTCACATGCTTGCCTCGGCCGTGTTCTTCGAATTGTTGTTTGCAGTCATGATCTTGGTCAGTCTTGCTCTCTTCTTCCATCCGGGTTTAATGAAGGCTATAGCTCTTTACGGCCTGGTCATAGCGGTCTCCGATCTGGTCTTCTCCTTCTTGGTGGGGGGCCCGTTAGTAGAATGGTATGCAGTCTTCACCGCTCTGGGTTTCGTAGCACTCGTCTCATTGAGCACATCCAGAACAACGGGCATGACATTCAGGCAGACAATCCTCAGGCTGTATGACAAAGGCCATTTCGCTCTGTGGGGAATCGCGGCATCTGTTACAGGCCTCGTCTTCATCCTGGGTGCAATGATCCCATATAGCGGACACAACGGCGAAGCATACTCCGTATTCAATCATTTTGTATCCGAGCTCGGGGAGATAGGAATCTCTGAGGCCGCTATGCTGTTCAATGTCGGCCTAGTACTTGCAGGCATCGCTTTCATTCCTTTCATGATAGGACTTGGCCTGTATCTTGACTCGCGATTCTACGTTGCGAAACTGGCGGCTGCGGTCGGTGTGTTCTCCTCAATCGCGATAATCTTCGTCGGCATATTCCCTATGAATTTCATTGCTCAGCACAGACTGTCGGCTCTGTCTTTCTTCTTTAGTGGAATGATCATGACTGGGTTGTGGATGATTGCCATTCTGCTTCAACGTACGCCAAGAGTCCACAAGCTGATTTCATTGGTCGGGCTGGTCAACGTTGTTGTCTTTGCAGCATTCATCTTCGGTAACTACGGCACCTACGACATATATGTGGACCGTCCTCCCTTCTGGTGGACCACGACCTTAGAGTGGGCAATCTACTTCGCAATCATAGGGTTTCTGTTGTTGATGGCGCTGTACATCTGTAGAAGAGAAAGAGGAAATCCGACCCCGTAGGAATGACTGGAGAGGTCAGTAATACCTCGAACTCGGAGGTAAATCAACTGCCCTACTCCGAAATGGAATGAGAACGTTTATTATTGGCCAAAAGACTTCTGTACGGGAATGGGGTTTGCCAGTGCCGAAGGAAGCACTGTAAGAGGAGCAGCTCAGTGAGTGGGAAATGAGAAGATGAATGGAGTAACTGACTCGAGCAAAGAGAGCGAGAACTCAGCGCCGCCCGTTGAGGAGAATCACTCTCTTGGCGGCTTGCTCTCCAAATTCGGAAGTGTGCTTACGAACTCTTACGTGAGATTCCTAGCTAGGAAAGCCGGCTTTTACTTGGTCGTAGTGTTTCTTTCGATGGTGTTGGTATTTTTCATCATTGAATCGATGCCGGGTGATCCTGTTGCCGTAATGCTGGCAAGTGGAAACCCTCCACCAGGTGTGGACATCAATGTCCTGGCGGACAAGATGAGGGATTACTTCGGTTTGGACAAACCGATCTTGGACCGGTTCTTCTTCTTCTTGGGCAACTTCTTCACATGGAATCTAGGGCCATCGTATCATTTCTATCCTGTGCAGGTGTCGACTATAGTCCTGTACTACTTGCCTTACACACTATCTCTGGCAATTCCCGTGCTCTTTGTTAGTTTCTTCGTGGGAAACTACGTTGGCGCCAGAGCGGCGTATATGAAGGGCAGGTTGAACGAAGCAGGTTACTTTGCTCTGGTCTTCTGCAATCAGCTGCCGCCTTTCTGGCTTGGATTGGTTGTCGTATTCACCTACGTGCTGTTGTTCCATGGCATTCCTCCAATTGGAGGCGTTACACTAGGCGTGATTCCCTCCTTGAGCATCAGCTATTTTGTCGATTTGTTAGCCCACTGGATTCTGCCTTTCCTCACTCTACTAATCGTCTATGTGGGCGCATGGGCTACTGGCATGAGGTCAATGGTAACCCACGAAATGGATTCTGGCTACGTTCGCTACGGCGAGCAGCTAGGCTTCAAGAAAAGCAAACTGATGTCCTATGCTCAGAGAAACGCAATCCTCCCACAGTTCACTGGCCTAAACATGGTGTTCAATGGCATCGTCGGACAGACATTGGTAATCGAGATTGTTTTCGGGTGGCCCGGACTCGGCTTGTTGCTCTACAACGCTGTCTTCAATTATGACTATCCTTTGATTTTCGGCTGTTTCATGGTAATAATCATCATTATTGTCGCGGGCAACTTCCTGATAGATGTCCTCTATGGGTTCTTAGACCCACGCATGCGAACTGGGTATGGGTGATAGATGTGTGGGAGCTATTACTGAGAAGCCGGAAATTCATGTTCGGGCTGGCCGTCTTGATAAGTCTCATTCTGCTTGGAACGGTGGGACCCTGGCTGCTTGGAGACCCCTACTACATGAACCTGAGTCTTATCGGTCGGCCTCCTAGCCCTGAGCACTTGTTGGGTACGACAAGTTTCGGAGAAGATGTGTTTACTCAGCTATGCAACGCTATTGGCAACTCACTGGTGGTCGGTCTTATCGCTGGAGTATTAGGTACGCTGATAGCAGTCTTCGTAGGGGCAGTGGGTCCATATATAGGAGGGATGGCAGATAGAATCTCGAGTCTGGCTACCAATCTTGCCTTGGTTCTTCCCTTGATACCTCTATTCATAATCATCGCATCTGTCGTACGCGGACTGAATCTGGTTCTGATAGGGTTGATACTAGCCGCTACTTCTTGGCCGTGGGCCGCCAGGAGTATAAGATCGCAGGTACTCACCCTAAAAGAAAGGGAATACGTGAATCTGGCGCGTATGTCGGGGCAGAACAGCGTAGACATAGTGGTAACGGAGGTTCTGCCGAACATGCTGGCTTACATCATGATGGTCTTTGTCATACTGACCGGGACGGCCATACTCGCCGAGTCAGCGCTCAGCATGATAGGCGTGTCCACGACGCGCACCATCACTTTGGGGTATATGCTCTACTGGGCCCAACACGAAACCACGGTCCCGTTCTGGTGGAATATCTGGTGGTGGTTCATTCCGCCTGGCATCGTCTTGACAGTATTGCTGACAGCCATCTTCGTCATCCACGCGGGCATGGATGAAATATTCAATCCAAGGTTGCGGGAGCTCTGATACCTCGTGGCGACACATATCCTCGAAGTCCAAGATCTCAGGGGCTACTATAGAGGTACATTCGGTGTCGTTCATGCCGTCGACGGTGTTTCGTTCACGGTGGACCGCGGCGTTGTAATGGGTATTGCAGGCGAGTCAGGCGGTGGTAAATCCACGCTCGCCCAACTTGTCTCGGGGTCACCACCTCCACTGCTACACCTTGAAGGAGGAACAATCCTCGTCGACGGAATTGACATCTACAGCATAAATCCCGAAGAACTCAGAACTGAAGTCAAATGCAAACGCATGTCCTACGTTCCTCAATCCTCAATGGAGTCTTTGAACCCCGTCAAAAGGATACGGGACTTCATCTTCGATGTGGTGAGACAACGCACAGGCAAGAGAATTGCCTCAAGCGAAGAGAAAGCAGAGGTTCTCGATATGGCTGCGAATCACATGAAGACGCTCGGATTGGACAGGCCGGTCTTAGATCGATACCCACACGAACTCAGTGGAGGCATGAAACAAAGGGTTGTAATTGCAGTGTCAACACTCTGGAATCCCAAGCTCCTCATAATAGACGAACCGACTTCCGCTCTTGATGTGACTTCACAAAAACGCATGATAGAAGCTCTGCTGAATCTGAAACGAGCGGGAACTATCGAGAGTATGTTGTACATATCTCACGACTTGACAAGTCTAAGACAACTATGCGGCGAATGCATAATCATGTATGCAGGGAAAATCGCTGAAATAGGCGATATGGAGGAAACGATAGACAGCCCTCGGCATCCCTATTCACGTTTGCTTACAGCTGCAATCGCATCTTATGACTCAAAAGGAAGGAAAATGGGAGAATTGAAAAGCATCGCTGGATCGCCGCCCGACCTGAGAGACCCTCCGGCCGGCTGTAGATTCCATCCAAGATGCCCCTACGTCATGGATATCTGTAGAACAAAGGAGCCTCCTATGTTCTGGGCAGGAGAGAGAAAGGGTGGAGCTTCTTGTTGGTTATTGACTTCACAAGCAGGGCAGTAGCATGGACGACACTTCTGAAACAGGAAACAACGGAATTGTCCTCAAGTGTGAAGGGCTGACCAAGCTATACACCTCTGGCCTGATAAGGACGAAGACAGTTACGGGTGCGAAAGACGTAAGCTTCGGCATAAAGAGGGGGGAGATTGTCTCTCTCGCAGGTGAAAGTGGTAGCGGAAAATCAACCGTAGCTAGGATGATCCTCAGATTGATAAAGCCGACATCGGGCAGTATCACCTTGAATGGGAGAAGCATCTATTCATATGACATTCGAGAATACTACCGGCAGGTACAAGCGGTGTTTCAAGACCCGTACTCAGCCTTCAATCCGTTCTATACTGTCGACCACGTCATGGAAAGGGCTTTTGGCCTCCGCGAAGGCAGCATCGACCCTGACGAAAAGGATAAGATAATCCAGTCTACGCTTGAGTCGATCGGACTAAACCCTAGTGAAGTCTTGGGCAGGTATCCACACGAATTGAGCGGCGGCCAAATGCAGCGCATGCTCATTGGTAGATCCCTTCTCATCGGTTCACAGCTACTGATAGCAGATGAACCTACCAGCATGATAGATGCATCGACACGGGCTGGAGTGTTGAACCTGCTTCTTAGTCTGAAGAAAGACAAAGGGTTGTCCGTGTTGTTCATAACTCATGATATCGGTCAAGCTCAATATGTATCGGAGAGAGTTCTTGTGATGAAGCAAGGCGAAGTGGTCGAACAGGGCCCTGTTGATGAGGTCTTCATTAGACCAAAACATCCGTACACAAAAGAGCTCCTTGCGGCTGTCCCTACTCTCTACGAAAGATGGGATACATGCAGATAGGCACCTTCCATTAACCGGGAGAAACATATCCGTCGGTAAAGATTCGCTCCTAGTCTTGTGCGTGAATCGAACCGGACCAGTAATGTGATCAAGGCTCGGAGAGTACAGTGTGATGGTCCCTGCCACAGAAAGAAGCAGCGTACCGCGGCAAGAACAGAACAATGATTTACAAAAGTGAATCAGAGCAACGATTCTTTCGCCGCAACCCGAAAAGAACAAGGCAACACTTAAATAACGCATGTGGTCATACAAACTATTCGCGGAGTACTTAGGAGGAAATAAAACTAAGTGAACAGAGCAGTTAAGATTGTATCCGCCATGGCTATTGCAGTCATGGTGGCTGCAATGGCCTTTTCCAGTGTCAATGTGAGGCCAGTCCTCGCCCAAGCGAGCGTTCCTAGAAACGAAACGGTCTGGGGGGCTGGCTTCGGTATGAACACTGGAAGCTATCAACCATGGAACATGGGCTCAAACCAAGGCTGGACAACCTACCTTATGTATGAACCCTTGTTCGGGACTAACGTAGCAACAGGAGAAATCATTGGTTGGCTAGGTGATACTATCGCTTGGCAGGGCACTGACACTATACAGATAACACTGAGAAGCGATCTTCACTGGACTTCCATAGGCAGCAGCCTCGTTAGCAACACCACAGCGATAACGACGGATGATGTCATCTACTCGTTTGAGATTCTTCAGCAGACCGGTCAACTGGGTTCCCTTGTACAGAGAGTGGGAAATGTCAGTACTGCCTTCGAGAAAGTGAGTAACACAGTACTGAAGGTGCACATATTACCGCTATACGAAGGAAGCAGTGAGGTGTACCGCCAACTGACATATGGCTTTCTCATATTCCCCAAGGCCGTCTGGCAAGATATCAATACGACAAATGCTGGCGACCTCTCAACCTATACGAATGATTGGCTAGATACCGTAGCGGTTCCAGCCAAGTGGAGAGTAGCGTCTGGAATGTACTTACCGTACTATCACGATGCTACAACCACGATTGGTAAGGTTAACGCGAACTGGTGGGGAGTAAATGACACAGACTTCGGCAGATTGCCTAAACCAAACTACTTTGGATACACATCGTACTCAAGTAACGACCTTGCACTTCTTGCTATGGAAGGTGGAAATCTCGATTGGGATGGCAATTATCTTGCAGGATTGACTGAAGTCAAGGCACAATACCCGAACGTCGTCACCTACTTTGATGATTTGCCATATTTCCCAGACAAGTCACCGGTTATGCTTGTTCCGAACCACAGGAACTACCCGCTGAATCAGACTTGGCTCCACAAGGCTATGGCTTCTGTGCTGAACTACTCGGCCATGAGTGCCGTTTCCAGCGGCTACTTGAAGAACCCTAGCCCTATGCTGATTCCAGCAGACGATGCATCGGCCAGAGCACTATTGAATACGACAATCGAAGCCAAGTACGCGATTACTTACAATGTAGCCTATGCGCTTGGAATCCTAAACACATACTGCAACTTCGATGAAGCATCCGGAGTATGGTGGACAAAGCAAGGAGTCACACCCAGCGATCCTATCAAGCACTATCCACTCCAAGAGTGGAACTATGAATCTAATACGACCGCTCCGTGGACTATCTTAGACTTCCTCGGATGGACAGACGTTGATGCTATGGACGCCGTAGCAGCCCAGCTATTCTCCAGTCTGCTCCACATAAACACACAAGTGGAACTGATTAGCGGCTGGGGTACCGTTCAGGTAAGGATGAACAATTTCCAGTACGATCTTGCTGACATGGTCATGTCCGGGCAGATAAACATGAACATGTATGAACGCTACTTCCAGATGTTCTCCCCAGAGAGCTCTAGCGCGGGTGGAGGGGTAAATGCTCCTCTAGGCGGCTGGTATAACCAAACATTCATTGACGACATAGAGGAACTTGATACACATCCTGCCGGCTCTGCCGCGCAATGGGCTGTCGCTAACGAGATGCAAGAGATTCTCGGTCAAGTCATGCCTGTCATTCCATTGGCAGGACACGCTGACTGGCAAATCTATAGCACTACGTACTGGAAGAACTGGCCAAACAGTGTAACCAATCCAATGCTACCAAGCAGTCCCTTCGCTGGCACCACACAGAACGCAAATCTGCTTGCGATTGTCTTCGCCTTGAACTCAACAGGGGCTACAACGGTTCTACCGCCGGACTACACGCTCCTCATAGTTGGAGGAGTAGCAGTAGTCGCAGTGCTAGCTATAGTCATTGTGCTGTACATGCGTAGACCTAGCAAGTAAGAATGAGAGAGGAGGTTGTTGATGCAAATCACAACCTTCTTTTTTTCTTTGTTGGACGTACAAAGCTCACCATGTCTTTTTGGGTGTTTCCCTATTCTTGTAAGTTGCCTCATGAAATCGTTACCTTCACTTTGACGTCGGTCTTGCCAGCTGGAGGAATTGGAAGGATGTTGCCCTCCAGTTGTTTTCCATCCACTACCACAGAAGCGACATTTCCTCTGCCAGCTCGCTCAACATCGATGTGATAAGATATACCGCGGTATTTCCTTATGGCTTGGAATCCCTTCCATTTCGAGGGAATTACGGGAGCGATTCTTAACCCTTTGAGCGTGGGGGAAATTCCAAGGATATGCTGTGTGATAGCGACATAGTTCCATGCCGCTGTTCCCGTCAGCCACGAGTTCTTTGCTTCCCCATGAGTTGGAGCGTCGTGACCAGCTATCATCTGGGCATACACGTATGGTTCGCAGCGATGCAGTTCGCCTATTCCTTCTCGTGCCGATGGGTTAATCTTGAGATAGTATTCATGAGCTCGGTCCCCGTCTCCAACCAGCGTTTCTGCGATCATAATCCATGGATTGTTATGGCAGAAAATCCCCGCATTCTCTTTGTATCCTGGAGGGTAAGACGAGATTTCGCCGTATTCTGCAAAGTACCGTGAATATGCAGGCTGAAGAAGCACTATGCCGTGGTTTGTGTCTAATCGTTGTTTTACGGAGTCAAGAGCTTTTTTCGCTAGCCCATCGTCGAGTCCAATGCCTGCCATGGGGCAAATGCCTTGTGGCTCGATGTATATCTGCCCTTCTTGGCACTCCTTCGAGCCCACTTTTCTGCCGAAGTCGTCATATGCACGTATGAACCAGTTCCCGTCCCATCCATACTTATGGATTGTATCATCCATCTTTCTCGCCTCTTCTTCATACATACTCGCCTCACTGGCAAGACCACGAGCCTCTGCAAGGTCGGCAATTTCTGTGCAGGCTAGCACAAAAAGGCCAGCAATAAAGACGGACTCGGCAATCTTGCCATCCTTATTGGTAGTAGTCTGAAAGGACTGGCCTGGCGTGTCAGAGAAGCAGTTCAGATTCAAGCAGTCATTCCAATCCGCACGCCCTATGAGCGGCAGGCCGTGCGGCCCGAGCCTACCAAGAGTGTAGTGAATGCTCTTCTGAAGGTGATCATCTAGAGGCCTTTCCGTACCAGACTTGTTTTCGTAGGGAACTCGTTCTTCGAGAATCGACCAGTCGCCAGTCTCCTTGATAAAGGCCGAGACTGCTAGGATGAGCCAAAGGGGATCGTCATTGAAGTTGCTGCCAATGTCATTATTCCCGCGTTTTGTCAACGGTTGGTATTGGTGAAATGCACCGCCATTCTGTAGCTGTGTAGCAGCCAAATCGAGGATACGCTCGCGAGCACGCTTGGGTACCATCTGGACAAATCCCAAAAGGTCCTGATTAGAATCGCGGAAGCCAAGGCCGCGCCCGATGCCAGACTCATAGAACGATGCTGAGCGTGATACGTTAAAAGTCGCCATGCATTGGTATGGGTTCCAAATGTTCACCATGCGGTTGGTATGAACGTCAGGTGTTTCAACATGAACAATCGAGAGTAGCTCATCCCAGTATTCCTTTAGGGACTGAAAAGCTGCATCAGCATTCCTTGGGACTAGCAGCCTGGCTATGATGGGTCTCACTGTTCGTTTGTCGATAATCTGTGAATCTTGTGGGAAGAATTTCTTATCCTTTGGATTCTCGTGGTAACCAAGAAGAAAGATGATTTGCCGGGATTCTCCTGGCTTGAGTTGAAGCTCTACATGATGGGATCCGATTGGTGACCATCCGCAAGCCACCGAGTTCGTCGTTCGCCCCCGTTGCACAGCCTCAGGGTTATCCCAGCCGCGATAGGCACCAAGGAAGGCCTCACGCTGCGTTTCAAACCCAGCGAGTTTCTCTGAACAGGCAAAATAGGCAAAGTGATTGCGGCGTTCACGATACTCCGTCTTGTGGTAGATGACGCCGTTCTCAATTTCCACCTGGCCCGTATTGAAGTTGCGTTGGAAGTTGGTTTGATCGTCTAACGCGTCCCACAGACAGAATTCAATCAGAGAGAACACGGAAATACTTGCAGTTTCTTCTCTGTGATTCGTTATCGTCAACTGCCAAATCTCAAGGTTTTCGCCAAGCGGTACGAAGTATCTTGTCTGGGCCTCTATTCTCCTATAGGTGGAGCCAATTATGGTGTAACCCATGCCATGACGACAGACGTAGCCCTCTGCTTCGTGACGTGTTGGCATCCAGGATGGAGACCAAAACTCGCCACTCTTGTTATCACGTATATAGACGTATCTCCCGCCAGAATCGAACGGCACATTGTTGTAGCGATAGCGGGTTATGCGCCTCTGTCGAGCATCTTTATAGAATGAGTATCCTCCCGCTGTGTTTGAGATAATGCCGAAGTACTCCTCGCAGCCGAGGTAGTTTATCCAAGGTAAGGGAGTATCCGGTCGAGTAATCACGTACTCTCGGCGCTCATCATCGAATTCTCCGAAACGCATGCCATATCACCCCAATCTAGATTGCCTTGTTGTTTCCGAATTAGCTGCTTGCCAATCGTAAGTAAAGACTGCTTCCTGGAAGACCTCGATGTGCCGCAGGGATTCAATAACCTTGGAGGCCCACATGAACTCACTCTGAATTTGCGCCGAACGGCTCGATTCTATCTCCTCGAATAGGGCTAGACCGTTCCATATATACAAAACGATTTATCGGACAGTCTTCACTTTAATTGGAACATTAAGTGGAGAGAATCGATTCAGCTTCGAATCTGGGACTCAGAAAACAGACCACATGCCACGGCAGGAGAGGTGCTGAATGAAATACGGCTATTTTGATGACGCAAGAAAGGAGTATGTAATAACCAATCCTGCGACACCTACCCCATGGATTAACTATCTAAGCAACAGTGAGTACTGCGCCATGATTTCCAATACGGCAGGGGGATACAGCTTCCACATAGACCCGAAAGATAGAAGGATTCTCCGGTACAGGTACAACAACTTGCCGCCAGACAGACCAGGTAGATACCTGTACGTTAGAGACAACAAGACAGGGAAGTATTGGTCTCCAACATGGCAACCAGTTCCCAAGAAACTTAGCACATATGAGTGCAGACATGGGCTCGGGTATACAAGAATCTCATCTTCGTACGACGGTGTCGAAGCTGAGGCTACATACTTTGTGCCCTTGGATGAGAACTTGGAGATTTGGATGCTGACCTTGAAAAATGCTGCCAGCCAAGAAAAAGAGTTGACCGTCTTTTCATATGCTGAGTTTTGTCTCTGGCATGCAGACCGTGACCAGAATGACCTCCAATCGATTCAAGGAGTGGGTGTGGCTAAGTATGAGGAAGGAGTTGTCTTCCATCACTTCTTCGATCTAAGCACTGGATATGCTTTCTTCTTCTCAAGTGGCAAAGTGACAGGATATGATTGCAGTAGAGAGGAGTTCATTGGGCCCTATCGATCCGAATCCAATCCTTTAGCTGTCGATAGGGGCCAATGCTTTGACTCCGGAAGTCTTGGGGGCAATCCTATAGCCGCTACCAGCAATCCCGTGAGATTGTCTCCCGGACAAGCAGAGACAATAATCTTCGTTCTAGGTGTGGCAAAAGAGAAACCCGAAGCTAAGAAGTGCATCCAGAAACTCAGACAAAAGAGCGCTGTGGACAAGGAGTTCCGGAGGCTAGGCGAGTACTGGGACACTTTTCTCGCCAAATTCACAGTGGATACTCCAGACAAAGAATTCGATTCACTCGTTAGTGTTTGGAATCAGTATCAGTGCAGGACAACCTTCGACTGGTCCAGATACGTTTCTTTCTATGAAACAGGCATAGGAAGAGGAATGGGTTTCAGAGACTGCAATCAGGATACGTTAGGTGTGGTTCACGCTATCCCCGAAAGGGTGCGCAGGCGCATCCTTGATCTCACCAAGAATCAATTCAAAGATGGCCATGCCTACCACATCTACTATCCTCTCACCGGGGAGGGAGGCTTCCCCAACTACGCAAAAGAAAAGATGCGATTCTTTAGCGACGATCACCTTTGGTTGATTCTTTCGGTCTGTGAGTATATCAAAGAGACAGGAGACTTGGCCATTCTAAGCGAGAATGTCAACTTCGTCGACGGCTCAAGTGCCAGCCTGTATGAGCACCTGAAAAGGGCGCTGGACTTCACGCTTGGCACGATGGGAAGTCATGACTTGCCTCTCTTGGGCACCGCTGACTGGAATGATCCCTTAAGCTTGCCCGGCCCCAACGATGCCGCAGAGAGTGTGTTCGTAGCGATGCTATTCCATAAGGTTCTACTGGAACTTAGCGAACTCTGCAAAGAGCACAGCCATGATGAAGACAGCAAAAGGTATGTGACCATAGCTGAAAAGACGAAAGCGCACGTGAATGAAATCGCGTGGGACGGGAACTGGTACATACGTGCGTTTGACGACTCGGGAAACCCCGTAGGGAGTTCAAAATGCACGGAGGGCAAGATATACATCAACACTCAATCGTGGGCTGCAATCAGCGAAATCGCTACAAAAGAAAGAGCTATACAATGCATGGACTCGGTGAGAGAATATCTGGACACCGAATACGGTTTGATGCTTCTTGCTCCGCCCTACTCAACATTCCGTCCCGACATAGGAGCGCTTAGCAGCTATGTTCCCGGGTTGAAGGAAAATGCGTCCATCTGGAGTCACGTTAATGCCTGGGCGATTATAGCAGAATGCATTCTCGGGCGCGGGGATCAAGCCTACGAGTACCACAAGAAGATCTCTCCTCCTGCAAAGAACAGAATAGCTGAGATCCACAGAGCCGAGCCATACGTCTATGCTCAAACAATGGCCGGCAAGAGTCACCCAGACTTCGGCGCAGCCCGCCAGTCATGGCTTACTGGAACTGCATCATGGATGATGAAGACTGCTACAAATTGGATTCTGGGCATAAGACCACAATACCACGGATTGCTGGTGGACCCATGCATACCAAAGATCTGGCCGAAATTCACTGTCACTCGTCATTTCCGAGGAGCCAGTTATGAGGTCAAAGTTGAAAATCCGCATCGTGTGTCAAAGGGAATAGAGGATGTAAGAGTAGACAACAGAAGGCTGGAGACAAGCGTCTTGCCTGCGTTCGCTGATGGAAAGAAGCACGTAGTGGCAATCACTATGGGATGAGTCCGATTTGTCGATGAGTCTCTATTAGGACGAGATGACCAGCTGCATTAGGCTATCGTTGGCTTCAATGCTTGTTGCCTACTAGAGTTGCTGCATGTTTCTTGTATTCATTCAATGTCTTGGCTGTTATTCCATTGTTCATGATAATGTCTCTGTAGACGTATGCGCTTGGTCGGCTTTTGCGTTTCAGTGTCTTGTAGTCTACCTCGACCAGCCCGAATCTTTTGTTGAATCCAGAGTTCCACTCAAAGTTGTCCATAAGCGACCAGTAGTAGTATGCCCGGACATCCGCTCCCAGTTCAGTAATCGCCCGGTGAACCTGTTCAAGGTGAAGGACTATGAACATTGACCTGATTTTGTCATCGTGAACTGCGGTCCCGTTTTCAGTAATGTAGATGGGTTTACCGTAGCTTTTCAACCACTTGAGGAGTTCATAGATTCCTTGTGGGTAAATCTCCCAACCCATGTCTGTTTCACCAAGAGAGTCTTTTCTTGGTGGTGCCGTGCTTTTATTTGGGTGATTCCTTACTCGCTCTCCAACTAGTCTACGAGTATAGTAGTTGAATCCTAGGAAATCCCACGTGTCCTCTACAGTGGGGATGAGTTCTCCTTGTCCCATCGGCGGACCGATTCTTCCCGTATCTATGGCGTCCAAGAATGATGCATTGTAGGATTGATGAAGCGAAGCCGCTTCATTTCTGTCCTCAGGTGATTCCTCGTCAAATGCTTGGAAGTAGGTCATGTCTTTGACAGTTCCCACCTTAGGTGCGTCCTTTGTACGGTTCTTGCCCAGAACGTCATGTATTGCATGGTACGCTTCCGCGTGTGCTAACAGCATATGTCTAAGCACAAGTCCGTACTTGCTTGGGTCTTTTTCACATGGGGGGAATTTGCCGTGCATATACGACATGGATGCGTAAGCCGTTGGCTCGTTTATCGCAGTCCAAATACCTACAAGGTCTCCAAGTTTCTCAGCCAAGTACGAAGTGTAGCGCCCAAAGAGCTCCACAGACCTCGAGTCAGGCCAGCCACCGCCTGCTTCCATCCATATAGGATTCGTAAAGTGATGTAGCGTGATAAGGGGCTCCAAACCCCGCCTCCTGATGGCTTTCAAAACCATGCGATAGTGTTCGATTTCTCTGGCGTTCCATTCACCTTCTCCGGGTTCTATCCGGCTCCACTCGACTGAGAAACGGAAAGTGTTGTGCCCGAGTTCTTTTGCCAGATCGAGATCGTGTTCATACAAGTGATAGAAGTCATCCGCTCTTCCAGACACTGAGCCATCTACTATGTTACCAGGTTGCTTCTCCCATTCGGTCCACTGATTGTTGTTCCCACCCTCGGTTTGGTGCGCGGAAATTGCTGACCCCCAAAGGAAGTCTGGTGGAAATTGTAGAAGGGGCTCCTCTTCTCTCTGGTAAGCGGGCATCTTGTCCATGCCTCCAATTTCAATACGTTCAAATGCACATGCTATTAGGTTTGCTGCCTGAAGAAAGGAAGACTATCACTTAGGAACTGAGTGATATTCCGCTTTATAGCGGGTAAAAGGAAGATACATAGAAGGAAGACTATGTCTGGTCTAGCACCAAAGACTGTGACGAAAGCATGAGATTTGAGAGTCTGCCACTTAGAGAGGCCAATCTCGCAGAGCTAGCGAAGGTCAGCTATGATGCGAGACATGATACTGTGCTATCCTACAAAGCTCGCACCATCTCTGAAGCAGCGAAGAGACTCAACGATATCGTAAGCAAGGGCAAAGAGTGCGTGGTTATCGAGGCGAGAGATGAAAGCAAAGGAACGGTCGGCGGTTTTCTCGAGCTCTTTATGATAATTCGCGGCATAGCGCAGACAGACTGGTGGCAGCCTGTTGTTTCCGTTACCAGTAGAGAGGGTAAGATTGCCCGGTGTTTGATCGAACAGGCCAAATCCTACGCGCGGGAATCAGGTCGAGACCGAATAGAGGCAGCATTCGACATGACCACTCCGAACCAAAGGTCTCTCCTTAGAAAGTACTGGAGATGGTACAGTAGTGAGGGATTCCAGAAGGCGTCTGAGGAATTTCGCATGAGGAGTTTAATCACGGAGACTGCGCTGCACCACCGCGAGCTTCCTAGTGGTTACAGCTTGGTTTCTGCGGCGTCCGTTGACAAGGAGGAAATCAGGGACTGCTATCTCAAGTCTTTCTCAGAAAGCATGGACAGACTGATTCTATCCATGAACGCTCAACAGCGGCGAAGCACATTTGATACCTGTTTAGACCCGTCAGATGTCATGGACCAAGAAGCGTCGCTTTGCATACAGAGAGACAGGCAAGTTGTGGCCTTTGTTCTCGTGGGGACCGAAAGAGCCGAATCTCTTATCGAACTGCTGGGTGTGGATCCAGAGTTCAGACGGCTGGGACTAGGTGGGACCATCTTAGCCGAGAGTATGTATGCCCTGCTCCACAAGGGCACAAGAGAGGTTGATATTGAAGTCGATGTCAAAAATACCCCTGCATTGAGACTCTATAGAAAGATGGGATTTGCCCCACTGTATCGCCAAGCTTACTACTATACGAACCTCTGATTGCTGGTACGTACAGGGGCCTATTTGTTACAGGTTCTTCTTCATCTCACGGGCTCGAACCTCAAACCCGAGCTCCTCGATTGAGCGGCGGTCTCAAGACGAACTTGGGCCAAACAACATGATTTCATCCTAGCTTTCCCAGAACCGCATCCTGTGCGGCTTTCATTGCAGCGTCTTGCCTCTTACTCAGGCTTGCCGCTTGCTGCCTTATCTCGTCGAAAAGGTCTTCTCTTGACGATATTGCGCCCTCAACCAGTGCTGCTGCCGCCTCTGAGCGGCTCTTGAACGCACCTATTGCGACCAGTGAGTCAAGGATTTCAACGACTCGTTTGTTCATGCGGGCGACCACGGGTATCTCCCTATCACTTTCCTCAAACGCATCTACTTCTAGGTTCTTCAAAACTCTCTCACGGAGTGTCTCGCGCTTTGGTTTCTCTTCCTTGTCGGACAATGGTCTGACCCAAGGTGTAAGGCTGTTGAGGAGCTTTTAAGCTTACGTATCGCGTATCTTCCACACATAGCTGCATCTTACGACTTCATCTTTTCAGATGATCCATCGGGCGAGGCTGCGCAGATTCTACTTCGACCTTCTTCCCAACGCGCGTGACCCTGATTGCCTCAATGCTGACTGGCTGAGAGGAACTCCTGCCCAACTGATTGTGCTTTGACCATACCCAGTCAATCAGGTAGATCTCGCAAATCAACACGATTACAGCCAAACCTAGCATCGTTACAAAAGGTATCAGCGGAAGAAGGACCGCGACTGCAATTCCAGCGGTCACCTTGACGTAGGCTGTCACGTTGTGTCGAAGTTTACCCTCTTCAGCGGGTTCCTTTACAGACGTCTCCTGAGGAGTCTCCAAGCCATATTCAGTGGCAACGACGACCCCAGAGTTGCTGCTTTCACTTTCAACAGTTTGTCTCATCACTTTCACCACCCTATACGCGCTTTATGTATTGCGTATCGACAATACTACATACTCACTATCGCTATATATGCTTTGTCTCTTAGTTTAAATGCCCGTCTGAGAAATTGCGTGGACAGAGGGGCTGTGTATGAAACCACTTGGGGCCATAACGAAGTATTACAGGTTCATCGATGAGGAAAGCAAATCGATATTGAATTCTCTCATGGACGAGTCGAGTAGCTACTTCGACCTCGTACAACGGCTAAGCAACGTCGTCCTTGAAGATGAAATCCCTGTCGATCTGGCCTATGTCGCGGCAGTTCAGGCCTGGTGGGCTAGAGCGGAGAAAGCCATGAACCTAATCCAAGAGAAGTACAAAGATGTGCCCTGCATAAGGCCATGGGGTTATCGTCATGCTACTGCTGAGAGTGATCAAGTAAAGTATCATAACGCTGTCGTCGAAGCTATAGAACGGGCCATGAACTCATCTCTAGCCGATTGGATGGCTACGGAGCTTCATCTTCTTCACACGTTTTTTCATTGGCCCTACCATGGAGACATCCCAAGCTGTCTTGAGCCCCTTGAGAAGGCAAAGAGCCTGATTAGTGCCGACCCTCTTCTGAATTGCTTTGAACCGTTAGTCTATGTATTCGATGGGAGTATAAGAAGAAGGGAGGGAGATGCAAAAGGCGGTCTTGTTGCTTATCAGAGAGGCTTGGAGCTTTCTGAAACGC
>PRDJ01000044.1 GCA_003345555.1 Candidatus Thorarchaeota archaeon
ACGTGGACCATTGGCAAGAATCCGGCTTGTCATCATTAGTATACAGCAACATCATTAAGAATGATTGAGATGCAGTAGCCCTGATTGACTTGGTGAAGAACGTCAGACTCTCTCTGGGAACGGCAATCCAGATTGGCCTGATAGAAGGAGAACCAGACCCGTTCTTCACGACAGCCTTCTTGATGACGTATCTAAAAGGAAGATGCAGTGCCAATTGTGCCTTTTGCCCCCAGGCTCATGACAGCACATCTACATCAGACAGATTGTCGAGAATCTCATGGCCCAAGTTTGAGCTGCGATTGGTGCTGCCGAGAATAGCTGATGCAGATGGTTTTCGAAGACTGTGCGTCCAATCTCTAAACTATCCTGAGGCAGTTGACGACGTTGAGAGTGTAATCATCCAAATTCGACGGGTCAGCAACCTCCCACTCTCAGTCTGTATCCACCCTATCACCTCAGACGAGATGCATAGGCTTCGTCAAGCTGGCGCAACGAGCATCGGCATAGCCATCGATGCGTGCACGCCACGTCTGTTCGACTTCGTCAAAGGCGCTGATCGAGGAAGTGCCTATCGATGGGAAGCTCATCTGCGTTCGCTGCAAAGCGCTTTGAAGCTATTTGGGAAAGGAAACGTGACAACACATCTTATCATTGGTCTGGGCGAAACAGAGAGGGAGGCTGCCGAGTTCCTCCTGGAAATGAAAGGCAGGGCCATTTCTGTCGGACTGTTTGCATTCACGAGCATAAGAGGAACCAGCATGGAAGGAGTGAAGCCCCCTCAGCTCGCATCTTACAGACGCCTGCAAGTACTCAGGTATTTGCTTGCCACAGACGAGATATGCAGAGACCAAGTTCGTATGTCGGAATCGGGTCAGATACAGTTGGCCTCGAGTCCCAACGATTTGCGAAAACTCTTATCTTCTGGTGAGGCTTTTCGGACATCGGGCTGCGTTGGATGCAACCGACCTTACTACAATGAGAGACCCAGAGGTCCCATTTACAATTATGCGCGGCCTCTAACGGAACATGAAGCGATAGAAGCAATTGGCATCACGGGTCTGATGACGTAGAATGGAGAAGCTCAGATTCCTAGACCTCGAGACTCATACTGCGGCCGAGAATATGGCCATTGATGAGGCAATCATGAAATCCCTCGAGATGAAAGAAGCGCCAGCGACGTTCAGACTCTATCGATGGAAACCATCGGCAGTATCTATAGGCACGTTTCAGGCTCTGAGGACTGATGGTAATCTGGATTTCTGCTTTCTCCAGTCAGTCAGAACCGAGGTCGACTTGAGTTTCTGCAGGACCCATGGCATAGATATCGTTCGGAGACTGACAGGCGGTTCCGCAGTGTATCATAGTACTGAAGGAGATGTCACGTACAGCATCATCTTGCCCAAACAACACAGACTCGCTCCCCTAGATATCGAGGAATCCTACAGAATCATATGTGGAGGAATTGTCAGCGGCCTGAAGCATCTTGACATAAATGCAGTCATCAAACATGCAAATGATGTTCACGTGCACGATAAGAAAATCTCAGGGAGCGCTCAGACCCGAAGACACGGTTGTGTGCTGCAACACGGATCCGTTATGTTGGATCTCGACATGCTGATGGTGTTCTCCATCCTGAGAATGACGGCCGGGAGCGTCTCAGCCAAGACGACGCAGGAGGTTCAGGAGAGAATGACCTCGGTCTGCGAGTTGCTAGGACGAAGAGTCGGATTCAACGAGCTAAGAGATGCATTGGTGGCCGGCTTTTCAGAAGCCTTAGGAATCGACCTGGTCCCGGGTCACTTAACTCCTCGCGAGAAGAGTGGTGCAGCGCAGCTCGCGGCCAGCAAGTACGAGACGGAATCTTGGAACTTCCTTAGATAGCGAGAGAGAGCACTACCGAAACGAATAACATCAGGCATCCCATCGTGGCTTCGACGTGTCCTGACATGAAGCTTGTAAGACTCAACGAAGGAGCAAGGACCGCAGCGGGCTGTGTGAGCGGTGAGGAAGTCCGAATCTATGACAGCCTTGGCGAAGACCCGTTCGCCGACTACATTCGCCAAAAGAATCCTGACAAGACACCCCTTGCAGACTTCTTTAGGTCTCTCATAGAAGACAGGAAGCCTCGCGTTTACAGGCTGGACTGGGTCCGGGATCGGCTTATCATGCCAATGGTTCCTGGAGAGGTCTGGGCTGCAGGGGTGACCTACCAGAGGAGCGTTGAGGCGAGAGAGGATGAGACCAAGGCTAAGGGGATATATGACCGAGTCTACGGGGCAGAAAGACCGGAAGTGCTTTTCAAAGGTCTTGGCTACAGAACGGTCGGTCCAAACGATGTAATCTGCATCAGAAGCGATTCAAAGTGGGATGTACCGGAGCCCGAGTTCACGCTTGTCTACGGCGAGAGGAAAATCGCGGCATACACAATAGGGAACGATGTGAGTTCGAGGGACATAGAAGGAGCGAATCCGCTTTATCTGCCTCAGGCGAAAGTATGGCAGAACTCGTGCTCAATAGGTCCGTACCTTGTGACGCCAGATGAAATCAAGAACCCCAAGAACGTAGGAATAAGGCTGAAGATATTCAGAGCACGGGAAGCAGTCTTTGCGGGCGAGACCAGTACCTCGAACATGAAGAGGGAATTCGACGAGCTTTCAAGATTCCTCTTCAGAGACAATCCTGTGCCGAGAGGCTCTATTATGCTCACGGGCGTGGGTATCGTGCCTCCAGACAACTTCACACTTCAGGATGGAGATATTGTTGAGATCTCCATGGACGGTCTAGGCACAATGAGGAACTATGTGAAGAAACTCTGAGGATACGGATGGTTAGAATGTTTAGCTATATCACAGCGGCCTAGAACTGCTTGAATGTCAGGCATAGTCGGTCTCTGTTGCCGTCTCGATGGTTTTCCATGACCAGCTCGGAACTGGGCATAACCAACTCGAATTTCCCTTCCTCACCGAGATATACCCGCTGAGCCCTGAGTACTTGAGGGTCATAGGATTCCTCTTCTTCCGAAGGCTGAGTGAGATAGTAAACCTTGTCACTTGTGCCCTTCAGATTCCAGATAGTGCGGATAATATCCTTGACGAAATCTTCGTCTTCGGGTGGGACGAGCACTGAGATGAACGTCTTTGTAATGTCCTTGGCAAAGGGGTTTATGTTTGTGACGTCGCCGAGCCACACTCTGTCCATGAGCAGAGATGCTCCTCTTACCAGATCTGTCTGATCAATCTGAACCTGGATGTCGATGAACTCCTGAAATCCCCCGGGCTTGAATATGATTGTGAGAACCCCGGCGCTGGATGGCGCTGACCTCGATTGCTCGGATAGGCGAAAGAACGTGAATAGATCGCTACGCCGTAGGCTGCCATAGTCCATGAAACTGCGCCTCGCACTCGTTTTCGCTCAAAGTTGTCTGCGTCCGACTTGGGAAAGGTCTGTGAGTATTTGTCCCGTTTGAATTCTGAGAGCACAGTGCCTCTTATGGTGCTCGCTATGGTTGTTGATTGCGACTGTTATCCTTAAGCCTACTATTGTCAATTATGAGGACGAATAGCTTCGTCAAGCCTCAGGAGACTTTCTGAACAGAAGATCCTCCTGACATTGTTGCTCGACGAGGGCATGCGCCGTTGAGATTCGTGTTTGCTCTGAATACGATTTCTCTCATCTTTCCAGAAATGATCCCCGATGGAACACTCCGCAACCGGGCTGTGGGGCCGAAAATACGTCTGCATTCAAGTATGGAAAAGAGAGATATAATGCGGCATACTGCATTCTTGCCGATACATATGTCAGAAGACCAACACTTGGATGACAAGAAGATACAGAAGATCAGAGCCGACATTGAGCAGTTCAAGTCCGAACTTAAGAAAGCAGAGGCAGACCTCAGTAGTACTGGACCGCAGGTGACCGCCGAGATGGAGCGCTACAAAGCGGCCGCGAAAGCCAAGAGAGACGCAGCAGACTCGATTAGAGCGAAGCAGGCTCAGGCTGAAAAGGAATGGCACGACGCTGACCGGCTTTATCGCCAGGTAGAAGGCACGAAAGGCAAGGAGCTCGATTCTACCAAGAAACGAGTGGAGCAGCTGAGATCCCGTATACGAGACGCTGAAAAGGCTCGTCAGAATCGGATTGCTGAGATTGAGAAGGAAAAGCTCAAGTTAGTTGAGAAGGCCAAGAAGGAAAAAGCGAAGGAGATGGATCGTCGAAAGACGGAAGAAGTCGCAAAGGTCGAGGACCAGACGAAGAAAGAAGTGGGTTTAAAGAGATAGACATAAGTTCTGATGGAATCTCACGAATACTGAAGAATCCTTACCTGGGGCTTGGAAAGCTCTCGGAACCAAGAATGAATGTTTGCAGAATGTGGTATGTGGTGGTCGATTGAACGCCTATTTCATGATAGTCTTACTCTCCATCGTTCTATTCTTTGTTGTCTGGGGCCTAGGCTGGCTGCTCGAACGACTATCACGCGCCCAGCTTGACACAACGCTCCATCCGGGTTCTAGGGCCTGGTATTTCTTGGTGGGTCCCGGCGTAGCACTTCACGAGTCATCTCACGCTTTGGGTTGTGTTTTCACGAGGACGCCAATCGCTGAGTTCAAGCCCTTGAGTGTGCAAGTGATAGGCGACCAGGCATTTCTGGGTTACGTGAAATACGTGAACCCCAAGAGTTCTCTGAAGAGGGCAGTGATCAACCTTGCTCCTGTCGCTGTCTCACTTGCTTTGCTAGTATTCTTCGCACTCGGCGCGACCTATCTTGTCCCCAGTTCTCCGGGTATTGGTGGAAAAGCATTGGATTTGCTTCAGGAGTTGATTGGCCTTAAATCCGACCCCGTCTTGCTTGCGAATACGCTCTATCCTGCGCTAGAGATAGGGGGTTTTGTCTATCTCTTTTTCTACACTCTCGCCGGTCTCACTGTTGTGAACCCGTTATTCTGGATCGTAGCATTTCTTGCAATGACGATCATGTTCAGCAACGCTCCCTCGGTCGTAGACATTTCCAACGCCATGACCGGTCTCAAGGTCATTGTAGGATTCGATGTGTTTTGGTTGATTCTATCGATTCTGATGCCACAATCTGGTTGGCTCTTGTATGGAGTGTTCGAGTTCCTTGCCGTCATGTTTGGACTAGCGTTTGCGTTTGCGGGCGTAGCATACGGATTGTTCTTCATGATAACAGCGATGGCAAGGCTGCGCACGCCTGTCAACATAGTCCCATTCATTGCATGCATCTTGACTGGCGCCCTGTTATGGTATAGAGGCTACGTTGACCCCACATTCCTTGCAGTAGTATCACCGGCCATGCAGACTGTAATCTCTGTATTAGTGTTAGCTATCCTAGCGGTACTTCTCTTGCTGGTTCCCTCCTTCAGAGCACGGAAGTAATACCCGCCCTGATATTCTGTTTTGGCAGTGCCATACTCGGTTACCAGATATGGTGAAAATCGACCTTGTAAGGAGACCGACGCTCATCAGTCCGAAACATCTTCTGCGCTACCTGTTCTTTACAGAGGCACAAGTGGAGCAGGCCTCGAGGATTCTCAATGAGATCGTCCAAGCAGACGGAGTCGTTCCGGACAATGAATGGGGAAAGTTCGTCCTTTCAAGCCGGGGTCTTTATGTCAAGGTGATGAGGAAACTCCGTGATGCAGGCATCGTGGAGAAGCGGATGGGCGAGTACCGAATCACGAAAGATTTCTCTGGCTCTCTTGAGAAAATGGCAAAGTACTGGTCTGAAGTAGTCGATTCGTTTGGCGACGGTGACCGGGCAATCGCGTTCTAAGGCATTGCTCTCTATATTTTCACTTCGCCTTCTTGAATCTGCACTTCCTTAAGAGTCGAAACCGCTCTATCTCCTTCGATTTTCAGAACACCGAGCTTCTCGAATTCCCTTGCAGCCTTGGCCACGAGTGCAACCTGAGTACCCAATGATTTAGCTAAGTCTGCAAAGGTTATCGAACCGACTTCGTCGACCATGACTAGGACCTTTGTATTCTTGTCCAAACCGAGCGCTTTGATGTACCGCTTGACCCGTTCGTCTGACAAGTCTCTCTGCTCCAGAGCAAGGTCTCTTTCCTTCTCCATCAACCGAGTGGCCTTCTCATAGGCTTCTCTCTGCATCTCGACAATAGTGGATTTGTCCTTTGCTGCCTTGAGATCCTGCTGCAGAGTATGTACTTGGTCTTCAAGATTCTTGACTTCCCGAATACGGTCCTCGACAGACTGGAGCTCCTTCAGCCGCTGCCCAGACTCCTTCTCGGCTGCTGTCTTCTCGGCAGTTGTCTTGCTAAGCTCAAGTTCGAGACCCTTTGCCTTGGCCGCTAGTGCTTCAGCCTCTTTGCGCTTTTCAGCCACAGCTTTCTCAAGGAGATCAACCTTTGATTGGAGCGTCTTCACCTCCGCGTCACTCCTCCTTGGTGCGCCCTTGGCGGTCTCTTTCTCGGTCTTGTAGACGGCCACTTCGCTTTGAAGTTCGCCTACCTTAACTCTCAATTCCTCCACTTGAGAGCGTGCTTGTTCGATTTCTCCGGTTTGGGCTTGCACAAGACCGTCCTTCTGGAATACCTCCTGCTTAAGTGAAGCAATCTCACTCTCAAGCTCGGATACCTTTCTGGCTATCTCCCCCCGAGCGGCGTCGATACCCATTGAACTGTCAATTCTGGACTGCAGCTGCCGTATCTGCCCCTCGAGCCTACGTATCTCAGTCTCCTTCTCTGCGAGAATGTCCCTCTGAGCAGTGGCGTCTTCTTCCAAGCTCTGCATGAATGATCTGACGATATCTTGCTGCTGAACAATCGTCCCGCGCAAATCAACCTCTGATTCCCTGACTCTCGTGGCGAATTCTCTGAACTTCTCCTGGGTTTGTTGGACAATCTTGTCTACCAAGTCTTTCTCGAGTGCAGCGAATTCGTTGTCGACTATGTCCACGAACGTCTGTTCGATGAAGCTCTTGAAAAACTGCATTCGGAGTTTCTCGACCATCTCGTCCGATATCCTTGACTTGAGTTCTACGACCTTGCCTCTGAACGTCAAGAGCTGTGCGGCAAACACACTGACGACTCCTCTTTGGAGTGCTGCAATGTCACTGCGCAGAGTCTCGAGCTTCCTCAGTAGAGCATCAAAGCCTGCAACCGCATCCTTGGGGGCGAGTGCCTCCGCCTTGGGCGCTGAGCCATCAAGTTTCTCAACAAAATCCAGGGCGGAACTTGCGGCCGAGAGAAGGTCTTCACCAGACTCGATCGGTACCGTTGTTTGACCGGACTCATCCTCTCCTTCAGCCAGCTTGCGCACGTCGGCATCTGACAGCGTTGCACCTTTCAGTGCCTCTTGCAGGGCCGTCTTCTCTTTCTCGGTGAGCTTCTCTTCAGGCATTTGTGTCCCTCAGAAACCAGTCCAATTGAGGTTTCTTCGGTCTTGTGTATAAGCTTTACGCGCGCCGGCCAGCCAGTCAGTTCTCAGCACACGGCTATCACATCCGTTACATGAATATGGATGAATGGAATCTCGTAGCACAGTGAACAGTCAGATGGCAAACAGAGAACTCTTCATCAAGATGGTATTTGATATCGCCAGCGAACTGAAAGTCCCGCTCATCGATGAGCACGTCTATGCCAGGGCTACCATAAACGAATCTCGTCCCACAACTTCCATTGTTTTCGTCTTCGATGGTGATGAGTCAGTTATACGTGGATTCCTAGGTCTAGCTCAATACTACCGAAGCATCGTCCTAAAGAAAGCGGAGCGGTTCTTCATCCCTGTTCCTGACCTGCTGCTTCAGCTCGAGTGCTAGTAGACTGGGCAGACTTCACACAAGAACAGTGAAGAAAGGCCGCCGTGGCATTGTATGTCGAGCCATAGGTATCACGCCAAGCTTCTCTTGTTCATATTGCAGCTGGATCCTGCCTGAACTTCACCTCAAGCAACCGCGCCTTGTTCTTCTCTGTGAGTACATAGTGTTCTTCGTTTGACTCCA
>PRDJ01000045.1 GCA_003345555.1 Candidatus Thorarchaeota archaeon
TCTGTATTCGCGATACCTTTCGTCGTCAGGATGAACGAAGATTGCATCGCATGCGCAAAGCAACTCTGGCCGCGTCGTTGCTATCTTAATGGGCTCCATTCTTTCCACTTGGAAGTAGAGGTAGTATAGAGTCGTCTGGCGCTCCTCATACTCTACCTCTGCGTCAGCAATGGTCGTGCCGCAATCCAGACACCAGTTGTTTGGTCTGTAGTCACTGTAGACTAGCCCTTGTTTCCAAAGACTGATGAAAGTCGCCTGTGTTACGGCCCTATATTTCGGGCTATCGGTTCTATAGACTCCGTCGCCGCTATAGGCATTGAAACTGATGCCCAGTCTCCTGAAGCTCTCGACAACCTCTTCTTCGTACATGTCGAGCTGCTCTTTGCATTTACGAACAAACTCCTCCCGTGGAGTATTATGCATATTCATCCCGAATTCTTTCTCCACGCGGAGCTCAACCGGAAGGCCATTGCGGTCAATGCCTAATGGAAAATTCACCTGAAGACCTTGCATGCGCCGATATCTTGCGATAATGTCGATCTGTGTGTAGTGTACTAGCTGACCTATGTGAACGTGTCCTGACAGATATGGAGGCGGCGTGTCAACCGAGTACAGATTCTTTGCGCGGGGATCGAAAGCATAGATTTCCTCCTGGCCCCAAGTCTCCAAGAGCGCCTCCTCATCTGCTGGAGTCCATCGGTTGGATTCGATTCTCGCTGTGAACTTTGACATTACACTTTAGCCTCTCTGGCTATTGTGGAGACCGGACAGGGGCCGCGTTCAAGTCGCAGATTGCCGTCGTGCTAAAAGGCTTGTGGGCAACTTCGTTTATCCTTCAAGCAACTCGTGCACTACCCCATGAAAATCAGTACACTCTCGGAACAATGTGCCACCTGTAGGGCATTGAAAAGCGTTCAGTCGAAATATCGACCAATCGTTCCATTCAAGAAATCTTCTTTAGGTGAGTCCAAGAAGTCAACTCTTGGACAATCCGGCAGGGACAGGCTATGCGCGCAGTTCTCAAGATAGGAGGCTCTCTCCTCTACGATGACGCAGGCAACATACTAACGGAGAGAATCAAGAAATACGCCATGAATGTCAAGAGCCTAGTAAGAGAAGGCCATCAGCTGATTGTAGTTGTGGGTGGTGGAAAGCCTGCAAGAGCCTTCATCAGTGCTGCTCGGGAACTTGGCGCGAGTGAAGCCCAGTGTGATTGGTTCGGTATTAAGTTAGCACGACATAATGCAGAGCTGCTCATTACTGCTTTGGGAGATGTGGCCTACCCAAAGGTGGCAGAGAGCTTGGATGAAGTCGCAACGGCAAACTGCCTTGGCAGAGTTATACTGATGGGAGGGTTGCTTCCAGGTCAGTCTACGAATGCTGCCGCGGCCCTTGCGGCAGAGTTGGTGCACGCAGACAGACTACTGAATGCCACAAACGTGGATGGCGTCTACGACCGTGACCCGAAACAGCCCGGTGCCAAGAAGCTAGACTCAGTTAGTGTTGCTCAGCTCAAGTCCATACTTGCAAGAAGTGGAACACGCGCTGGTGAATATGAACTCTTTGACCCCGTGGCAATCGGAGTCGTGGAACGTTCTAGGATTGAGACAGTGATATTTGACGGCACGGATCCTGACAACCTTCTTCGGTTCTTCAAGGGCAAAAAGGTCGGGAGCACTATAGTGCCTGCTTTGATATAGTGATGAGTGGAGGGCATTACAGTTGCACAAGCTTCTTGAGAAGATATTCGCCTCACGAGCCCAAACAAGAGTCGTTCAACATTTTCTTGACCGACCGAAGGAATTCTTCAATCTTAGCAGGATAGCCAAAGACACGGGCTTGGCTCACTCAACAATTCACAGAGTCATGCAGCCTCTCGTTGATATTGGCTTCGTCAAGGAAATAAGAGTCGGCCAACAGATTCGTTTGTTCATTCTCGAGACTGAAGAGACGAAAAGCAAGATTATCGCTGACTTCTACAAACAGATTAGACCGTTCCTTGAAGAGAAGTCAAGAGCTACTTCCTAGACTCTTATGGAATGAATTGCCTGGCGGCACACTCAGTTTCGACTCTTTAGGAACGTAATGAGTAGTTGATTGAGTTCTTTCGCCCTTTCCACGGTTGGAGAATGACCAGATCCCTTTAGGACCTTCAGTCTTGAGTTCCTTATGCCTCTGTTCATGACCCGCCCCATCTCAATGTTGATTATTCTATCGGAGTCTCCATGAACAACAAGCGTTGGCACATTGATCTCGGGAAGTCGATCTGTCACATCGGTTGTTGCTAGACCAAGACCGGCGACGACGACGCCATCCGCATTCATACCCTGAGCTTTTTGTCTGAGATGTTCGACGATTTCTGGGTTCTTCTTGATCCACTGGGATGAGAACCCGCTTCTTAACGAGGCCCAGAAGAATGCTTCATTTCCTCCCGCCAGTTGTGCCTCGCGCCAACCGTACACAACGTCAGCTGTCTCTTCGGTCACTTTGGGTGTGGTGCCTATTAGCACCAGTCTGTCAATGCGCTCAGGGAAATCAAGGACGAATTCAAGAGCTATGATTCCGCCCATCGACTCACCTACAACATGTGCCTTGTCAACATGCAAGTGAGACAGGAGCGTGTCCAAATCCTCTGCGAACCGCCGCGCCGGAACAAAGTCAGTGATGCCGCCCCTCGACTGCCCATGACCACGGAGGTCCGGGATTACAAGCTGAAAATGACTCTTCAGGTCATTCTCCTGAAACTCCCAGCCACGGTGATCCGACCCTAACCCGTGTATCAGTAGGACGGGCTTACCCTCGCCGGATACATTGTAGAACATTGAGAAATCTTCTATCGTTAGATACGACATTCACTTTGGCTCCAAGCACAGTATCTGAGACATGTATAGTTCAGGGCGGTCCTGATAAGCCTGACTAGGAAAAGCGATTCTCTGGTTTGGATACGTCGAACAGGAAGGACAAGGGAAAACGGCTATATACAGACTAGAGAGATTGGCAGCCAGCGTGCCGAGGTAGCCAAGCTAGGCCAACGGCGAAGGACTCAAGATGTTTGATGGTTGGTCGGCCTTCCGATGAGAAATCCTTTCTCGTAGGAGTACGCGAGTTCGAGTCTCGCCCTCGGCACCATTCATTCCTTTGGGGGGCGATGAACATCGCGGGCCTTTGCAGTCATGCCGCTCTGTGAGAATCGAAATTTGGGTCGAAAAGAAGAGAGGGCTCACGTAGCCTCTAGCGCAAGCACCTCTTCAAGTGTGGGCCCACGCTCGGTGGGTGATTCTGGGTCGAGTACATGTGTGCTCTTGGAAGTGCTCTGGGAGGATTCATTGGGCGAACTACTCATCGATATTCACCTAGAGAAGTACGCGTGGGCGATTGCCTCAGTCGTCATCGGGACCTTGAGGGATACTGCCCTTCGAGTTCTGTTCGTGATTCTTACCTGAGCCATGCTTTCACCTCATTACGACGCATGTCATGTACCGGTATGCCACAGCCTTTGTGGATTGGTACTTGGTGTCCCTCATCACGGAATCATTTCGAGAATTGCTTTCGTGCGCCATCGTGATTCACATGATATGCTGCCCAAGTTCAGTATATAATGCGGAGCCACATCTTAGGGTCACGACACAGAGTCACATATCGTGACCGAAATGAGCACTAAGACAGCCCGGAATCAGAAACAGGGCCATTCTATACTGCATCCGGCTTAGGAAGCAGACTATCTATTTCCTCAACAGCTTAATCATTTCCTTCAACGGATATGTGTTGATTACGTCCTTGGCCTCAAGCCACCCACGACGCGCTTGGAACACACCAAACTGCATGTTGTCAAGTTCACCTATGCGATGAGCGTCCGTGTTTATTGCGATTTTCAATCCGTATCGCTTAGCCGCTCTGAGATTCCCATCATTGAGGTCTAGCCTCTCAGGATGACTGTTGAGCTCCATGATGACACCTGAAGCGCGGGCGGTCTCGAATACTCTCTCCAAATCGACTTCGTACTCCGAGCGCTTGAGCAGAAGCCGGCCTGTGGGGTGGCCCAAGATGTCCACATGTCTATTCTGAATCGCAGCACAGACCCGATCAGTGATTGCCTCCTTAGTGTCCTTCATCTTTGAATGGACAGATGCCGTCACAACGTCCAGCTGCTGAAGTACTTCGTCGCTGATGTCCAGATTTCCATTTGAGAGTATGTCGACCTCGGCGCCCTTTAGAACTCTCATCTTCCATCTGCCCGACGAATTAAACTCATCAATCTCACTAATCGATGCAAGTATCTGTTCCTCAGTCATGCCACGGGCTATGGTCAGGCTCTTTGTGTGGTCTGATATGCAGTAGTATTCGTACGACTTCCTGGCTGCGGCATCGAGCATCTCTTCAATGGAATTGGCACCGTCTGATTTGTCAGTGTGAGTGTGGAGATCGCCCCGAATGTGCTTTAGTTCTATCAATTTGGGAAGTTCGTGATGCTGTGCTGCCTCAATCTCGCCCTTATCTTCTCTGAGTTCCGGTTCGATATAGTCGAGACCTACTGCACTGTAGATAGCATCCTCTTCTCTTCCTGCAACCTGTTCGTCTCCTCTATATAGACCGTACTCGCTGAGTCTCAGACCTCGCTTCTGAGCGATTGTCCTCACATGCACGTTGTGATCAATGCTGCCCGTGAAGTACTGAAGACCAGCTCCATAACTATCTGCGGGGAGCACGCGAACGTCAACCTGAATGCCGCTCGCTAGACGCACAGAGGACTTGGTAGGCCCGTGAGCAAGGACATCTGCAACACCCTCAAGGTGAACGAACGCGTTCATCAGCTGCTCTGCTTCATCCGTTACGACAAGTACATCGATATCACCAATGGTCTCTTTCCTGCGACGAAACGAACCTGCAATAGTGATCTTTCGTACGCCCTGAATCTCTCTCAGCGAAGCCTGAATGCCCTCGACAATTGGAAAGGCATTTGCCAGCAACGTTCGGCCGAAACCAGCACGTGCGAGCTGGATACCCTCAGATATCTGGTCCACTGTCTTCTGCCCGATCCCTTTCAAACCCTTAAGCTGCCCCTCTTTGACTGCCTTTTCGAGAGACTCTAGGTCCGTTATGCCGAGGTTTTCATACAGTAGTTTCATCGTCATCGGACCGACACCGGGGATAGCGTCTAGTTCTCTCACCTTGACCGGGATTTCCTTTCGCAACTGTTCGAGTTGATTGATTGACCCTGTCTTGAGATAGGCATCGATTTTGTCCGCTAGTGACTTCCCGACGCCCGGAATTCCAGTTAGCTCCCCGCGAGCGGCTATAGCCTCGATGTCCTCACCGAGAGAGGCAATAGAACGTGCAGCCCTACTGTACGCCTTCGGCTTGAATTTGTCCGTCCCCTGTATTTCCAGAAGAACCGCCATCTCGTTAAGCAATTGCACGACATCGTTGTTCTTCATCTGTAAGTCTCCCACTCTTTATCCCAAGGAACAATGGACCTTGTTGCATTAACTACTGCATGAATGTTGTCCTCCGGCGCGTCAATCGGAATCACGCAGCCGGGCGCAACAACCAATCGCTCAAGTCCAGCGGATCTTATTGCCTCTAGGACCTTCTCTTTTGCTTCATCTGGAGTGCCGGTCCTCAGTACACCATTATGGTCAATGCCACCAAACACTGCCATTCTTGACTGGTTCTTCATCTGTTTCAACGTAGGAGCTACGCTCTGATCCGCCCAGTTCAGACCATCCAAGGTGGGTATTCGTGAAAGCCGCTCAAATCGGATTCGCTTGTCTTCGACTCCAGAATGAAGATGCATCAGGATGAGCCCGGCCTTGCGCCTCAGTTTGGACAACACCTTGAGGTCGTATGGCAGAACGAACTCGTCGTACTGCCTGTCAGTGACAGCTTCGTACGTTCCGTGCTGTGAGGCGAGGAAAATACCATCCGCACCCGCATCAATAGTAGCGCGGGCAAAATCAACCATTACACCCGTTATGAGTTCGAGTGCGCTTTTCATAATGTCTGGATTCTTGTCCATGTACTCCTTCAGCTTTCCTTTGCATAGTAGGTCCGCCACCATCGGAGGATCGAACACAGTAGCCAATGTGGGCACGCGGGCTTGCGCATACGCATGTATGAGTTGGACGGCCTGGACCTGTTTGCCAAACTCCCCAGTATTGACGTCCAAGGGTTCGAGTGTCTCCCAGTCAGCAGATGAGCAAACGGCACAGTTGTCGCATTTGGTGGACCCAGTAATCCCCCCGTCATAGACCGGTGCGCAACCCCAGTCGACGACCGGATAACAACTGTGAAAGGATATCTTGATGATGTCATGGTCGAACGTTCTGTGCAGTGCTATCTCGGCTTCTGCAAGCCCCTCTGGAGTGCGGTC
>PRDJ01000046.1 GCA_003345555.1 Candidatus Thorarchaeota archaeon
CTTAGACTCTTGGCTACTACAGAACGGTCATGACGGTTTCATAACTACCCATGCGTTTGGCTCGATGATGCCACAGTACTCGTACGTGATCTCGAGCACGGCCGCAGCCATGAATACAACCTTCACGCCCGTTTCTAGCACAGGCCTTTCGTTGAAGTACCCTTATGGTCCAAGCCGGACAAGGATTGGCCGAGGCCGCCCCTTCTTGGTCGATGCCTGCGGCAACTGCCGTGGTTACATTTCTGATACGACAAGGACTTTCGTATGTGGTAGCTTCGACAAGGCAGCTCGCGACCAGCTCGATGCTCTGAATCAGTTGAGGACACTCATCAGTCGCGGCCTCGGACCCGGCGTGAATCTGGGCGAGCTATATGGGCACGTGCTTGAGCTTGCGCGGGAGCTTGGGATTGAGGAGTACTTCATGGGTGTTGGACCTGACAAGGTCGCTTTCTTGGGCCATGGCGTGGGCTTGGAGCTTGACGATCTACCAGTATTTCATGCTCGTGGTCCAGAGTTGCTGGTCGGTAATACATTAGCATGCGAACCGAAGTTGATCATTCCGGGAAGAAGGGTGCTCGGTATTGAAGACACATACGCAGTAACACGGTCAGGTTCTAGGCGTCTCTCTAAGGCTCCAGATAGCTACGAAATATAGGTGCCAGATGAAGTCCAATCGCTAACCAAGGATGATTCGGCCCACGCTGAGACCGAATTGTTGAGCTCTTGCAGTCTCGCCCTCGACTAGGGGCCCCGTTCTGCTCTTGACCTCTCCAGAAAACCCTTCGGTGACAAGCTTCAGTCCGTGTAGCTTCTCACGTATCTTTCTCTGTAGCTTGGCGACAGCAACACCCTTGTTTGCACCCATGTAGGTGTCAAAAGCTGCAGAGACCTTGCCTCTCAGGTCTACTGAGGCAGCGCGATCAATGAACCCGATTACTCCACGTGATGGTTCTTGCATGTGATTCGGACAGCCGAAGAGGATTGCATCGTAGTGAACGAGTTCGTCTGGCTGCGCATCGGCTGGCACAATCAACCTGCAATCAATCTCGCCGGCCTGCTTCATCCCTTCCACGATTGCCTCAGCAATCCGCTTCGTATTTCCATATTTGCTCTCGTAGACTACTATCGCGCGCTTCATTTCTCAGTCTACTGTTAGGAGTTTCACTACCTTATGTCAATTTCCCGAAGCGACATCGAAGTCTTCCGCGCGTATGAATCCGGGTCTTTGAATGAGGCGCACGCGGACACGATGCCGCCTCCAAGTAAGCCCTTCGTGTTAGCACCTGTGTTTGCAGGGATTTCGAGAGGAACAGAAATATCTGGAGGTAGGTGAATGCTGCAAGGGAATGACCCGAAGGGCGACATGGCGATGCGAGAGCTCGGCTTTGACTTTGTGGAACGAGAGATTCGAAAGAAGACGTTCGGAGTGTTGACGACGATAGATCATCGAGAGCGTCCTCACTCGACTGGAGTTCTCTATGGAGTATCCCGTCCGGAGTCCGGTTTCTCAATCTATGTGATGGCAGGCGCTGGTTCCGCAAAAGTGCGGAATGTGAGGAGCAATCCAAACGTTTCCTTGTTAGTCACATTTCCTCACTATTACCTGCGTTTTGTCCCCGCCAGCTACGTCATGTTCCGGGGAAAGGCGAAGATAGTCATGCCAGACGACTCGGACGGTCGGTGGGCTTTCAGTCAAAAGAGGATTCTGCGTATGAACCAGTCCGCCGAGGCAACGACTGAGTCGGTGTTCATCGGGATTGACCCTGAACCGACTGTCTTTTGTTATGGGGTCGGGATTGGAATAAACCAGCTTAGGAAGCACATCGAATCAGGCGCATACAAGGTGACAATTCCAGAGGAACGTCTGAGATGCAACAAGGGCCGTCAGAGTCTCTGAAAGGCCAATGAGCCTACTTCAAGGGCACGTATGATGACGACTTGGTTGCACCGATGCCTGGGTTTCCATGGCTCACCTTTCTTGTTGAGGGTGCGAATTCGCCCAAGACATGTCCGATCATCTGTGGGATGATCTTGACCTTGGTGAAATCCTTCCCGTTGTGAACGGCGACTGTCAGGTCAATCATCTCTGGAAGGACGACCATATCTCTGCAGTGAGTCTTGGTAATGATGTCTTTGCCCTTCTTCTGCGCCTTTCTGGCGTTCCTGAGCTTAGTCAGGAGTTTCTTCTGCCTCGGGGGTAGGCCTCGCTTCAGAGTTCTTCTTCTGCGACTTGGAAGAATCTCGATGAGATCATCTATGTTCATCTTAGCGAGTTCTTCGATTTCGTGCCCGCGGTAGGTTGGAACACCTTTCTGAGACATCAAATCACCAAGTTGGCATCAGAAGCGGCAAGAGCCACTCAAATTGAACCGAGCCACCCAAAATGCAACTTAAACGTTTCGTCAGGGCCGTTCTCGCGTGACGACAGGAGGAAGACACGCATCTGGGTGTGTATCTATCTAGACTTGCTCTCTTGCTCTGACGCCTTGCTGACCGCATCGGGAACCCAGCCTAGCGATTCCTTGAGTCCCGGATCCCTGATAACGGCCAATCTTGCGAGTTCAACTGCCTTGTTCCAGTGTCCGAGTTCATAGTTGATTTCGGCCATATGGAGCACTGCCAGAGGCAGTCTCTTTTCGCGCTTCAAAGCGGCGTCAAACGCTACCAATGCCTCTTCTAGCATGCCGAGACCACGAAGGCAGACACCTTTGTTGAATAGTGGAACCGGGTCCTTCGGGGCGATGGAAGCTGCTCTGTCTAACAGGTCCAGTGCTTCTTTGGTAGCGGGGCTGTCTCTCTTCGCTACGCCATCTGTCTCTATGAGTGCCACAGCCAAGGAGACCATTGCATTGGTATGAGCAGGGTTCCTGGAGACTATTCCTCTGAGTAAGGCAATTGCTTCTTTCGTCTTTCCATTCGTAAGGAGCATAGCTGCCTGCTCATACTCTGAGTCTTTCCTTCGCCCTGACGCTGGCATAATGGTTTCAGATTGCATTGAAACCGACGATACTCTTAAGTCATCGCCTAGCAGAACCGCCGCACGTGGTACGCATTTTCGGCACAAACGGTGTGCGCGGAATCATAAACCAAAGCATGACCGTAGACATGGCGCTAGACATCAGTAGATCTGCCGCGACAATCTTGGGAGCAGGTCATGTTGCGGTTGCCCGAGATTCTCGCATGGGTGGAGAGATGTTCTCACGGGCCATAGTGTCCGGTCTTCTATCCACGGGCTGTTCAGTCATTGACATCGGTCTTGCTCCAACTCCAACACTCCAATTCGTCGTTCCCCGGCTCGGTTGTGTCGGGGGAATCATGATTACTGCATCACACAATCCCGGGGAATTCAGTGGCATAAAGGTCATGGGCTCTGATGGTATAGAGGTCTCTCGGGACGTGGAAGATAGCATCGAAAATTCGTATTTCGGCAGAGAATTCAGGGTCGCTCCGTGGGATAGGATCGGCACAGTCGAGAGTTATGACTCCGCACTCAGACAATTCATGGATGCCATAAAGAGTCACATTGACGTTCAGGGGGCTCAGAAGCGCAGACTGACTGTAGTTGTCGATTGTGCCAACAGTGTTGGATCGTTGGTGACTCCTCAGCTCATGAGGGAGCTGGGCTGCAAGGTATTCTCAATGAATGGACAGCTAGACGGAACTTTCCCTGGTAGGGATCCTGAACCGCTCCCGGAGAATCTCACGGAACTGAGCCGAGCTGTGGTGTCTATTGGAGCTGACATAGGAATCGCACACGATGGTGATGCCGACCGTGCCACTTTTGTCGATGAACGGGGTCAGGTCCTCTGGGGGGACCAATCCTTCGCACTAATTGCCTCGCGAGTACTTGCGAGAAAACCCGGTTCAACTCTTGTGACGCCGGTGAGCAGCGGCAGATTGATTGAAGACGTCGCCAAACAAACAGGCGCTCAGATAGTTTGGACGGAAGTCGGTAGTGTCGTCGTTTCTCACAAGGTAAAGGAACTCGGAGCTGACCTTGGTGGAGAAGAGAATGGAGGCGTCTTCTATCCCCCACATCAGCCAGTCAGAGATGGACCAATGACTGCCGCCCAAGTTGTCGACATACTAGCTGCCGAAGGAGTAAGCTTGTCAGGCCTGATTCAGAAACTGCCAAAGTACGCAAGTGCCAAGACCAAGGTCCCAGTGCCTGCCGAAAAGAGGGATCGTATACTCGGTGTGCTGCTTCAAATGACCGAAGGCCAGAACAGGATTACACTTGACGGTATCAAGCTCATCTATGACGAAGGTTGGATTCTGATGAGACCTTCAGGAACTGAGCCTCTCTGGCGATGCTTTGCAGAGGGAAAGACTCAGAAGACGGCCGACAAGCTATCTCAGCAGGGAGTGAATTTGATTCGAGAGGCAGCAGCAAGCTCTTAGAACCTCCTGTACGCACGGCGTCGACGATGGCTACGCCGTCATGCCACGACCTGTCTACACAATGTGTGGTATTGAGACAGACAAAATGAGAAGAGAGGGAATTGGCTGGTCCCTCTCAGGAGGTAGTGATTCTCGGGTGTCAGCGCCTAACTCTTGCCTTTCTGAGGAGCCTTGCTCTCAGGCTTCTTCTCTTCTGGCTTTGCTTCGGGCTTCTTCTCTTCTTCGAAGTCGAAGTCCTCCAGCGGCTCAGGAGCTGGAGTGGTTACCATTGTCCAGCCAATCCACATTCCAATGACAGCAATCAAGACTACTGCAAGCCAGATCGGCAGCATGACTAGAAATCTCCAGTCTGGAACGAAGATATCTCGCAGAATGCCAGGTGGAAACAGTCCGTAGGCCCAACTCGTAGCGGCGGGTCCGAACCATGGGTTCTGGAGTATGACCAGACCCCAAGTGTAGTAAATCAGCACAAGAAATGCAAGAATGAGTATGAGAGCACCAAATCCTTTCTCTTTGCCCATTAATGTTCACTACCTACTCCGGTTTGAAAGCACAGGCAGGTTATCCGCTTTAGCCATCATAAAAGGATTGTGCAAAGTCAGCGTGTGGGTCAAGGCAAAGCCATTTGAAACATGTGAGACTTATTGTGCATACCGAGCTGTTTTTCTCATCTTGCCCGCGGAAGATTCTTGGCGAGCAGTGGCTTCACAGAGGGCCGCAATTCCTCGTACGCATTGCTTATAATGAGACAGCCTTGCAGCCGAAGTGACACAAGCCACCTTGGAGTGTCCTACTCATGAAGATAATAGTGCCTGTCAAACAAGTGCCTGAGGTCGCTGAAGTCCGCATCAATCCCGAGACTGGCACACTCATTAGAGAAGGAGTGCCAAGCATTCTCAATCCATTCGATGAGTATGCAGTCGAGGCTGCAATCCAGCTGAAGGAGAAGTTCGGCGGTGAAGTGACTGTTGTCACGATGGGTCCACCTCAGGCCAAAGACGCGCTCTACAAGGCTCTGGCTATGGGCGCGGATAAGGCGATTATCCTCACTGACAGGGCGTTTGCTGGTGCAGACACTTGGGCAACAGCACATACTCTTGCTGAGCAAATCAAGAAGATGGAGTATGATCTAGTTATCTGTGGGAAGCAGGCAATAGACGGAGACACAGCCCAGGTGGGTCCAGAGCTTGCAGAGCTCCTGGGCGTTCCCCAAGTATGTTATGTGCGCCACCTTGAGGTCGACCAAGATGGGAAGCGGCTCACACTGCACAAGAGCACAGATGATGGTTACGAGGAAGTTACCGTCAAGATGCCGGCTTTGCTCACCGCGACAAAGGGTCTGAACGAACCCAGGCTTCCTAACATCATGGGCATAATGAAAGCAAAGAAGAAGCCACTTGAGGAAGTGGGTGCTGCCGCGTTGGGAGTTCCTGTCGAGCAATTGGGATTGAAGGGGTCGCCCACTACGGTCAGGCGAGTGTTTG
>PRDJ01000047.1 GCA_003345555.1 Candidatus Thorarchaeota archaeon
CACTTTGTGCGACAGCATTATCTCCCATTGACCAATCTTCACTTCTTGAAGCGCATTCGACAAGGGATAGAGCAGAAGCATTGCCCAGAGGTACATCATGGCACCTCGCATCAGTCCCGGGAATATGAACATCAATAAATCCCGAACCGTTGACATGGGGATGATGCCACCAATAATCAACCCGACGACAATAGGTGCAACCACTATGGCCCATAAAATCGCGAGAGCAAAGACAGCTCCGACATAAATCGGCCTATGCTTCCTCATGCTTGCTGTCAATACAAAGTACTCAGCCTTCGCAATGTGGTACCAAGTATGAATCACAATTTCACCTCCAGGATAGTAGCTTTTCACGATCAACCTTTCCGCCTACAATCCTAAGGTATGCGTCCTCGAGATCGTGAGCTCCTACCGATTCCACTATGCTCCCAGGCGGACCCACAGTAACGAGCTGACCTCCAACGAGAAGACCGATTACATCGCATACCTCCTCGGCGAACGATGTCTGATGTGTGCAGATGAAGAAAGTCGTACTGGTCTCTTCCGCAAGGGCAAGAATCAGATCCTTGACAAGGACCGCGGTACTTGGATCCAAACGGGCGGTTGGCTCGTCTAGGAAAACCAGTTTCGGTTCGCTCAGTAGTGTAGATGCTACGAGCACCTTCTGTTTCATACCGGACGAATATGACTCAAGCAAATCATCTTGTCGGCCTTCGAGCCCAAGCATCGAGAGCAATTTCTGAATCCTATGATCCAAGACAGATCCGCCCATACCCTTCAGTGCACCTACAAACTTCAGAAACTCCACAGCTGAAAGCTTGGAGTAGAGGCCTGCAGTCTCAGGAAGTAGAGCTGTCACGGTCTTGATATCGTCCCTCTGCGTGCCGATGTCCAAACCGCATACCTCTGCACTGCCACTTGTGGGTTTCAAGAGCCCCGCTAGCATCCGCACAGTGGTCGTCTTTCCAGCTCCGTTCGGGCCCAGGAACCCGAATCTGGTACCACAGGGCACATCCAAGTCCAAATCCCTGACAGCCTGGACAAGCCCGAAGACCTTGTTCAGGCGAATGGTTTTGATGCAAACACTGTTACTCGTCAACGTTTTCACCTATGAAATCTTTACCGATTTCTCCACCATCATATACCGCGAAGTTTATATATAAATCTTTACCATAGAGTAATCAACAATTACCACAACGGGTAAATCGCATAATCACGATGCGCGAGGATCGTAACATGGGACTGCTCTCGGACCACGAGGAAATCGTGTGGCGTGAATTCCAGCATGGACACAGCACCAGCGAGATCGCTCAAAGTAATGAGGATGTTGGAAGGGGAGGCTCAGCATACGTATCTCGTGTGCTCAACAGAGCTCGAGAGAAGATTGCCAAGACACTCAAGAGCCACGCCGAAAGCCACCGGCTCGACATCGAAAGTATCCTAGACTATAAGGGGCTGCTGATAGGATTCGACTATCAAGCAAACGCCCAAGTCTATATTGTCTTCACCTTGGAACTCGGAGTAATAGTGTGGTACAAGCATGACTCCTACGCAGGCAAACTGTGTCCTGATTGCCCCAAGGAAGAAGAATGCAGGAAGACACTGGACACTATCATGGAAGAGTATGCCATAACATTGAGACCTGACGAACAGGCTCTGCCCATGACTCAGCAGTCAGTTGCGATATTCAACAAGCTAGCGGCAAAGGAGGTTCCCCGCTACAAGAGAAAGACAGATTCTGCATAAGGTGAGACAAAATGGGTAGTGAAACAGAAGCGAAGGTTATCAGGCCACCGCTCGAAGTGGTGACCAGCGGCAAAGTATTCAGGCCGTCGAAAGCATTTAGGAACAAGTACTGGGCAATCGAGCTCATTGTTGGCTTCCTTTTTTGGGCAATACAATCCCTAGGGCTTATGGGGGTTGCGTTCTTAATATCGATAACAGAACCCAGCGAGATCCCGAACTACGCTTATTTCCTTGCCACGACCTGGCAGCTAGTGAACTATTGGGTTCTGATTATCGACTTAATCTGGCTGATTCCGGCTTTGATGATCACGCCAATCTATGTAAGATCAATAGAGTACTCCGTTACGGGACAATCTGGAGAAACCTTGCCTGAGATATACGTCAAGAAAGGTATCATCAACATCACTCGAAAACACGTTCCATTTAGAACTATCACAAACATCTCGAGCAGGGCAGGACCGTTTGACAGAGCGTTTGGAATCGGCACGGTTGAGATAGAGACCGCAGGTTACTCAGGTCCACAACACCGAGGCCCAGAAGAAAAACTCGAGGGAATCAAGTTTTACGAAGAAGTAAGAGACTTCATCCTGAGAGAACTCAGAAGGTTCCGTGAGCCATATACTCTTACGACAGAGGTTGTTAGACCTCATGAAGAACCCGCTTCGAAGATAGTTGGTGCTGCCGACGACGAGATGGTTCGGATTCTTCGGGAGATTCGAGACTTGCTAAAGGATCAGAGAGCGAAGTCATAGGGAACAATCACGTGCTCGCTTCGTGAATAGCGACAACTCCGAACATCATGTGATGATAACGGACATCGTGGAAACCGGCCTCACGAATCGTCTCCGACAACTCTGCTGCGTTATAGAACTGACTCGCTGTCGAAGACAAGTAGGCATAGCCGGATCTGGAACCTGATATTCTTCCTCCTACGCCCCTTACGAACAGGCAAGCATACGTGTGGAACAGCCATCGAACAATCTTGGACTGTGGTTGGCTAGTCTCTAGGCTAACAAAGAGTCCACCGGGTTTCAGAACTCGATGGAACTCCTTGAAAGTCTGAGCCAGTGTTAGATGGGAGTGACGGATGTTTCGGACTCCAAATGAAACCGTGATAACATCAACCGAGCCATCAAGAACGGGCAGGATTCTTGCGTCTGCAAGCAGGAGTATAGTCCGGTCCATTCCCGGCTTTTTTCTGGCCTTGCGTAGCATCGGCCAACTGAAGTCCAGGCCAAGTACCTTGGTCTCATCGGTGGCAAGGTGAGCTAGGTCTGCTACCATATCGCCAGTCCCGCAGCAAACATCAATCCAGATGCCACTTCTGTCGGCGGCGGATGCAGCGGCTCTTTCTCGCCAACCTCGATCTAGACCAAAGGTAAGGATGCGGTTGATGAGATCATAAGTGGGAGAAACCTTTGCGAACAGCCTCTGTACGGCAGTGCTCATTGCTTTCATCTCGATATCATTTGACCGCGGGAAACAAGTGGGGCGCCTCATCCATCTTGTCGTGGGATGGACACATTGAGATGCCCCGACTCAGACAATAGCAGGTGAGTTCACCTGCTACAATGTATGCTCCGTCTTCACTTGCTCTCCTGTGTGAGAACATATGCAACATTGGCGCCCGTCTGAACAGCCTGCAGACCAGTGTTCGTGCCCAGGATGTCACCGCAGGGATATGCCCATGTATATCCATCAGCCGGCATTTTCACTCTCTCAATCACATCGCCATACAGGTCGTAAATCTCCGCAAAGACCTCATCCTTCTTCATGAACTCACCGGGCTTCTTCAGGAAGCGAATGAGCCCTCCTCTATTGGCTCGAACGATGCCCCACTCCTTGCATGGCCCCGGTATGATTTTGATTCCTTGCTGTGGCTCGATTTGGCCATCTATCATGTCGAAAGCTTTCATGATGTTGAGGACGCCCCTCACACCGACAGTTGTTGATGGTTCGGATATCCAACGACCGTCTATGAGCTCCATGAGGAGATCTGGTACCCCCTTCTTCGCCACCAAGTTTGATAGTATGGGAGGCGCATCATCCTTCAATGGCTCATTAACGACTAGCGTGGTTACCCCGAATGCTTTCGCCATTCTTTCCATCTTTTCCTTCGTCTTGGGGTTGCCAATGTTGATTTCTTGAAATATGATAGAATCTGGTCTGGTATTGCAGTGAATATTGATAACTAGGTCTGCCTTGCTCCATGCCTCTTGCCATAGCGCGTAGGCAAGTCTCTCAGTAGCTGTACCGTTGGGCTTGTCGGCAGTTAGCAGACTGCCGCTACCGCCGCCCCCTAGATCCAGATTGTCAATCCAAGACAGGTATTGGTGATGCATGTAAGCCAGAGGGTTCTCAACCGGAATTCCTATGATTGCTCCCCTGAGCTTCTTGGGATCGACCTTTTCTCTCATGACTCTGAGGACAACCTCAGTTCCTTGGATTTCTATCCCGTGTTGTGTGGAAACCACAAGCAGGGTAGGACCATCTTTCATCCCGTTCATGACAAGAACGGGAATATCGATGCTTGTCGTGGTGTTGAGTTCTATTCCCTTTATGACACCCTTTTGCAGTTCTCCACGTTTTGCAGTGGCAGTCCCGACGGTGATCTTCTCCGGCATTATCGTTACCTCGCGCCGGGGCGCGATACTCGCCAAGACATAACCCTTGTGCACTGTCCGTAATCAGCAACGGGTGTACGACCCCGGTGGGTGTGTTTGCGCCCTACGCTCGAGTAACCTCTACCTCCGCAGTATGTCGATACTTGAAACTGACTGACTTCGGGGTTCTTTGCGAAGCCACCGGTCGAGTCTTGAGAGAACTCATTACCACACTGAACGATAACGCAGGCATACTGGCTTTCAGTCTGGCTTCCAGTACCTCAACTTGCGGATTAGCTGTCGGAGTGTCCCAGATGAATTCATAGAAGAAAATCGTCTTGGACATGTACTTGCTCCGAACATCCTCTAGCATGATTTTGTCCGGTTGCAGAACGAGCTTCATGTAGTCCTTCCGTTGGTAAAGCGGACCGGCAAGACTCAACGAGACTTGACCTCAGTTCCCCAACCCTGCAGCCCGGCCCATAAACTAATCGACTTCGGGCTCAGACACGATGCTTGGAATAGCTGTCGAAACCACAGACCTTGGTCCACAAGGTTTTTGCAGTTGATTGTTTGATTGTAGAGGCATCTTGAAGGTGGCTTCATGAAAGCGTTTGTTTCTGTCGATTTGGAGGGTATGCCTTATGTCGTCATACCCGGACATCTCAGTCTGAAAGGGGTCATGTACAACGAAGCGAGACAAATCGCGACGAAAGTCACTCTCATCGTGGCCGAGGAACTGCATGATAATGGAGTGGACGAGGTTGTCATTGCTGACAGTCATGGTCCGATGGTTAACTTGCTGACAGACAGTCTGCCAGACTATGTGGAACTAATCAGAGGATATCCTCGCCCGACGTCTATGCTTTCAGGCATTGAAGGGTGCGATGCGGCTTTGTTTCTAGGATACCACGCAAAGGCTGGCACCATGAGATCTATCTTCGACCACACCTATAGTAGTCTTTCCATAAGCCGTCTAGAAATCAATCGTATCGAATCCAGTGAATTCCTTCTCAATGCCTACGGCGCAGGAGATCTAAAGGTTCCAGTCATACTCGTTGCTGGAGACCACCAGCTGATTGAAGACGATGTCAAGAAATATTCCCCGTGGGTGGAGACTGTTGCTCTCAAACGGTCTGTTAGTAGAGCGGCGGCCAGGAGCTTTGGGATCAGCAGAATTGAGAGGGAACTGCGAGCAGGTGTGAAGAGAGCACTAACGAACGTGAGAGAACAAAGAGCAAAGCTTCTCGTTGCAGAACGCCCCGTCAAGATGAAGGTGACTTTTCAATCAGCATACTTTGCCGACGCAGCTGAAATGTTGCCCATCGTCAAGAGGATTGACGGTTTGAACGTGGAATTCACAGCCAGTAACATGACCGAAGCGTACAATCTTTTTGAACTACTGTGCCTTGCATCAGTCGGAGTGGACGCAATCAAGAAAGACCAATCATGACTCTAGGAACTCTCATTTCTGGCAGTGTCATTGTGGGCCGTCCTTATCTTCTGCCGTGTGATCTCGTCTGAACAGCCTTCCTCTGAAAGCACGTCTCGCTTGGGTCAGGAAAGAAGAGAGAAGGCGGGCGGGAGGAACGACCATACCTAGGACAATTCTAAGCATCTTCCCTTCCATTGTAGCTCGCTCAGGGTATCCTATGTAAGACAAGGTGTGCTCGTTCAAGATATCCTGCACAGCCGTCGCAAAGGCCTGTTTTGCGAGCTCTGATATGTCAATGCCCCGGAATAACTCACTTTGGCTGAACGTTCTTTCCTCCATGACACTCTTCCACTTCAGGTATTTTGCTCTCTCAAGAACAGAATCCAAGCTTTCTGCAAGCTCCTTGACATAAGGAATCAGAGCACGTTCACGTTCCGTTGGCATCGGCTGGGACTCAAGTTTTCGACGAACGCCCTGAACAAACGGAAGCTGGTTTGCAGGCGGCCTGAACCATGACACGTGAAGCAGACCCTTAACTTCGCGCATAGTAAGCCTGTCCCGTTCTTCGATTTCCGGAGGGACTTTGTCCGACATTACCTCCTTCACTCTTGCAGCCGCACCTTCGCCGAGTTCCTTCCACTTTTGTTCAAGATCAATCACTGCCTTGGCATAACGATGGATATTGATGCTAAGCTTCGTTTCCATATCTTCTGCAGTGACGACTCCGACTTCCTTCAGTGCAAACGATCGATTGCCGCTCGCAGGATTCCAAAACCTTTGAATGATGGTCGACAACCCTCCTCTTGACGACGGGAGTTCTAGGCGAAGAGCATGATCTCCAGGTTGTGCAACGATGTAACAGGCTCGAAGTGCAGCATCAATTGTCCCGAAGCTGGTCAGATCGACCGGGAACAAATCCATCGCACCGTGGCCTGAGGTCGACCAACAAGAGATTCTTCCAGTCTTGGTATCCTGCTCGATGATTATCCGCTCTTTGTCTCCCAGATGATCAAATTGGGCAGTGAAACCTTTGCTATAGGCCATTACTGCATACAGCACGCGGCGCTCTGTTTCGGGCTTCAGACCGGGCATTCTCAAGACAAGACCAATTGTCTCGAGGGGTTCCCCTTCCGCCAGCCATGACCCGGTTGTCTGATCCCACTCCCATCGATCACCTAGACTGTAGAAAAGCTCGCGAAGACTGCGCAAGTCGGTTGCCTCCTTTGCCGTCTTCAGAGTCGATTCCTCCCAAGAATGATAACGCCTTCTAAGCCGCGCCATGCCTTTCGCTTCTGTTTCGAGCCACCGGGCGTCGACTCTCAGTCTAATCTTCATCCGAATCTCGTCCTCAATGTGTCAAGTCCTTTTGAATTTCATCATATATGCGCTGCCAACTAAGTTACGCACTCACATATGCTCAGTCAATCGAGCGTGTCTCCACTACGTATTGATAGGACTCGATTGGAACGTCAGTTCGGAAGCTTGCATCGAACGGTACACCGGTGGTCAGATTCAGGGGTTGAATAGCAGCTACATTCAGGAAAAGTCGTTCACTCCGTAACAATCTGCTCGCAACGGCTTGATTCTTCTCATCGGTATGTGGTTCATGAACTTTGGCCAAGTCTAGGTAGGGCCAGCGGCCTCGGTTGGTGCCACATTCACTTATTTGCCAATCTAGCGGTAATAGAACGGTTCTTGGTGTGAATGATATAGGAAGACCATCTGCATGTCGGATCGAACAACACCGCAGAGAGACTCAGACGGAAACACCGATTCCGAGAGAGTCCCACAGGACGTCACCTGCGAAGCTGAAGATTCTCGACAGAGTAGTCGCCTTCTCTATCTTATGAACAGAGTTCTCGAAGAATCACTCGTCTGCAGAAGCGTCGCTGAGGTAGCCAGTCTCGGGCTGGAACTTGCTGAGGAACTGACTCAGTCCTCCTATGGCGTGGTCGTAGAGGTCGATGGTCAAGGAAGACCTACAATCATAGCGCAGAGTTCTCTTCCCGGCACATCACATCACGGCCAAGAACTCGATTCTGGACTGTCAAAGCCAAGTCTTCAAGCGACCGGGCCTTGGAAGGAGTTGTTGTCATCGACAGGCCCTGTGCTTTTCGAGGGCAGTTCCATCAAGGAATTCCTCGTCATGCCTTCAACGTACACAGTGTCCGGATCAGTCTTGGGCGTTTCGCTGAGACAGAGTGACGGGGTCTTTGGAGCGATGGTTGTGGGACGACGCAGTGGCATCTGCGACGCGTCTGCAACAAGGAACTTGGATTCGTTTAGCATCTCATTCACTCGGGCGCTGGTTCACAGGAGAGCTCTGGACGCACTCGAGAAGAGGGAACAGGACTATAGGAACCTAGTTGACTCGCTTCCCGATGCGTTTTCTATTACGGCGCTTGATGAGAGACTGATACTTGTCAACAAAGCCTTCGCCGACATGCTAGGCTACCGGCAAGACGAACTCATAGGCAAGACAGTCTTGGAGCTGACAGATCCCAAAGAGTTGGATCTCGTCTTATCTCAGACCGGGCAACGACGAAAGGGAGAAAGTTCTGTTTACGAGCTGAAGATGCTGCACAAGGATGGTCACACGTGCATAGTGAGAGTATCAGCGATCCCTGCAAGGGATGAAAGTGGTTCCATCACCGGGATATTAACCGGATGTACCGACGTAACAGGCTATCGGCAGATGGAAGCCCAACTTCAACAACAGAAAAGGGAGACGGAGCTCTATGCTTCACTCCTGAAACATGATGTCGCAAACGATCTTCAGGCTGTGCTAGGCTATCTTGAGGCCGCGCTCATGTTCTATGGAGACATGGGTCCTGCAACAAAACAGATGGTCGAGTCAGCTCTCGCAGCAGCAGAGAGGATGGGACGCCTAGTAAAGGCGTTTGGCAGCCTCAGCACCACGACTCATTTTGACATAGCTACAGTGCTCAAGGAGACCACCGCTGATGCAGTGAAAGTCAATAGGCAGCTAACCGTCAACTTGGTAGTTTCTCCCGAGGCCGAGAAACTGACTGTTGCTGGTGGAGCACTATTGCCCATGACCTTTGAGAATCTGCTTAGAAACGCCGCCCAGCACGCAGGTGATAACCCCGTTGTTGATGTTACTCTCTCAAGGAGACGCGGATTTGCCGAGATTCTTGTGTCGGACAATGGACCTGGTGTGCCCGAAGACATAAGGAAAACACTATTCACAAGAGGACTTTCTTCCTCTGAGCACGGAGTAGGTCTGTATATCGCCAAACAAGTGGTAGTGGCATGTGGGGGGTCAATTGAGCTTCTAGACGGTGAACAGGGAAGAGGGGCTACGTTCAGAGTACTTCTGCCCGTTGCTCCCTGAATTCACATCAGCGACCTTACAAGGGTTGGTCAATAGATTGAGAAAACATGGACTATCTGCTTTCGTTGCCATTCTTCGCCAGCCTCTCTTCCAAGCCGAATGGCTCCCACCTTCACACAGGTGACCCGGCGTAAAGAATCCATCCACTATGAGGCATCACGACGTTATTACAGAAACAGGATAGACACATCAGAGGATGGAGATATTTCATTCCTTGGACGACTCTAGGTACTGCACGAGTTACACTTTGGATTCGCACGCCTCGGACATTAGTAGCGGTGAGCTGAACACGTCGCCGAAGCTTCGTGCTTACACCCCCGCCCTATTTACCTCGTCTTTTACGAGAGTCCTCGTTTACAAGCTGTGCGTTACTGTCACCAGTCCCACACTGGGTCTAAACCCAACGCTTGCAAAGTGGGTGTCTATTTTCCGGTCTGACTTCACGCTTAGATGCATTCAGCGTTTATCCATTATGACTCAGCTACTCGACAATGCCCTCTCGGACAATCGATATACCGTAGGCCACGCCCTATAGTTCCTCTCGTACCGTATAGCGCCTGCCGTCAGACACCCAACAGTTCTAGGAGATAAAAACCAACCTGTCTCGCAACGGTCTAAACCCAGCTCACGTTCGGTTTTAATCGGTGAGCACCCGCACCCTTCCCGCCTTATGCAACGGGAGGATACCAAGAGCCGACGTCGAGGAAGCAAGCCGCGCGGTCGATATGAACTCTTGCGCGCGACGACTCTGTTACCCCTGGGGTAAGTTTTCTGTCATGTCTACCGCTCACAATAGGCCGATAAACGTTCGCTAGGCCAGCGTTTCCGCCCAGGATCCGTCGTGTTGCAGGATCCTGTCAGCCGAGCTTATGCCCTTAATCTCAACGAGACGTTCCCGTCGCCTCTGAGCTCAGCATTGGTCACGGCTGATCTCTTGTCAGCCGTGTGCCGCCCCAGCCGAACTGCCTATCTGCCAGTGTCCCCGAAGACTCTTGCCTCGGGTTAGCCGTCCCCAGTTAGACAGTCAGTATTACATGATCGCATCCACAGACCCCGAAGAGTCTGCTTCGTCGCTCCTGACTATGCTCTGTGCCGGACCAGAAACGGCAATGACAGACTGCGTAGTAAACCTCCGCAGGGACTTCTTATCCCCCTAGAACCACGTATCCTATTCGATACGTTGTGACTTCACCGGGTCCCTCCTTGGGACAGTGGGGAGCTCGTTGATCCCTTCATGCACGTCGGCATTTAACCGACAAGGCATTTGGCTACCTTAAGAGACTCATAGTTAGTCCCGGCGTTAACCCGTGCTTCGACCCATTTCTGGGCTTTAACAGACGGGCACAGACCAGGATTGACCCACTGTACTAACGCTTACGCGCTCGCAGTGAGCTATGTTTTTATTATACAGTTGGCACCCCCGAGTTACTAAGGCCTAGGAAAGCTTTCACCAACCCAGGCACGGCACATCCCGAAGTTATGCCGCTAATTGGCCGATTTCCCTAAGGAGAGTGATTCCCGATACACCTTGGCCTGCTCAGCCAGGGAACCTGTGTCGGTTCTGGGTACGGACTCGGAGAATTCTTCCGGACTCGTTTTTCACGGTCACCAGAAATCAACCAAACGGATGTCCAACCACCCGCTATTCCACCTTTTACCTGCCTCTCACCATTACGGTACTTGGCACGCTTATAGTGTTAAACACAGCGAGAGCCGTGCTTGGTCTACCCCGATGTGTCGCAAGTCCGGCATAGCGTTGCCGCGAATCGTATCTCCGAGGTTCAGGACTATTAACCTGATTCCCTTTCATGACGCTCGTGTTACGACGTCACTTAGGACCGACTGAACTTCGGCTGACGACGCATCGCCGAAGAGCCCTTTCCCTTCCGGTGGCATGGATTCTCACCATGCTTCGCTGTTACTATCGCCAGGATCATCAAACCCGGCCGGTCCACAGGAGCTCACGCCCCCGCTTCTTCCCAACCGGATCGCTCCGCTACCAGGTCGCGCAGTCTTACCTGCGTGCTGCACGGTTTCGGTGACCAAATTTAGCCCCGTCCATTTTCAAGGCCGAGAGCCTCGGTCTGTGAGCTGTTACGCTTTCGTTCGGGGGTAGCTGCTTCTGAGCTCACCCTCAGACTGTCTGTGGCTCTCGACTCCCTTCTTCACCGCACTTATCTGGTACTTAGGGACCTTAACCGTGCTCTCGGTTCTCCCCGTCTCGGCCTGCCGAGCTTACCCCGGGCACCCGACTCCTGCCTTCTACGACTCATGCAGCTTCGGAGTTTCCAGGATGGTGAGCAGCTTGACGCCGCCCGCGCCAATCCGAGAGTGCTCTACACCACATGATGTCTCCAGCAAGGCTTGCCTGCGAGCAAATTCGCGGAGAACGAGCGATCTCCAGTCTAGATAGGTCTTTTGCCCCTAGGCTCAACTCAACGGAACGAGTTGCACGTCAGAAACCTTTCGGGCCTCCACCAGGCTTTCGCTTGGCTTCACCCTGGTCAAGCCTAGATCGGCTGGCTTCTCGTGTCATGAGAGTGACTTCACGCGCTTTCACACGCCGCCCCTGACCGGCAAGCCGGCTGCGGGCTTGTTGGCTTCCCTTCGTTTACGGCTCGATGCCTTATCCTCGCCACGCCCATGAACTCCCTGGCCCGTGATTCTAGACGGATGATGCCGAATCGATCCGCTCGGGTCCTACACCGAGATCACTCTCGTTTCGTTCCCCGAGCATCTACTCTTTTACTCGGCATCCTTTTTATAGATCACTGGTTTCAGGTGCTTTTCACCCCGCTCCCGCGGCGCTTTTCGACTTTCGCTCGCGCTACGTAGTTAGCTATCGGTTTGGCTTAGTATTTAGGCTTCACAGATTGCGACTGCGATTTTTACGCGAGAAGACCGACCCGCGCTACTCCGGATCCAAGGACATGCCTACGCTTTACACCTACGGGGGTGTCACCCTCTGCGCCACGTCGTCCCAGACGACTTCGGCTTAGGCGTGTTGGCAATTGTCCTTGGCCCTAACACCACATCCCTCTGCACTCGTCATGCAGAGATTCGGTTTGGCCTTTTCCCCGTTCGCTCGCTGTTACTAGGGGAATCACTATTGTTTTCTTTTCCTGCTCGTACTAAGATGCTTCAATTCCGAGCGTTCCCAATCCGGCTGCGACCCCGGATCCATGTGGGGTATTAACCCACATGAGGAAGTCCCATTCGGAAACCCGCGGATCAAAGGGTTCATGCCCCTACCCACGGAATTTCGCTGCTTGCCACGTCCTTCATCGGCTAGCCAACCAAGTCATCCACCAGTGACCGTACAGCGATTTGCGGACCTACTTATGTAACCAGCACAGTATTACCTGTCGTGTAGTCGATACTACACAGCATGACTAAGCATGCTGCCAAGGAATTGTATGTCTCCATCCTCTGCAGTCTCAGCCCGCGACTCTCTAGGTGCACGGCACCAAGTCGCGCGCGTTGACGGTCCACCACCGGGAAAGACACCTATCTCATGGTCGGGTCCCGATGGACCTTAATCCGGGATCATTGATTCCGGACTTCGGACCCCTGCGCGCACACCTCTGCAAGGAATGCGCGCCTCCGCAGCCTTCTGGGCTTTGGATTTAAGCTTTCCTCTGAGTCGAGATTCACCAGAATGGCACATGGACGACCTGCCATAGCCGTCCAACAACACCTTCTCTACTCGACTCGCGAGAAGCAAAACAACTATGTCCAGTTACCAAATAAAGCTTGTGACATGGAGCGGCAGAATCTGAGCTGGTTCAGATTCATTCGGAGCGACATTCCCTTTGTTTTGAGATTAGGTCGCCGATTCCGTGCCTGGCCATACTCAGCATGAGGTCTAGCGTCTCGCGATTGAAGACCCCATTCTCGCCTGTGCCTTGGACCTCCGCGAAATCCTCGCCTCGCATGACGACGTTCATGTCCACTGTAGCCCTGGAATCCTCCGGATATGATAGGTCAAGTAGGACCTCACCATCCACTACCCCGACACTCACTGCAGCCACGTAGCCCTGCACCGGGACCTTGGTTATTATGCCCATGCTTACCATGTAGTCGAGTGCATCACAAAGTGCTACGAACCCTCCGGTAATTGATGCGGTCCTAGTTCCCCCGTCTGCCTGTATGACATCACAGTCCACCCTGATTTCTCGTTCTCCAAGCTGATTGAGATCGACCGCCGCACGGAGAGACCGCCCTATAAGCCGCTGAATCTCGTGTTCGCGTCCGGTCACCTTATAGCGATCCGTCCTCTCACTTGTGGCACGCGGGAGCATTCCATATTCGGCCGTCACCCAGCCGCGTCCTGTACCGTTCAGCCAGCTAGGAACCTCTTCCTCAACGGTTGCGGTGCATATGACTTGCGTATCACCAGTTCTTATCAGAACTGACCCCTCAGGATTCTTTAGGAATCCGCGTACTATCTCTACGGGCCTAAGCTCGTCATTCGCTCTCCCATCATATCGAGCCATAAGACCAGTCTCCGCACACTGGGCGATAGGGGGCTCTATTAATCGCTACCGGATAGGCACTCGACAGATAGTTTTATTCTTAACAATGCCACATCTGGCAGGTTAGACTCAATGCAAAGTATCCTGACCGGAGTTGGTCAAACGTGATGAATGTCCGGAAGAAGTTTGATACCGCTCTATCCGATACCGTCGAAGAATGGAAAAAGAAAGACAAGGTGAGGGGTATCTTTGTTTACGGTTCTTATGCGAAGGGCACTGTGACAGCGAACTCAGACTTGGATATATGTGTCGTATGGGATAAGGAGGAGGCTCCTGCCAAACTCCCAGCAGACCACAAGGGCATTCGAATTGATATGACCTTCCTGTATCCGCGAGCTATTGAGGATGCCCTCAGCAACAAGGCGAAAGACTGTCTCGGAGTGGCGGAGGTTGTGTGCAGACTCAAAGGTGCCAGAGTTGTTCATGATACAGGTGGCATGCTAAGGAAGTTGCAGCAAAGAGCTCTAGAGTACAAGTGGTCTGAAGATATCATAAAGGGACTCAAAGCGCATGCCGTTGAGTCTCTTGCTAATGCAGTGCGCCTGTCAGAGCAAGAGGAAGACTGGATGAGCGCCACCTATGAACTGCGAAACGGGCTTTTCGACTTGGGCCGGGTCCTCCTCATGAAGAACAATATCTTCTGCATCATTAAGCCGTCTGAGGTCTTAAACGAAGTCAGAATGCTCGACCCAATGACCTATGGGCTATTCCTTCGCACTTTCAAGCTGAAGGGGCTTGAAGAAGAAGACCTGCGCGGCATACTGGGCGACGTGAGGCACTGGGCAGGGATTGCTGAAGAGCGTCTCAAGAAGGCACAGGGAGACACTGCGGCCGGACTACTGGCCCAAGCGCAGAGAGAATACTATGGAGCCGGGGGTCTGACAATCGGTGGGGATTACGAGCTGGCAGTCTTCGAGATGCGCCAATCAGTGCAAACGCTGGGGCTTGCACTGCTTGCGATAGATGGACTGATAGACCTGGACAGGGGAATGGTCGTGAAGGAACTGCAGGAGCATGAAAGCGAGTTCTATGACCAAGTGTTTATTGAGTATGGTTCAATCGACTTCCAACCGAAGGAAATAAAGCGAAGCATAGGAGAAGCACAATTCGTCGCTCAAAGACTGTGAAGGTTCGGAATCGGTTATATTGATTAGGTCCGTTGTCTCCCATATCCGAAAGTGAGCGGCGATGCCCGAACAGAAGGCGCGCATAGTCAACCTTCTTAGTGTTCCACTGACAAAAGATAAGCAGTCGGTCCTCCTGTTCGAGTTCAATCTATATGCGTCCCTAACGAACTACATCATCAAGCTAATGATTCGGAAACAGATCAACTCGCCATCAAAAGCGGAATCACTGAAAGAGAGTTTCGAGAAGAAGCTCTTCATCTTGGCCATATCATCGGATAGTCCTGAGATAGCTTCATCTGAGAACGCTCAGAGCGTATTCGAGTCGAGGTTCAACCCTCGTACTTTCGAGCACTACAGAGGAACGCTAGCCCCGGAGCAGGACAATCAACACACTGGACGTGTTCATCGGTTCGTATCTTCATACTTCAGGGATGTGGTCCGAACTGCCTTGTCAGAAATCGCCCACCATCGCAAACTGGCAGCGACAGTTCGGAGCCTAGGAGGCAAGACACCGTTCTTCAGGTTCGGCAGGATGATCTTCTCGGCGCCAATTGCTAGTATCACAGAGACGAGCTGCATCATCGTCACGACAAACGGAGACGAGATTCCGGTTCCCTTCGATAAGAGAAGCAAGAGTCGCGAAGTAACCATCCTGAACGCGCTTGCTGCCGGCCATCAGAAGTGCGATAGAGTGCGCCTGAAGTGGCACAAGGAAGGATACCTTGACATAGGTGTTCGTATTCAAAACCCCGTGCTAAGGTAGACTACTTGGCCAATCGGCCCCATGAAATCACAGCTCCGGAGAAGTCAGAGGAGAATGCCTCTCCGCTGCTTGCCCATGCTACTGATGAAACTCCACCCTCAGCTCTGAGAGCCGTCTTTTCCGAGTTTGTTTCAATAGACCATAGCCGGACTGTGCGATCCATACTGCCCGATAGAAGATGTTTGCCGCTAGAGTCTATACAGAGAGATGTTACGACGTCGGAATGTCCAGCAAGCCGATGCGCCTTCTTAGGATTATCAAGATTGACAGACTGTATGTCGCCGCCATGCATTCCTAAGAAGACACACGATCCGTCCGGCACCGCCGCCATTGACCTGATTCGTTCGTCATACCTTCCTAGTACAGATAGCATCGTGAATTCTCGCAGGTCCCAAAGCCTGCACTCGCCATCATATGATGCTGTCACGAGCTGAGTGCCTTCTCTAACAAACGACAAACCGGAGACGTCAGCCATATGGGCGCGTAAGCTCTTCAGGCTCCTCAGGCTCTTTGTTGAGAAGATCCTCACTTCGCCATCTCGTGCACCAACCGCCCCTTTCTGTGCCGCTTCCCAAACGGCCATTGCCTTCACTTGGTCATTCTGTCTAAGCAAGTGTGTGCCTTGGACTCCGGCCCGACTCCACACCCGCGCCGTCTTGTCCCAGCTCGCAGAGAGTATTCGCTTCCCTTCACTGATGAAGAATACTGCTGAAATCGTGGACTCGTGGCCCTTGAGGACTCGCTGTAACCTGCCGGTTTTGGCATCCAGAAGGATGATGCGTCCGTCCAACGTGCCACACACAAGGCGGAGACCGCTCGGGTCCGCAGAAACACTCGTAACCGCTGGTGGCTGAGCGCCGGACGGTCTGTAAAGGATTGTTTTCTTCACAAGTAATCACCAAAGCGAGCCTAAGTCACAGAATATCCCTGCCCTTAGGAAAGAGCATGAGCAGAAATAACTACCTCTGTCTGAGTCGTGAGTATGCAACCAAGCATACGACGAAGAGAAGAATGAGTAGGGGAACATATGCAAGAAAGCCGGTGTCCTGAGAGAAGCTTGTGGTGTTGTTTGCATATTGAACAACGAAAGTCTCGAGAACTTGGCCAACAATCTCAAGGCTTCCCGCACTGCATTTGTCAGGTGTATCTTCAAGAGTATGCCAGTACGATGGAAATGGATTGTGCTGAATTATATCCAAAGAGGGAATGCCAGCACTCAGGAACGGCCTGTGGTCATCCAGAATTGAAGCTCCGATGTCATCGAGAAAAGTTCCATTGTGGCCAATATCCTCTGCGATTGACCACAAGTAATCCTGAAGCGATTTGGTTGAACTGGTTTCCCGCAGCAATCTGACGTTCGTATCACCAACCATGTCAAGCAGAATCATCGCCCGAATGGTTGTCTTTCGGTCGCTGCTGAGTTGTCCAACATAGTAAGTGGACCCCACTATCCACTGCCAGCTGTTGATGTTTCCCGAATCTTCGGCATCGAAGAACACGAACTCTACTGACCCACGAACTTCCTCTGGCAATGCGCATGCAAGCTCTAAGAGCACGGCAACTCCGCTCGCACCATCATTAGCACCGATAACTGGTTTCGTCCTGTTAGTGGGATTCGATTCTTGATCGGCCTGAGGTCGAGTGTCATAGTGCGCACCAAGAATCAAGCACGCGTTGTCAGACGACCCCCACCGGCCGATTATGTTGACACAGGGAACACCCAAGTATGTGAAGTTCTGCAGAGTGATATTCCAGCCATCGGTTGTCATGCAGCCTACGATATACGCTCTGCACAGGCTAAGGTTATCCGACCCAGGAGGCCTCGGGCCAAAGTCGCATTGTGAATTCAAATACACAAATGCTTGGGAACCATCAAAGGTAGGTGTGTACGTCGCCTGGACTATCGGCCATACTGGCTGAGTCATGAGCAGGAGTAGTAGACAGGAACGTAGTTGGAGCAACATCACTTCCTCCAGACAGAAAGAACCTAGCCAGCAGATTTCCGATGAGCTGTATCTTTCCGCGTTTCAAGATAGTGCCGTAGTATACCGGGCAACTCTCGGGGCAGCCTCCGGATGACTGTAATAGGTATGTCGGAATATCCAATCTCGCCTCGTGCAAGCATTACCATCACTTCTGAAGCAAGTCTGTATCCGCTGGCACGAGACAGAACGAAGTCGGCAAACGACGCCCCTCTCATACCGGCCCATGCGGCCATTGCGAAACTGGACCCGAACGCCTTATGACAGAGAGTATCATATTCACTGAGGAAGGCTCCATCATACCTACCACGTTCGGCCGCTCTGGCGGCCACCTTCGCTGCGAAGACCCCGGACCTCATAGCGTAGGCAATCCCTTCGCCCATCATTGGATCCACAAAACCAGCAGCATCCCCTACGAGTATAGCATGGTCCATGACGTTCCTAGAGTGCAGTCCGTCGGCCCCGAGAAAATAGGTTCTTCTTCTTGCAGCCGGCAGGCTGAGTCCAAGTCTCTTTTCAACGCTTGATACAAAACCGTCGAACGCGGGTCGGAGAGGATACATGTGGACAGCTGCACCCGCGATGCCAATCCCAAGGTGTTCTCTCTTCGGGAAGACCCACCCGTAGCTCACCTTCCCCTGCACTGGCGCTACTTCAAGGATGTAGGGCCTGCCATGTGTGGCCTCCATTACACCGTCTTCTCCCACATGGAAGTCAGATTCCATGCCAAGGCCAACTCTTGACAGGTCCTTGCGCTCAGGCCTCAGACCTAGAGACCGACTTACGATTGAATTGACGCCGTCTGCGCCTATGATTATCCGGGAATTCAACTCTCGTCCGTCACTCAGCTTTGTCACAGCACGGTCGCTGGTCACACGGGCATTCACAACTCTTGCCTCTTCAAGAAGCTCGGCTCCCGAATCGACCGCTCTCCGAGCGAGATACTCATCGAACTCTGACCGCATTGTAGTTATGCCCATCAGCCTATCAGAGACGAACTCGGCACTCTTACCGCTAGGAAGTATGAATCTCATTCCGTAGATTCTGCGTTCCACCAGGTCAGCAGGTATCTTGCCCCTCAGAACGCTAATCCCCCGATACATCACGGCCCCGCCACAGGGCTTGTCTCTCGGTAAGAGACACTTCTCAAGCAGTAGTGTCTTCAACCCCTGTGCGGCACAATCACTTGCAGCAACCGACCCAGCAGGTCCCGCACCCACTACTATGACATCGTAGGATACCATCGTGGTCTCCTCCCCGATAGCAATGCCGGTGGTCCAGAAGACTATGTCAGGCCGCCTGCTTCGGCACTTCAGACGACTGACTGCGGATGTCTCTATTTATGGTTACTGGCTTCTCCAATCAGCAACCAGTGGATTAAGTAAGCCATTTGTCAGAATAGTACAATCGGTCCATTCGTAACATGGGCACAGGCCCGTGTTTCATATATCTCTGCATGACTCACAGCCCGGTCTCGGTCTCAGACCTAGACGACGCATAATCTTGCCGCCGGGATATTGTCGTTCAGCAGAAGCACCTTGGGCTGCCTCTAACTGTATTGACCTCCGGTTCACCTCCTTGAAGCCATATGCGGTGATTAGCATCTTGGATGGATTGTTCTCTTCGTATACTTCGCAGTAGACTTCATTCACGCCAGCATCCAGAAAGTACTTGGTCGCTCTGCGAATCAACGCGGTAGCTACACCTTTTCTGCGACGCTGCAGAAGCACGCCTATGCCCGTGATTTCGCCATAGACAGATTCGCCCTCCTTCTCTATGAAGCAAGCAATGAAACCACATGGAATGCCCCAGAGCTCGGCGATGAATATTCCCTCGGTCTCAAGGCGCTTTGCATCATCAATTGTCAGAGGACAGAACGGGTCAGGCGAGGCAATAAAGCACCTGTTGTAGAGATCAACAAAGGAGTCGATTTCTTTCTTGCGAAGTCTATGCACCTTGATGTAGTTGGGTACTTCCTTCTCTTTCCACCGTTCTGCAGCAAGCTTGAGAGCCTCTTGGGTTTCAGCTCTCATGACTATGTATGACCTCTGCCGTCCAGTGCCTCTTGGCTTAGCCTTGCTCTCGACCACTCCAACACCCCACCGATCTCAAATCAACTCCGCAAGATGTCCTAAGACCATTCAGATACTAGTTGCGAGCCCCTTGAATAGGCGATCAATGGCCCGGATGGTCGCTCTTGTTTCCTTCTCGATGGCCTCTATGAGAAGAGGACTCTGCTCACCAGTTTTTTGACTCTCGTCGCGTTGCTCCTTTTTTGGGTCTCTGTGTAGATTGCCATCCACGGCAAGAATCGAAGCGGCACGAAGCCCGTGTGTCTGAGCAAATACAAACAACAAAGAGCTCTCCATCTCAATGCATTTCACATTGCAGCGCGTCCACAAATCAAGCTGATTATTCTCGGGAGTTGCATAGTACACATCGCTTGTCCAGCAAACACCTGAATGTAACCTATCGGCCGGGAATAGGGCTGACATCTCATCAAACAGCGCTCTGTGCAAGTCAGCAGATGCCACAGCAGGATATTGAATCGGGGCATAGTTCATGCTTGTTCTCTCATCCCGAATCGAACCGATAGGAACCACAACGTCCCCCGTCTTTACTGAGAGGTCAATTCCTCCGCATGTGCCTACCCGTATGATGTTCTGCGCACCTAGCTTTGCAAGCTCCTCCAAGCATATGTGTGTCGACGGGGTGCCCATCCCGGTACCAGAAACTGTGACTGCAACACCAGCTGGAGTGTAGGCCCTATAGGTCACAAGACCGCGATTCCGTGAAATCTCCTCCGCCCTCTTCATCTGAGATGCAATCAAAGGGACTCGGTCCGGATTACCAGTGATGATCACTACCTTCTCCACATCGCCTTCACCGACTCGAAGATGAGGTTGTATTCTCAGCTTCATCAGATTCGCACATCCTGCTTAGTGGGTCGGCGCTCATCACTGCGATGACTACGCCATGCAACGGTCCATGAGGATGGTAAGGAGCTATATCAATTGACCGCCTTCACCGTTGACGAATTCTCTCTACGACCGTAGGCCTTCCATGCGACCAATCACACAATCAATGCAGACCCATCTTCCATGGATCAAGAATGCCCTTCTAAGTCTAGGTGGAGACGAGCCGCATACATCGCATGAACGGGACTCGTTCTCATAGCTTTCTGAAAGGAAGACAAACAGCAATGAGAGCAGTTCGTGAACACCGGTCGTCACTTGCATACGTAGTCATATCCGCCAATGCCCTCTAGTTCGCACCTTATTAGGGCCACCCGGACGCTACGGTGCATCCAGTTGAAAGCGATGCTCAAGAGGTCATCATGAGTGCTTTGATTTGCTCTGCTAGCTCGGTCACTGACCCCACTACTCTGACGCCTTCCATCTTGCGTAGACGTTCTGAGTTCTCAAGGTCAACTCTGCGCGTTCTTATCTTGACAAGCATTCCTTCAGGTGACATGGTCTCGGTTTCGCCAGGATGCTGGTCAACGGGAAACAAAATCACGCGCGTGTTTCCTTTTAGTGCCTGAGCAACCGCATTGGTGATTAGCGTGTCTGCTATTCCGTAGGCAATCTTGCTAGCAGAATTCGCAGTAAGTGGTGCCACAACGAGTGCATCATATTCTCCCACCTGAAGAGGCCCTGCAATGAATGGTGTATTAGCATCGACTTCTGTCTTGACCTTGGTGAAAGACTCATTGAGCAAGTTCCAAAGCTTGTACCAGTGGAGAACTTGCCGTCCGGCTTTTGAAACAAACACATCAACTCTTGCACCAATGTCTTCCTGAACCCGAGTCATGGTTTCTATGACATCACGTATCTTGTCACCAGAACCTGTTATTCCCCAAGCAATTCGTACCAATTCCGTCATCGTGAGACTCGGCGCACACCCACCGAAATATCTAGTTATGGTCACAGACGCCTTCATAGCCACCGTGAAGGATGCTATACAGAGTCGGACAATGACGGGTGAATGATGGCAGAGTTCATTATGCTGCTTTCGCATTCATGAACACGGTTGCATAGCACCTACCTGTCGGTGGCCTCGGAATGTATCGTACAAGCTTTGGCATCACAACAAACATGAGTCTAGCAGCATCGGCCTGGATTGCAGACAACGCTAAGTCACTCGGGGTCGATGGGATCTGGGTGGGTGAAGACATAGGCCGAGGGCATGACATACTTGCATTGACGACGGCGATGGTGCTTCGTGCAAGAGGAGTCAGAGTCGGTACTGCCATCATTCCAGTCACAGTCCACGATATCACTGCTCTTGCAAGAGCCGGAAGAACACTAAATGAACTGGCCGAAGGAAACTTCGTGCTGGGCATAGGCATTGGCGGGATGCAAGACATACGCAATCTCGGAATCGCACTTGACAAGCCTGTTACAGCCCTACAGGAGACGGTCAAGATTCTCAGGAAACTGTGGGCTGGAGAATCCGTGACCGCAGAATCTGAGTTATTCAAATTGAAGGACTACAGCCTTGGACTAAGGCGGCCTCTTTCTTTACGTGTGTTCTTGGGAATTCGTGGCCCACAGATGCTGAGATTGGCGGCGAGGATAGCGGACGGCGTTGTCCTATCCGGTCCCATTGCCTATCTGGAATATGCGATTCGAATTATCCGGAATGAGGCAACAAGAACCGGCAGAGACCCCGAGTCAATTGAGAAGGTGGTTTGGGTTCCCACTATTCCAACCTTCAAGGAGGGTGATATCGCGGCTTCAAAAAAGGTGATCGCGCTCGTTGTGGCCGATACCCCGGATCAGGTCATCAATCTGACAGATGTCGACAGAAAGCAAGTCGAACTGATTCGTTCATCCGTCAGGGACGAGGGGCCCTCTCAAGGTGCAGCCTATGTAACAGAGGAAATTGTGGAGACATTTTCGGTGACAGGAGACAGTACACACGTGGTCGATCAATTCGACATCATGGCCAGAGCAGGTGCAACTGAGATTGTCATAGGACCACCATTCTCAGGCGACTGGAGGGCGGCTGCCACCGAAATTCTCCAGGAAATTGCTGCTAGGAAGAGAACCATAACTTGAGTCATCTCAAGAGAGACCTGCATTCCGTGATTCAGAAATACAAAGAATACGAGGTTCTAAGTCAGATAGCTAGCTAGGTCCAAGTCATCAGTGTCTACATACCAGAAGTCATCCTCTCTTTTCCAGTGCCGCGCCAAATCCAGCATAGAGCGCGACCCCTTTTGGACAAGGGTCATGATGGGCAATACCGACTCTACTCCACGTTTGTGCTCCAGTGAACGAAAGTACTGGTAGTACTCAACCTGATGTTGACTTGGAACCTGTATCCAAAGTATTACTCCTCTCGAAGACACAAAATACAGCGCAGCTGGAACGAGGGGCATTAGTGACAGAATGCGTTCTGTCCAATCTGGTTTGCACACTACCTCGAAACAGAAATTCCCCGAGAGGCCAATTCCTGCGAAGACCGTGTATGGCAGTATTACACGACGCTCGATCAGTCTGTGCGTAGAGCTGATGACCTGTTTTGTGTCTACGTCCCATCCTTTTATTCGAAGACTCTGGCTGACGGTCTCTGGAGAAGCACGACAATCAGACCTTAGCTCGGAGGTAACAGCAAAGTCTAGAGGTTGAAACTCCTTCCTTCTACCGCCGCATGAGAGAACATGAAGGGTTGACCCGGCCTTTTCGACGGGCGCCGCTTCCGGAGGCTGGCGGATTACTTCAGAAATCGACCATGTGCCGTTGTTGAGAAGGGCGAGATTTGACTCAGCACCCATAGATGACTGAACATGAAGGCTTACATAATCAAAGACCGAGCCAACAAGCGCACTTGCACTTGAACGAAGAACTGAAAGCTCCTGCTCGCCCCCGGGAAACATAAGAGAAACGTAGCCCAAGTCGCTTACTGCAGTCTTGAGAATGCTTCTAGTGAACGGGAATCCAGCCATGCCTGTCTCAATTGCAGCCCAGTCAACTCCTTCAGACAGCTTGAAGAATAGCATTACAGACTGGATACCAAAAGCTGTGTTGTCTGACAGGCAACTGAATCGTACGGCATGTTGGTCCTTCAGACGAACGAGGGATGACGAAACTGTCTTGGGAGCAATCTCCAAGGTCCTTGCGATAGCATTCACGGTCGATAGTGGGCTTCTGGCCAGACAAGAAAGTACTTGCAGGTCTCGATCATTGATCGGAGTCTCGTCATTCAGGAACGCAAAGCTGTAGGCAGACTTGATGGAATCGGAAGTATGAAGGTTGTATTTCTTGAGCGTCTTGAGATTGTCGATGATTTTCTTCATGAAGTGTTCGTTGACGGGTGCCACGGTCGGATCGGTCGGCGACTTAGCAAACTCGGGGTTTTCCTTCAGATGCTCAACAACGCGCTTGGCGTCTTCAAGCGATACAGTTCCAGCGAAGAGAGCAAGATACAGGCGAATTGCCTCGAGATAGAATCGGGCAGATGGATCATCCACCGATGGAATCAAGTCATCATATGGTGTGGATACCTCTGGTAAGGCGCTCTGGCCCGGTACCAAATCCCTAGGCACCTCTCTGGTAGAAAGGAAGAGTATGCAGGCTTAACTATCTCAACTTGGACTTGTCTACGCAAGACTCTGCTTTCCAGTCATTCGTAAGAGAGCTTTCTCTAATGTCTTTCTGGTAGCAGATTCTTGTGCTATGAATGTGAGTGTTTTCGCAGAGCTCTTCGTAATCTGTATTAGCGATGACGATAGTGCGAGCCAGTTCCAGAGTGATGGCAACTCAATACTCAGAACCGAAAGACTGCGTCCCGAGACAACCCGCGCCTTTGGCAATGTGCCTGCTTGGATGTGAAGCATTCGCGAAAGTGGGGATTCCTGAGAGCTCGAATCGACACATAAGACTGCCTTGTGAATGAGACCAATATCGCTGAGAAACACGTAAGGTAAGGTCATCTTGCTCCGAATCGAGTCCAGACGCCTTCTGAGCGTTCTTTCGGGTGGGCAACGCAGACTTAGGCGGCTCATGTATTCGGTCACTTCTCTGACTGAGGCATGGTAGCTGTCTTCGAGGACAGACAGGACTGCCAAGTTCTCCACAGTACATGCGCTTGGCTTGCTCAGTTTTAGTGAATTCATGGCAGGAAGCACATCAGCATAATCCTTCATGGCCCCAGTGCTGACTTCGAACCGGAATCCTTCGTCAAGAGTCCATTGCCTGCCGTCAAAGAGCCCCATGTTCAGATGATTTGAGACCTCGGCTGCTACATCATACCTGAGTCCAAAGTCACTTGTGCGATCGTTTGACCAATCTATGAAGCGGGCGGGAAAGGGCGGATCACGACCGAGAGACGTGACTGCCTCAAAGTAGACAGCTGCGTTGGTTCCAGATGTCATCACGGATCTTGACGCTAGTGTTACTTGAGTATTTGAGTCAAGCCAGGCACAGAATGCTTTGAGCTGATCAGATGTCTCTGAGGCCTGCGCCCAGCCAAACACCAGACTCATACCTACCTTTCCATAGTCAACACTGGATTTGACTCTCAGATGGTTGGTACGGACCAGCTTATGCCAAGTCTGGTTTACCATTGGCCGACTGACTTGAAGGTCCTTCGCCAAGTCGCTTTGGCGCATGCCCGGATTCATCAATAACCGTCTTAGAAGCCTCAAATCCGCTGGTTCGAGCTTGTTCAAGTCCATCACTCTCGGCACCGAACAGGTTGGCCGATTGTAAAGTTAAACGATGCATTTTCTTATCTTTTTCGCACTCACTCGAAGAGCGGTATGACGGGTATGGACTGCTCCCGCGTCATAGCTCCCTATCTTTGGCTTCCTTGAGGCTTCTTGCCCATCGTGGCGACCCTACAAGTTCTTAATCTGGAATGCGGATAGATTTCCTATAGTTTCAGTGCCTGAAACTGCCGGAGTGGCCTCTACAGGGAGCACCATCGGGCCGGACCGAGCCCAAATGGGCACCCGCAAGGCCGTCATAGGTGGGACCGTGTAGAAGACATTCCTGAGTATCGATGTCCAAGAATGCGAAGCTAAGGAGGTGACAAGAATTAGCGCAGATCGAATGCGGACAATCTACGAGAGTATGACCAACAACCGAGTCGCTCTCAGATTGTTGTCGATCGGAATAGTGCGTGGCATATCGTCTGTTGTACAGCCGCCCTGTGAAGACCCTAGTCCGTTCTAGATAGAACATGGATAGCACGACTAGTGCCTCTCATGGGTCTTGGCTGTGCCGCGGACGTCTTGTCGCGCAATTGCATTGGACATTGGGTACTCGAGCTAGGCGCGTCGGAGAAAGGAGGACACAGAGAGATGCTTAACCCACACCCACTATCACCAGATCCAACCCCGTGGTAAACGTGGCAGTCACGTTCGAACCAGAGGGAGAGGGAAACAAAATGGAACACTCGGAACGAAAACACAACAATGGTACCTGTGGCACAGTGTTGCCTAGGTCAACATTGGAGCAGTCATTCAAAGGAGGAGAGTACACATGCTTAACCCACACCCACTTTCACCAGATCCAACCCCTTGGTAGAAAAAACGAATATACCTCATGAAAGAGGAGACGAAAACAAATGATAGTAACAGAAAGAATTGGAACAACAGCAATGGAATACCCTGCCATGCCTGAAACAGGTAGAGAAGTTGATGCGCTCAACGACCCGGAGATAGTAAGGCTTACTGCGCTAAACCTCGAATTGGCAGTCAAGAATCTAATGTCATCCAAGGCACCACCTGAGTGCCTCGTCCTGACAGCAGATATATGCACACACAGACTAATGGCTATACCAACTGCCGATGGCGATGTCAAGGTGCTCGTTTTCGAATCGTGAGCGAATCCCGGACGTGTAGAGTTCGGACTTCGCATCAAACGATTCGTGTCGAGCACCTGGACAGAGCCGCAGGAGTGTAAATAGTAGGCGAGTGTACGTTGTCACGCAGAGCCCATCTGATTGTGCGTCGGAGTCCCATCCTTTGGGGCACCAGCCTTGAGCCTGTAGAAGGAGAAGGACACGGAAAAGCCTACTCAGCGCCCGGCAGAGAACCAAGATGATAATTTCGTGAATGATTTCTCGGATGAACAAGCAATCGAAATCCGAGAACAACAATGTCGTGAGCCCAACAATCGGGAAAATCGACAGACTACTTCTAACCTCAGACGTTCCCTCAAGTCAGTGTTCTCGTGGCAGAATTACTCCGTATATCTAGTCACATCGTGGGTTTTCAGTGCATTCGTAGTAGTCTGGTCTTTACTGAATCTCTATTTGCGTGCAATTGGTTGGGACTACTTGCAGATAGGGCTCGTATTGGCGATTGTAAGCACCACATCCGCTTGTGCAAGAATCGTTGGGGGATATGTTGGCGATGCGGTCGACCGCAAGAGACTGTCAATACTTGCTATGCTTATGGCTGGCGTCAGTCATCTGACAATAGGACTTTTCACTGATTTTGCGGCGGTATTGCTGGGATTGATGATTTACGCAACAATGGACATAGCAAAGGGGGGTTCCTCGGCTTACATCATGGACAACATTCCCCAGAAGGACAGTGGGTTAGCCCTCTCATTGTTTAGTGCCGGGAGATCATTTGGTGTATTGACCCTGATTCCGTTTGGAATTCTGGTACCAATCATAGGCTTTTGCTTAGCCATGAGATTTTGTTTTGTCACGGCCGGATTGCTCTTTTTTGTCTGCACGGCGGCACGTGCATACCTCCTGACATCGAGCGTTCAAAAGGAATCCGCCCCCAATGTTCCACTCTGGAAGGATTTCATTCGCAAGAACCGCTATGCGGTCAGTTTGCTTTTCAGAATAATGCCAGGTGTGCTTGTTGTTGTTATTCTCGATTCATTTAGTGATGCCCTTTTTCAATATGGAACGTTGCTCTACACCAATGAATACCTTGGCGTCTCGATATCGGGCATTACGATCATCGTGTTAGTCTCCCTTGTCGTGTCAGTACCGCTCCTGCTGAAAGTCGGCAGATTCTCAGATGAGAGGGGGGTCAGAAAAGCAGCATTGATTGTATACGGTGTGATGCCCGTATGTGCGATTCTCATCATACTGGCACCCGTTTTCCCATATTGGGTCCCGTCGGAGATTGTCGAAATTGCAGAGCGCGAGGTAACCGGATTCGGAGCCGTCTTTTCAATGCCGTTCCTGGCATTTGTCCTGAAGCAAATCAACGATACGCTTTGGAGCCTCGTACTCCTGACGCTGATTCAGAAGAGACTCCCGAGGCAAGATACCGCCAAGATACTTGCAGTATTCTGGTTCATTGTGTATCTCTTCATGTCTCTAGGTCCATTTGTCGGCGGTCTTCTGTTCACATACGCGAACCCATCACAGCTGTTCACCGTGGTCCTCATTCTCAACCTCGTCATCTTGGTTTCCATTGCTCGTGCCGGATTGGTAGGACGAAACGACGAACCAGCAGAACCAAGGCAGACAATATCTGCTTCCCGACAATGAGCCGCTGTGCTTATCGGCAAGCAAGGTCTATGTGTGTGAGAGGTTCGCTAAGAGATGTCAGAAGAACAAAGA
>PRDJ01000048.1 GCA_003345555.1 Candidatus Thorarchaeota archaeon
TAATCGGTGCTGGCCGTTACCTGCTGAACAGGAGCACAAACCAAGCGGAGTTTGCACTACTCATTCAGGACGAGTATCAGAACAGAGGAATAGGCACATTCTTGCTTAATCATCTCATGCGCATTGCAAAGAGCAAAGGCGTCGATGCGTTCACTGCTTACGTGCATCCATCGAATAGGAAAATGATTTCTTTCATTCACAGAACCGGCAAGGTCGTCGAGAGCAAGCTCAGCATCCGGGATGACGAGTATATTTTCACTCTGAAGCTATAATTCAATCTGTGCTTTTAGGTGAGAATGCATAGGTTGTTCTTCTAGGATCCCTTCCTGCACAAAGAATCGGAAAGAAGAAGTGTGGTGGGCCCGACGCGATTTGAACGCGCGATCTACGCCTTATCAGAGCGTCGCATTAACCACTCTAGTTCTTGCATGGAATTCATGCTTAATGCCTATGCTACGGGCCCAACTGATTGAGAACGGAGGCTCTCAAACGGCTACACCTTCGACCGTGATTTAAACGTTATGACAGCTGGGCTTCTATCAGGTCAATGCTTCAGGGATAACCTTGTGTATGTAGTCCAGTGATTCCTTAATCCATTCATTCTTCAGCTCGAAGATAATTGGACCGTTGAACTTGCTCCTGAGAAGCTCTCTTAGAAAATCTCTGACTGGCATCACACCGCGGCCAAGAGGGATATGGTCCCTGCGAATCACGATGTCATCTCGCTTCTCGTAACCGCCGTCATGAAGATGGAGTTCCACTATCCGTTCTCGATACCGCCTATAGAATTCTATCACAGACTCAGTACCAGATTGTTGGCTCAGGAGATGACCTGTGTCAAAGCATATGCTCGTGTTGTACTGTTCAACGAGCTCATAAGTAACCCCGAACGGAAACTGCACATTCTCAACTGCGATTTTTCTTGGGTGAATTTCGGTTCTTGTAATAATCTCCTCCAGACTACGGGCGGCAAACATGCTCATGTAGCCACAGATGAGGGCCACCATGTCTTCTGAGAGATCGAGCTGAGAGAACTCTGCGGCCAGTGCACCGGTAGTGTGCAACACATACGCCTCGGGTTCAAGCGGCCCGGCCAGCTCTATTGCCTGCACCACGGTTTCGACGCCAGCCTGTCGTATATGCTCGTTAAAGCTTGCCAGTTCAAGCGAGTAAAACGGAAGGTGAACCGTGAATGCATTCCCAAGCTCCTCTTTGAGACTCGCCAGCTTTGCGACAGACTCGGGAGTGAGCGAGCCCGGCACCATTCGCTCAATATCCATTGTCACCTCGATCGCGCTCATGTGAGCAATCTTGAGTGCTTGACGGACAGTATTGTCGATGGTGAATCTCGAGAAATCAGCTACGCCGTTCACGAGTATCTGCCCAACTATGGGTTCGAAAGCAAGAGGCTGCAATCCGAATCTCATAAGACTCTTCTCCATCTGCAATGGGTAGGCCTTCACGTTTGAGGCACACATATCTGTTCTGGATACTACCAAGAAGAAAGGACGTGAACTTCAGACAGGTGGGAAGTTGGGCCGGCACTAGGCTTGATTAGCCAAGGAACTTCTTCATCAGGAGCTATCCTATCGGCTTATTAGCGAACCAGAGCTTGCGGTTGTCTGCCCATGATTATTGAGAAGGAATACGCGGAAGGAAGAACCAAATTCCTGAGTGCCGACTTAGAGCACTATGCCGGTAATCGGCGCCAGTTGAAAACGGACTTGCCAGTCTTCTATAATCCACGCATGCGCATAAACAGAGACCTGTCGGTTCTGTTTCTATCTGCATACAAGAAGAACAGTCCTCTAGAGAGGATTTGTGAACCGCTTGCAGGTTGTGGGGTTAGAACCTTGCGATACCTCAATGAGTGCCCGGGTGAATTTCACGCTGTCATTTCAGATGTCAACCCGCACGCAGTGGAAATGATAGAGAAGAATGTAGGTCGGCTCGGATTTCAAGAGAGAGTCACAGTGAAGAAGGGAGATGCGAAGATCCTTCTACTGACTGAATCCCGTGACAAGAGATTCGACTTTGCTGATATAGACCCTTTTGGATCGCCCGCGCCCTACTTGACCGCCGCGATACAATCACTTGCCCCGCGACAAGCACTGCTAGGCGTGACTGCCACGGATATGCCTGTGTTATGCGGGGCACAACCGAAGATTGCACAAAGAAAGTATGGCGGTCTTTCGATTAGGACTCCTTTCTCTCATGAACTGGCCATTCGGCTACTGATCGGCCGGGTGTTCGATATTGCTGCCATGAATGACTTAGGAATCACACCATTGGCCTCTCTGAGCACAGACCATTATGTACGAATCTGGCTTAAGACCAAAACAAGCTGCATAGATTCGAATGCTGAAACCAAGAAGATTGGATACGTCTTGTATTGCCGAGACTGCATGGCCACTCAGTTTCTGCCTTTGGGATTGCTCCCGAGCAAGGAAGGATTCGAGCATGAGAGAGCCGACTGTGGTGGTCGTTTGTACTTCGCAGGTCCACTCTGGATAGGCGAACTGTATGATTTGCAGACACTGGAAACTGCTCAGCATATCCTTTGGCAAGACCCAGGTTTGTACGATCCGCGTGTGCCCAAGCTGCTGGATACGATGAAAGAAGAGTCCAGCCTGACGGACTATATCTATACAGATCTTCACGCACTGTGTGATTTGCACGGCCTACAGTCGCGCTCGATTGAGCAGGTCATGAGTAGTCTGAAAGAGGCGGGCTATGAAGTGTGTAGAACGCACTTCAGGCCGACAGCAATACGTACAACAGCCCCAATCAGAGAACTTGTGGACATTATTCGACAGCATTAGGTCGGTGTGAAGTGATGGGTAGAACCCAAGAAGAACGGAAAAGGGAGCACTACTACAGGGCTGCCAAGAAGCATGGCTATCGTAGTAGGTCTGCTTACAAGCTCAGACAAGTTATAGCAAAGCACAAGCTCTTGACAGGAGTTAATGTCGTTCTGGAATTGTGTTGCTGTCCGGGCGGATGGACCCAAGTCCTGCGCGAACTCGATAGCAGCCTATCAGTCGTGGCAGTTGATATTGAATCAATGATTCCCATAGAGGGAGTAACGTTCTTACAGGGCGACATTACTGAGCCAAAGACGATTGAGACCATCAAGACTCTGACAGGAGGACGAGTGGACCTAGTACTATCAGACTGTTCCCCAAAAGTCAGTGGAGCTTGGGATATTGATGTGGCCCGACAATTGTTCCTGGTGGAAAAAACATTCGAGATTGCTTCGGAACTTCTGAGCGTGAAGGGCAAGGTCTTGGCAAAGGTCTTCCAAGGTAGAGGATTTCAAGAGTTGATGGAAACTCTCCGTACCAGATTCCGCTTCGTCAAGCTCGTCAAGCCGGAAGCGTCAAGAAGAACAAGTGCGGAAATCTATATTCTTGCTGAAAGCCCTGTGCGATTGGGAAGTAATAAGGAAACGTCCTAGGACGATTCGGAGATTGTGACCCATTCCTCCAAGCTCCTGCATATGACTGGAGAATCGGGTTGTCTGACACCGCATCTTTCTATCCTGAGACAGTGAAAACAGGGGCACCCATTAAGATCGGACAATTGGTTTTGGCTGACCTCTTCTTCTGTTGCCTTGATGAAGTATCGCGGCTTTTCTGCATGCTGTTCTTCCATTGCTGTTCCTTCCGATACCATGTGTTGAATGGCCTCTAGTACCACTTGGTACTCGATACCTAGCCTATGCGCCAATTCATCAGGGAAGACACCCGAACCAGCCGCTGCTTGGAGAGCGCTGCGTACGAGGTCAAATACGTTGCTCATTGAAACGACCTTTTGGGTTGGCACAAGATAATATCAAAGAGACTGCACGTTCCTAAATTAAGTGTTCGGATGTTGCACATAATCGCCCGAATGCAATGTGAGGCAAGTGACATCGATGTACTTAGCTGTACATTACCTTCTATAGAGGTATACGAGTTGCCCTACAAGCTTGGTAGTGTCTACGCCCTCTTTAGCCCGAATTGCCACGTAGGGCTGTTTGACCGGACCGAAGATGTCGGTCACAGTGCCTACTACCTCAACGCTCTTGTCGACTACTTCAGCCCCGATGGGAGGAGTCTTTTCTGTTCTGAGAATGATGGCGCCACGTCTTGAAACATGCATTACCTTTCCAAGTCGTCTCATTCAAGCACCATCTCCAGTCGAAAGTATCTACTTTCGTCGCTTCTTCCCGGCCTTCTTCGCTTCCGCAGCTTGCTTTTCAGACTCCCGCTGGGCTACAATTCTGCGAACGCCTTTTGCGAGCATCAGAAGAAGACGCTTCTTCTTGTGTCCTTCCGGGTTACTCAGGATAACCGAGCCACCGATTCCTGACCAGTTCCGGGGATATTGCTTGTCGGTCTCGGCCTCAGACTCAAGGCCTGCAGCGGTTGCGGCTTGCTCCAACACCTCAACCGTAACGTCCGGCGCTGCCAAGTTGGCCGGAATTCTACGGCCCTGTGCTCTGGATAGATTCGAGTCGAGGTAGGCAGGCCAGACCCTTATCGCATCCTTGTGCTTTCTCACAGCAATATACCTCTCATCTAGTCATGGACGGACGAAGTCCCTCGACAGGACGAATGTGGTCTTTTTTACCTTTGTCATGGTCCGACATGCAGGAATATCCCTTCGGCGACATGCATAATCACGAGCTTGATAAGTTGTAGAACAGCAGATTGAGCAGCTCATGGCCGGGAGAACAACGACGTTGCCGAGAAAGAGCAAGGATGATTACTTCGCCGAGATTGCCGATCTTGTCTCATCACGAAGCACATGCCTGAGAAACCAGGTCGGCGCAGTTATTGTAAAGGAATCACAGATACTGACAACCGGCTATAATGGTGCACCAAAAGGTCTGACGCACTGTGAAGACGTGGGATGCATCAGGGAGAAGCTTAAGGTGAAACCCGGCGAGCGTCACGAACTGTGCCGAGGACTTCACGCAGAACAGAATGCTGTAATCCAAGCAGCCTACCATGGAATCAGTGTAAGAGGAGCGAGTCTCTATTGTACGACCAGGCCCTGTAGCATATGCACAAAGATGCTCATCAATGCAGGCATCGTGGAGATAGTGTACATCGAAGAATATCAAGACGAGCTGGCAGCCGAGCTCGCGAAAGAAGCCGGTCTCAACGTACGACAGCTGAAGATTGCCAGGAACTATGGTCGAAATGCTGGTAAGAGCACAGGTCTAGCTTGATTGGCGATTGCTGGAAACATTAAAATGTGGGCCACCTATCTCTTGGCCCAGATGCCTGAGAAGTGATGCGAGATGGGCCGCCTCCGTAATTTGATTAGTATTCAGGACTTGACTAGAGAAGACATCGACCTGATACTCGATACATCCGCCAAGATGGAGTCAGTCGCAGTCAAGCGAAGCAAGGAACTCGAAGGGAAGATAATGGCCACCCTGTTCTTCGAGCCCTCAACACGCACAAGACTGTCCTTTGAAAGTGCAATGATCAGACTGGGAGGCAGTATCCTCGGCTTTGCTGATGTAGCCACTTCCAGCGCAGGAGGAAAGGGGGAAACCCTTGCGGACACGATTCGCACAGTGGAACGTTATGCTGATGTCATAGTGATACGGCACAACCTCGATGGGTCAGCGAGGTTGGCGGCGGAATTCTCGCGCATTCCGGTCATCAATGCTGGCAGTGGTTCAGAGGAGCATCCCACTCAGGCGTTGCTCGACCTGTATTCGATAAGGAAACTCAAGGGAAAGATTGATGGAATCTCTATCTCTCTATGTGGCGATCTCAAATACGGACGCACGGTTCACTCGCTGGGTATGGCTCTCTCATATTACGGTGTGACAGTGAAGCTTGCAGCACCTCCGGGACTTAGAATGAAACCGGCGATAATTGACGAGATGAAGAAGGCCGGTCTCCGCGTTACAGAAGTTGACACTCTAGAAGAGGCTGTGAAGGATGTTGACGTCGTATACATGACACGCATCCAGAAGGAGAGATTCCCAGACGTTCGAGATTACGATGCTGTACAGGGCAAATTCAGGTTGAGACTCCAGGATGTGGGCATGATGCGCCAAGATGCAGTCATCCTACACCCCTTGCCAAGAGTCGATGAGATAGAGCCAGAAGTTGACAAGACGCCGCAGGCCAAGTATTTCGATCAGGTTTACAACGGTGTAATCACAAGAATGGCGTTGTTAAGACTGATACTCGGTTAGCTCGGCTTGTAATCGTGGAGCTCTTTGACCAGATTGTCGAGCAGACTGATTCTTGTAACGGCGAGGGGTATCTTCATCTGTTCCGAGAGTTCTATCGCTAGGCGATCAACCTCACTGACACCGTGAAAAATCACCAGAGTAGGTTTGAATTCCTGCGACTTTATCGCTATCATCGGTGCTCGGCCAGTGGATACCTTTGTGAATATGAGACAACGTTCGGTGGTTGCCCCGAACAATTTGAGGAATGCTTCACTGCTCAGCTCTCTTACTGCTCGCTCTATGTCTACAAGACTGTAACCATAGATTTGCCTACTCAGCAGGTCCTTGCCCGCTAGAACATCGCACTTCAATCTCTTGCAGAACTCGCTGCAGGTAATGGGAGCAGAGAACTCGCTCATTGCAAGAACAATGTTCAGGTCGACAAGGCTAACATCCATGAGACGCGCAAAACCTGAAACGACCTGACCACCGTTTCTCTCATCGAGCGTGAGGAGAGCCATCACGAACCGCCTAATAGTGGAGGTGCCGGGAGACTTCCTCCGGCCAGACTCATAATCACTGATGACACTCGGGCTTATTCCTAGAAATTCGGCCAGTACGATTTGAGCGAGCCTAAAGCGCTCTCGCCAAACTCTCATCGCCTGCCCAGGGTGATCGGACAGGGCAATCTCGCCTGCCATCCGGCGTGCGAGCCGCTCCCGAACAGAAGCTTGGGCCGACATTCCGTCCAAGCGGCTACGGCGATTCCGAGATAAGGATTTCGACTATTGCCGAACATTTGCTTCGGAATACAGTTTGCCACGAAAATCCGGCTTCGTTGGTGAAGCGGGCAACGTCTCAATTGTGAGCAATCTGACCAGGGCTGTAGAACCTTGATGTGACAGATCGACAGTAGTTCTGATTACTTGAATCAAAGCTGGTATGTCATTTCGAGCCGGCCTCCGTTTCTCACTGAGACACTAGCGACCCTTGTCTGCCGAGGCGCTGCCTCTCTCAGTCTGAAGAAGAGTCACAAATATCCAACATCTTGATAGCGCCGCTGGAAGATCCGTCCTCATAGCACTCCACGAAGAATCGATCTCTTGCCTGAGCAACCACCGTCCAAGCATTTCCATCACGACGATAATATCTGTAGTCAGTACTACTGTGCCTGACCTCCACCATGGTGCGGTCCCTGACCCATTCCAGGTTCTTCACGCTCAGTTCATTGCCTTCCGTTGGGGGTTGCGAAACGTAGAACCGAAGGAATCTCCCGTCCATGGATTCGAGTATGGCGACATGTGGTCGGTCGACTGGATTCCAATACCTCGGGACAGGAAGCCTCCTGTATGAGCAGGCACCTGTTGCTGCCTGCAGAATCTTGACCATACTCACTTCTATCAACTGAGTGCACCAGATTCCATTTGCTCGAAAAGGTCGGGGGACCATCTAACACGCTACTGCATAGTATATAATAGTTCATAATGAGGAGAGGTGAAGTGCGGGGGACATGAATAGTGTTCTCTTGCCCATCTGACGCCAAGAACAGGCGTCTCTGTCAGCGGTCTGTTCCCATCAGCGGTCTACGACTCTCTCACGCGCATCCGTACGAGGTGTCGTGATTGTATTCAGCATGAAATCTTAACAATCGGCCAGATGAAAATTGGCGCCGGAAAACCTGAACAAAGCCAGCAGGCCGCTTAGGGGCCGCGGATAGATTGGGATTATCGCTCTCTGAACAAGAAATAGAATATTCACATGGCTCTTCATGCCTAAGAAGCATGATGATGGTGGGCCGGCCCGGATTTGAACCGGGGACCTCTTGGACCCAAACCAAGAATCTTAGCCGCTGGCCTGTGTGACTCAGAGCCACTATAGCCAAGCTAGACTACCGACCCGCGGCGTCGAAGCTGGCTTCTTGAAGTTATAAGAATGACGGGATACTAAACGTCGATTCTGACCTTGT
>PRDJ01000049.1 GCA_003345555.1 Candidatus Thorarchaeota archaeon
CAGGACTCATATCACGATCAAGCGCCCATACTGGAATCGCTTTACGGTATGATAGGAGACGTCCCTGGAGGCTACTCGTTCTACGCAGGCAGTCCACTTCAATCGAATGCGAACCAGAATCTAAGTCCAATAATCGACTCTCGTATTTCGTGGGTTCTGCCCGGGGTCGCACTCAATTTACAGATGGTACTCCTAGCCGCTTTGATTGCCACAATACCCTTGCTGATTGTTTCTGCAATTGGGAGGAGATCATACGGGACTGCGAAGACACGCTAACCTCGCCAGCTATGCTCTGGGAAACGTACTGAAGTACCGAACCAAAAGTGCAATGATATTAGCTGCTCTCGTGATATCAACAACGCTCCTGTGCTCTGTGGAGTTCATCAGGACGGGAGTTGAAGTGGACGTTGCGTCTTCAGTAGGAGAGGGTCCCGATTTGATAGTACAACGACTGGTGGGAGGTCGCCAGGCTCAAATCCCCGCGGCTTGGATTGAAAACGTGTCAGCAACAGACGGCGTCAGGCTGGCAACACCTCGGGTGTGGGGATACGCGGAGGCAGGGGCTGGCAGACTAATCACTATCATGGGAGTCAATGCCACAGACTATGGAAACGTGTTTGGTGCAGTGGGAACGAGCATTCTCGCAGGCGGCAGGTTCATCGAAGAAGGCGATACAAGAAAGATGGTTGTAGGTCTAGGCATAGTAGACATGATGGCCGCATCAGGATCGTCACTATTGATTGACGTGGGATCCACGCTTTCTCTCATCGCGTACAATGGCAGCCTGATAGAGTTCCAAGTTGTGGGCATCTTTACATCCGAATCAAGGATTTACAGCTATGACTTGATTCTTACAGACTTGACAAGTGCAGGAGCAGTACTAGGCACGGACAACATCTCATACACGGATATCGCTGTTTGGGTTGAGTTGGGGAGCAATGTAAACAGCGTGGCTCTGCAGATGGATACTTCCATTTCGGAAGCACGCATCTTAACGAAAGGCGCAATGGGAACAATGATGCTAAGGACTTATGGCGACCGTGCTGGCATTGTTGCATTGCTTTGGGCCACAGTCCTCTTGGTGGTCGTATTGCTTGCATTCTCGGCATCGAGTGCGGGGTCCGACGAATATCGAAGAGAGGTTGGACTGCTTAAGGCGCTGGGTTTCGATACTGTTGACGTTCTGGAGATTAGGATGTTCGAAGCTATAACGCTGGGTCTCCTCGGGGCGAGCTTAGGCATTTCCTCTGCAATAGTATACGACTTCGTCCTGAACGCCCCTCTTGTTGCGGGGTATATGCTCGGATGGAACCTTGTGCTGCTGAATGGAGGAATTCCTTTGGCGATTTCGCTTCCTACGGTCTTCACTGTGTTTGCCGTAGCTTTGGTGCCCATAATGGTGGCAACAGTTCTGCCTTCTTGGCGGAACGCGATAACCGAACCTGATGTGGTCTTAAGGGGGGTATAACGTGGCATCGGTTGCTCGCACAATTGAAGTGTGGAAAAGCTATGGGCAAGGAGGACCAAGGCAAGTTGATGCTGTGCAGGGAGTATCAGTAGAAATCGAGAAAGGAAGAGTCACGGCAATTGGAGGACCCAGCGGCTCCGGAAAGACGACTCTCTTGAGTCTCATTGGTCTATTGACCAGACCGACAAAGGGAAAGATCCTTTATGATGACAAGGATCTCTCCTCTGTCTCTGAAGTCTACAGGACACGAGTTCGCCGAAACCGAATCGGTTTCATTTTTCAGGCCCAGTATCTGATTCCTCAGCTCACCGCGATTGAGAACGTCGCTCTTCCCAAGCTATGCATGGATGTCCCCAGGTCGGAGGCAGAGCGCCAGGCCGCAGAAAGACTTGTGGCGCTTGGCATGAGTCACAGGCTGGGATTTAGAGTCGCAGAGCTGAGTGGCGGAGAACAGCAGCGAGTCTCGATAGCAAGATCTCTCATGAACTCTCCGGATGTCCTGATTGCAGACGAACCGGGCGCATCGATGGACGAGGATTTGACTGCTGAACTCCTTTCGGCCCTCAGAGGGATGGTTGATGAGCATGGACTTACTGTGATAGTGGCCTCGCACGACCAGAAGGTTCTGGACTGGGCGGACAAGCGGCTGAACATGCGCGATGGCAAGATTGTGACGTAGCGCTTTTCATTCGCTTGAATGGCAAGCCAGTTGTATTCGACGCTGGCGTTGGGGGCAAGCACCTCTTTACAGTACGAGCAGCCAATGGGAAATCATCGATGTAATGCTGAATACCAGCGCCACAGATGACACCTTGCGTAGTAGACCAAGCATGGACCCGATAGCTTCCGGATTGAGACCTTTTCGCGTCCAAGTAACTTGAAGGGCGAGACGCCAGCCGGCCGAGGCAATCCCCAACCAGAAGAGCCCCGAGAAGAGTGCTGTGTCTGGAAACTCCTGAAAGAGGCAATAAGGACAATGATGGGTGGACAAACCCAAGACGGCTGGAGCATAGGTATCGTGCAGCGCGACGAAGTACAAAGCGGCGGCCGCAAAGCAAAGACCAACTGTCACCATACGCGCCAGGTTACTTTGTTGCCCTGACCATTGAATAACGACAACAGACAACGTAACAACTACCGTAAGTGCGGCAATCGTAGTGCCGACCTCTGGCCCCAGATATGCAGACGGAGAGAAAGGAGGGTCAACATCGTAGATACTTGAACAGCAGGGAAGGTAGATTGGCTTGACGAAAGACACAACCAGAATATCCAAGGCGCTGTCAACCAACACAAGTGGCAGCAGAAGAAACAAGAACGATCTGGCCAAGTCCTTCATCATTGGCAGCTCTGCTTGGCCGCGGTTCGCGTTCTCAACGATTAGCCAGAGGCCATAGAAGAATGGTACAAACAGCTTGAGGGCTATCGCAGCTAACGAGTACGGAGCTCCTGCATTGACTACGCCGTAAGCACACATGGCTCCCGGACAGTAGGGCACGAGCGACTGAAGCATCCAGAAGAATATCGGCACATCGAAGATGCGTGCAATCAACACAACGACGCCAATCAACCCGAGAAGATAGTACTTCTGCTCAGAGATACCAATTGATGCTTGGTCGCCCTTCAATCCCTCTATGATACTCGATGAGACAAACCCGCCGTACAGTGCTAGAGCCAGCGTTAGAAGGCCAATCGCGAGAACGACAACTGTTGTCACTGTAAAAATCATGTTTGGCGCTCCGACGTCGTCTTTCGGATACTTATCGACACTAAAGCGTTTTCGCGGAGCGAGTATGGTTTCACAGATGGCTGTTTGCCGGCTAATGTGCTCGGTCGCGGGGATCACGTATTAATCGGTGCGACATTCAATGTCAGGTTCTGCATTGACAGAACGCGCACCTCGCTGCCCTGAGCGATTTCCCCAACTTCGCAACGAGCATCCCAGAGTTCCACGCCCACTCTGATTTTGCCGTGCTTGGGTGTGACAGTCTCCGTAACGACCCCGGTCATTCCCTTCATGTCGTACAGTTCGTATGAAGCCGTGTCTAGCAATGAAGGATAGACGAGATAGTATTTCACCACGACAAATACCGCTGCACAAGCAATCGCTAGTATGGTGACATCCCATAGGTACTCAGGGGCAAAATAGTACACGAGAAAGATAACCAAAGGAACGAGAAATAGCTCGTCCACGGTAATTGCGATGAACTTCAATCTGGGTGAAAAGCGTCTGGTCATTCTCCCATCTCTCTGCCAATGCAAGTTAGGGTCTGTAATAAGAAAAGGTTTTGCAGAGACATACAGAACGGCCAAAAGGCGGATTCTGACGGGCCGGAGGCTGACTTGCCCTTGATAGAGAGTGTTCCAGTAGGTGACGCAACGAAAGCAAAATCAATCTCCGTCGGGCTTGGTTGAAGTGGATTCTGTTCGAAAGGCCGGAATTGCCCTGCAAAATGCCGAATGAGAATCTACCATAGCGTGCGCCAGTCACATGGCTTTTAAGACTGCCGAGGATTGGAAGAGTACTGAACTTGGACCACACGCTTCGCTGAATGGTCGGTCATCACTGCCTATTTGGTCATGAGGCAGAAAAGACAGGAGGAACGTATCCTCCTATCTTATTATTGAGCAACCTCGGACTTCTGCTCGTCGCCTATCTCTCCCAACTTGACTCTCAATGTTATCAGCAATGCTACTAGAAGAAATGCGATTGAGAGTGGAAAGAGGAGCTTGATCGTAGTAAGATCGAAAATCACTCCTGCGACAAAGGGCCCGACGATTGCGGCGCTCGTGCTGAACGCGTAGTACAGTCCAGTTCCGGCACCCAATCGTGCTTTACCGAGCTGCTCCCATACCATCACTATGCTGTTCACATTCACTAGGGCCCACCCAAGTCCCGCGACGGCAAGGACGCCGAAAATTACGTAATAGTCCGTCACGAAATATAAAGCGGTCATTGACACCAACATGATTACGAGCCCGGCTAGGATGGCGTTGCGACGACCCACTTTTCCCGCAGCAAAACCGGCTGGCACTGCGAATATCACAAACGAGACTGCGATCCCATTGAATAGGAATGACGCATCAGCGGTTGCGAAGCCGAGGACTTCCTTGCCGTACTTGGTAAACCAAGTCTCTATCGAGTTGTATGCCAAGAACCAGAAGAATATCGCCGCGAGAATTGCCCGGGCAGACTTCTCTTTCGACAATGACACCAATCTGAAGGCTTGGATTATCCCAATCTCCTTCGGCTTTTCTAGGTCTACTGGGGGAAGAGGAGGTTCCTTGACAAGTTTGTATAGAATCAGGACGGCAATCACCATTATGATGCTTGTTGAAAGAAATGCCAGAACAGGACCTATCTGAGTTGGTCCGACCCCGAACATGGCAGCGAGACCAGGGTCCTGAAGCTTGTATATCCGGGATGCAATGGCGAATGCATAGATAGACCCGATTCCTCCCATCAGATTGATCACGCCATTCGCCTTGCTCCTATGCACAGAGGGCACGAGGTCGGGCATGAGTGCAACTACTGGCGCGCGATAGAATGCCATCGACACGTTGAACGCCGTCAGAAAAGCAAACATGGCCCAGAAGTTTAGAATCGTCCACCCATATACGATCAAGAAGAAGAAGGCAGCCGCGAGGGGGGTGCCAATCATGACAAATGGCATTCGGCGGCCAAATCGCGTCCGAACCTTGTCAGACCTCGCGCTGATGTAAGGTTGCATGAACAACGCGAGTACATTGTCCATGACCATGATAGCCCCAATAATGGTGTTCTGTAGTGTGCCTGTGATGAAGGTTGGCAAGAAGTCGGCAGGGAGGTAGCTGTTGTACACACCCCATGAGATGCCAGTCGTGAAGAAGCCGAGCCCTATCGCGAAGACATACAACCAACGCATCTTCTCAGGCGGATGCTGGGAAGCATCATCCGAAGCTCTGTCATTCTCCATTTCAACTCTGACTCCTAGGAATAGTTGAATCTCGATTTGTTTTGCCATGCCGAACCAGTATAATAGACTGCTGAATCGAGTCTAGCTCTCAGGTCGATGGGCAACTGCGAGGCCAACCCCAAGGACGGCATACAGAGATAATGCGATGATGGGAATGACGATGTCCAACAACGTTGCTCCGAAGAAGACCACTCCCTTGACTGCCATTACGTAGTAGGTCAATGGAAAGACGTAAGGTAGGAAGGCCAGGTAAGATGGCAACATGGATAGCGGGAAGAAGATACCGGAGAGGAATATCTGTGGTACTACGTATATGGGTATCATCTGGACGACCTGTAATTCGGTCTTCATCCTGTAAGAGACGGCTATCGCTAATGTGACCGATGCCACGACAAGCAGGAGAATAGGCAGAACCAGCATCCCCATTGCTGATAGAATGCTTGGCGAATAGTACACTATAACGAGGGTGATCATCGTTGTCTGGACAAGAGATACGCCAATGAAAGCAATGACGTAGCCGATGACCACGTCCAGATCACTGAGAGGGGACGCTCGCATTCTCTCAAGCGTGCCCTGCTGTCGTTCACGCAGGAAGAAGACCCCTGATATGATGAAGCCAAAGAAGAGAGCAAAGAAGCCTATCACGGACGGACCAGCAAGCTCGATCATCGACATGCCCGCCGCACCATAGACATACGTAATTGAGACGTCTGTTCCTCTGTCGAGAACCGACTTGGCCGCGTCGGCAAGGGCTTCCTGTACAGCCGCAAGCACAGTGCCAACCTCAGTGGTCTCTATACCGTTAACGAAGATTTCAACAGTCGGCTTTCCGCCTGTGAGGAGGAGACTAGTGAAATTCTCGGGCAGATAGACACCAACGGTGCTTGTCTCTGAACGAACTGAGTCGATGACCTCTTCTCGGCTGTGACATAGAACTAGCGATACGTTGCCGTTGGTCGATAGGGATGCCTGAACAACTTCCCCTATAGCAACCGGGAAGCCTACATCTTCGTCGACCAATGAGAGGTTGAAGGAGAGACTGCCTGCGGGAGGCAGGGCAGGTACGAGGACGGTCACGTTGCGATCTACTGTGAGTCCGGTTCTTCCTACGAATTGTGTGAGTGCATTCGAAGTAGCATTTCCTATCGTGCTGATAATGTAGTTCGCTTGAGGCCATGTCGTCACATTCACGTATAGCTCAATGCTGGTATTTGTGCTCTTGAGCAAGCCTAACGTAAGACCCGCAGGAAGCAGGAGAACGGCCTGCACGGACGTCCCAAAATCCAAGAAAGCAGTGGTGAGCGACCTGTGAATGACTGTCACATTCTCGTTCCCCTCAAGCTCGCTGGTTATTGTACCTCCAAGGGTAGTTCCCCAAGCTTGATCATTCACAAATATCGCTGTGGGAACGTTTGCAACCGTGCCAGTGAACATGATGGCATAAATGAAGGTAACAAGCAGAGGAGCCACCAACATAAGTCCAAGCGTTCGGCGATCTCTACGTATCTGACGGCTGATTCTGCGGACGATTGTCCAAATTCTGCTTGTGCTTGTACCCGGACTCATTACCCCTCCCTCCCAGCTAGATGTGCAAATGCCTCATCGAGGCCCGGCTGCCTCACAACTATGTCGCGAGCATGAATGCCTGAGGAAGATATGGCTTGGATTACACGGAATAATCCCTCATCACTGGTCACAACAACCTTGAACCGATTGTCAGTTAGCTCACTCGATGCTATTCCGTCAAGGGACCGTTTCAAGCGAGTAGCATCCTCTGCGTTAATCACACCTGAAACTGTACGCTCGAGCGGTAGTGAAGAGATTATCCCATTGGGACTTGCGTGCGCTATTAGCCTACCCTGAAATATCATCATGACTGAATCACAGCGAGAGGCTTCTTCCAAGTAGTGAGTTGTCATCAGAACGGTCTTTCCCTGATGAGCAATCTTCTGGAAATAGTCCCAGAACTCCATCCGTAGGCCGGGGCTAACGCCAACGGTTGGCTCGTCGAGGAAGATGACGTCAGGTTGATGAACAACAGTACAGGCAAGGCTCAGCCTCTGGACGGTCCCCCCGCTCAAGACCTCCACTGGCCGGTCTAGATACTCGCTGATGTGAGTCAGTTTGGCCGCCTCAGTGATTAGTTCATCTTGCCTATTCGGGTCTCGAACACCATAGGCTTCGGCAAAGAACTGGAGATTCTCTCGTGCAGTCAAGTCAGGATAGAGAGCCTTCTGTTGGGTCATGTAGCCAATCTTGCCCCGTTCTTCGGGACTCAGAAGGTCAGCCCTTTTCTCACCTATGTAGCAGGATCCCGCGGTAGGCTTGAGTATACCCACCATCATCCGGACAAGCGTTGTCTTGCCCGATCCATTGGGCCCAATCATGCCCAAGATGGTCCCCCCCGGGATTTCAAGACTCACATCATCAACCGCCAACACTTCGCCAAAGCGTTTCGATACGTTGACAGCCTTAATCAAAGCGCTCTCGCCACCGCACGGGTTGTCGCGGTCCGTTTGTAGAAATGCATAGACCTTCGGCTGTAGCTTGACGTGAAGGTCACTCATAAAGCAGTGGTGTTGCCCCGGCGGTGACACTTGCGGCATATATTCTCAAGGCCAGTCAATGCAGCGGGCATAACCGACTTCGGGTGCACAATCATTGCTGTTCTCGTGCATGATTACGCTCTTCAGAGATCTAGGTAGTGAGTGGGCGAGGTGAATGAGGCTTCGCGAACGAGCGGTCAACGTAGGATGACATATCCTAGTACAAAGGAAAAGGGAGCAGATTGATATCGTGGCAAGGAAACCAGGCATCTGCGCATGTCGGTGTGAGATCTCTGGAGCGTAGTCAAGCTTGAAAGAATTTCATCTGAAAGCCCTCAGATGCCCGTCGTGCCGCAGGTCGCTTCGCCTCTCAGAAGTGCACTTAGATGGTGATGAGATTGAGAGCGGAAAGGTCGTGTGTGAAAAGAGGCACAGCTGGTTGGTAGACGAGGGTATCCCGGCACTGGTATACCCGAGGGCGAGCGCGAAAGACGAGACGTGGATTAAGCAATACGATAGCATGGCTGAGAACTATGACGACCTTCTGAAATCGTATGATGAGTGGCTTGGCATTGATATGATGAAGGAGAGGGAGAGACTCGGCAACTACGTGACAATTGAGGGTCCGTCCAAGATAGCGGACGTAAGCATGGGAACAGGGGCGAATTTTGCCGCCCTATACGGCAGATTCAGACAAGAGATGGGCAGGTTCGACTTTCATGGTCTCGACATGTCACACGGGATGCTGAGAATTGCAAGAAGGAAATTCAAGGATCTTGGCATCACTGTCGGACTTGTTCAGGGCAATGTATTCAATTTGCCCTACCAAGATGACTACTTCAACCTCGTAATTCACAGCGGGGGAATCAATACTTTCTCTGATAAGAGCCGTGCACTTGAAGAGATGTTGCGAGTTGTGAAGCCTTGGGGCATTGTGGTAGTCACCGATGAAGGGCTGTCTCCAGATGTGAGGAGGACAGATAGAGGAAAGGAGATTCTGAAGACGAATTCTTTGTTCGGATCGAGACCCCCGCTTGAGCATGTCCCACCAATGGCACGCCATCTCGAAGTCGCCTATGTAATGGGCGGGACGTTCTATCAGATGGTCTTCAGCAAGTGATACGTAACTCAACACGCAGGCTGCAATGCTCGCGAAGAGCTGCAGGACGTGATTAATGTACGCAGTTGTCTATCAGCAAAAGGAGTTGAGTGCTCACGTGGCTTCCCACATGAGCACGTCCTTGACCGTCGTTGGACGACGAGGTTTGTTCTGGTTTTCCTTACAGGAATGTTCCGACCCCTGTTCGGGGAACTTCTTAATCCGGGACATGTTACCAATCCACCAGTACTACGAGATGCTGGCCCTATCTCCTGTAGAGGTAGGCTAGGTACAGAGCAGAAGTTGTCATCATCTTCCTACTGCTCTTGGTTGTAGGCTCATTCAGTTTCCGAGAGTTTGATTCGTGTGCCATATTGTTCGCCTTTGGTTTGTGTAGCAAACTATTCGATAGTTTTGGTGTGTGGTCGAAAGCATATAAAGGTTTGGTCACCCAACCATTCCGTCATATATTGTTGCTATGTTAAATGGTTTAGATGACAAAACTTTAATAGACGAACCTTATTTATGACCTCAAATCGCACGAAACAACGAGAACAATCAAGGTGACACCAGCATGCCACAGGAACTAGGAGATGCGTTGACTGGCATTCAACTAACACCAGAAGGTAAGAAGCCCCAAAAAGAGCTCGAATTCATAACAGATGAGAAGAGAGCTGCCGTGTTCTCGGAGCCCGCGAGGCGGCAGATGATTGCGGTTCTGCGAAACGGAATTGATGATGAAATCACTACTGAGGAGTTCAACAAGGAGACCAATGAGAGAATCATCAGAAAGAGAAATGTAAAACGTTACGCCATGTCCGTCGTCGAGATTGTTAAGGCTTCAGCAGAACTACCAAAGAGTGAGGGTCTGACAAAGAACCAGGTCTACCACCACCTGCCGGCACTTATCGAAGCAGGTCTGGTCATCAAGTATGGTACAGTGACAACGGGCAAACGAACGACGGATTACTATCGTAGAACCGCTAGGGGTTTTGTAATTGCCGCGTCCACGGGAACCAACGAGAAGGAAATCCGCAAAGAAATCACGGAAAAGTGTGATAGAATGTCGAGAGTGTTCCATCTCGACATACCTGAAGGAAGGAAGGATGAACTCATTGACCTCTGCATGAAGGCGGATATGCTGTCGACATCGTGGACAGCAAAGATAGGAGAACGCATAATGGAGGATGTTGCTGACCCCGAGATTCTTGAGATGTACAGATGGCTCATGGAAATCTATGCAATAGGTTCTCCTGAATACATGGATTATGCGAAGAAGATCCGGAAGATACTGTTTCCAAACGACTAGTACCTGTTCATACTTTGTCGATTAGCCGGATCGCAGATCTTGAGAGATCGATAATTGCGAGTTCTGGAAGTGACTCAGGAGCCACAAGTGCCATCAACCACGTCTTCCCTTGAACTAATGTCATCAGGAAGTGACCTTCGTCTCCTCCGGATGTACCGATGTATGACTCTTGGCTTGAAGCAACCCTGGAGTACTTGACCTTGTTAACTTGAACAGACTGGGCCGCAGCGTCCGGGGCTTGAGCCAATTCCTTTGCCTCATTCACAAGATCCCAATTCGTGGTTTGCCAGATTATGACACCGTCCTTGCAGACCGCGAAGGCTTGGAAACCGGGATTATTCTCAAACAGGCTCTTCCACTCATCGCCTATGACTGTGGACATGGTTGAATCACCGGAGACCTGTTCGTTCGATCGGAATCTGGCCTTGGAACCGGGTCGCTGAAGGATATCTCGGTATGATGGTACAAAGCTATCCTTGTTCAGACTTTGCCTTTCAGTGACTTGGCCGCACGATCTACGTCTACATAGATTCCATCAGGTGCAGCATTAGGGTTAGCCCAAGCTACAACCCACTTGTCAGCATCGATCTTCGCAAGCAATAGCGTGCCGCTGCCTTGTACATTGCGAGCTACAAGACTGTCCGGGCTAGACCTGATTGTGCTGTACTTCACCTTGTTTTGAATTACGCTGGGTGCCTTCTGTGCGACCGCTGCCACCAAATTCTTAGCATCGGCCGTAAGGTCCCAGTTGTTGCTCTGCCAAAGGACTTTCCCGGATGCATTGACCACTCCAAATGCTTGGATCATCTTCCCAGAGTCGTTGTATGCCTTCGTGTAAGCTTCCATTACTGGATCGGCCATCTTGCAGTAACCCCGTTGAACTCACATGGTCTGTGCAGAGCATTAGCAGGCCCACCAATTTAAGATAATCGCGAAGGTCCTCATGGCAGGCAAAACCCGTAGATCGACAACCTCATTTCATAAATGATAAAAGAGCCAGTCTAGCCGGTAACTTCAGCTGGCGGATTTGACCGTCTACTCAAGGTCCCTGACTTGGCCAGCTAGGACATGATGACCGCTGGAGGTAGTGCATCTTGAGTGAGAACCGTGTTCTCGCCAGATTACGGCCCAATCCAAACAGGCTAAGACCAACATTTGCTAGAGTGCGGGATTTCCTGACCAGCGTCTTGCCGGTGATTATCTACTCAGCGGGCTTTGCATATTCAGTCTTCCTGCTCACTCAGGGCCGTTGGGAAGTGGGAGTACTGGTCACCGTTGCTCTGGAACCTGTCCTAATCCTGCTGTCCTTGCTGAAAAAGCACCCTAGCAACTACCAGATTGGAGCGTTGGCCTTGATTGGGTTCGCATATTTCTTCGGCGGCCTGCTCTTTCGCGCTCTGTCTGAAACAGTATTGATAGGAGCAGGGAGCATATCCGTCTACGTCTACCAAGCTAGCAATCCGAGATTTCCGTTGACCAAGCGTGCCCTGATTACAGGAGTCGCCGTCGGAATAGTCATGACTTTCCTCGGCATCTATCTGATGCTGAAACTTGGAGTAGTCTACTTCGTCGGAGCTGAAATGCTCGGGGCACTGATTCTGAGTGTGTGGGGGAAGTACACGAAAGAGGAGAACACAGTGGCGGTTGCGATAGCCAACAGCTCCTCGATGGTTTCAGTAGGTGTTCTCATTTCACTCCCCGCGATTGATATCGTCGACCCAGGACTGGCATCGACCATAACTAGCTACGAACTTATCGCGTTCATGACAGGAATCAGCGTCCTCTTCGGCATGTTCATCCTTATCCCATTCAAGGGGAAATTCGCGAAATCGCCTTGGCCACAGCTGAAGCCACAGGCGCAAGTCATAGTCACGATGGGTGCTGACAGAGCTGCAAAGAAGACAGTGATAGAGGGACTTGCCACCTCCACCGCATTGGTAGTGCCAACCAAGATTGCTGAAGCAGCTACGGGCGCAAACTTATCCTCACTTCCATTCATAGGCAGCAAGTACATCGAGCAACTGAACTGGGTAGGCGCAAGCACTTCACCGCTCATTGCTGCAATCGGTTTCTTCGTCGGATGGAAGAGGGTAATCGTGATTCTTTGTGGTAGCTTCGTTTCCCTTGGAATATGGATATTTCTAGAGGGCGGACAGGTCGAAATATACGGGGCACATTTACAGCGACCCGAAATCCTCTATCTGGTTCTCGGCGTGTTTGCCGCGGTCATTATGCATGATGTCATAGCAGGCGGGCGAAAAGAGAGCAAGACCCAAGAACCCAGCGTTATCGATGAGAGTACCACAAAGGCCAGACCCGAATCCCGGAAAGGTGCGTTTGTGAAGGAGGCACGGGTTAGAGCCGACCAACTGAAGTCGCTCATCGATGTGAAAGAGGCACGGGAAAAAGCGGATCAACTGAAGTCGTATACATCACATATGCGCGACGACATCAAGGAAATGATTCAGAATCCAGAGATGTATCTCAGAAACAGAAATGGTGTCGTTCCCATATGGGTGGCCGGAGTCTCCACTGTCCTACTAACTATCATAGAGATTGTGGTCTTCTCGCTCATGGTACCAACCGGTGTCTTGGTCCCTGCTGGCACACTCTTGATACCTTGGCTTCTTTTCGTGTTAGGGCCCCCTGTCGCCCTCCTCTCTGCATATATCACCGCCAAGGCGATTAGTGAGACAGGTATGCTAGCCGGATATATCTCCGATATAGTAGCGATACCTGCCATCGTTCTCTTCAAAGTTACATTCGCAGCTATTACTGTGTTTATGACCCTACTCGGATCATTTCAAGATGCGGCGCTGGCGGCCCTTGTGCATGTCAACTTGGGGAGACTCACTGGAGTGAGAGGAAGGGACGTAATAAGAGCAGTTTTCGTAGGAGTAATGCTTGGAACCATTGTGGGTTCTTATTTCATATACTTCATTTACCGAACATATGGCTTTGGAGGAAGTGATTTTCCCAGTCCAACAGCTGTGTTGTTTGCATACTTGATTCAGAGTCTCAGTGCCTTAGGAGGCTTCCAGCTCCCCGGGATGGGTCAGTACCCCGGTTGGCACCCGGCAATCGTCTTCCTGTACCTTGTTGGCATTGCGGTGATTGGCTACTTTGTGGCCACACAACTAGACAAGAGAGGACTGAGCGCAATGAGCTTGGCAGTGGGACTCTTGATTCCGCCAGCAACTGCATTTACCATGATAATCGGTGCAGTCATAGAGTACCGGGTGACAAGAAAGCCTTCTCCAGCACCAAGTACGTCTCAGGGGCAAATACAATTCATGAGTCCTAGATACGAGAAGACAAACCGGTTCCTAAGCGGCATTGTAGCAGGTGAGGCGATTGTTACAGTCATTTTGGTGTTCCTAAGCGGCGCCCTAATCATCTTCTAGGTAAACTTCTGAACCTGATTGGCAAGTCGCTCCAAGAAAAGCGGAAAGTCGTTCCTGTTCATGCTGGCGCCAACAGCACTAGGATGACCTCCACCTTGGGCCTTGTCGATTCCTGCAAGAACCTTGTTCATCGTCACGTTAAGGTCTATGTCGCAATCGCGTCGTCTCAGCGACAGGTCCAGTTCTTCGCCAAATGACCTCGCGCTTATGCCTACACATGTGTTCGTCGCGGTAGCAGCGAACTTGGCAGCCTTTCCGCGGAAACCACTGACAGGCATGTCAAGAACATAACCAACTTGCCCGAGCTTCTTTGCGTTCTGTCTAATGTATCTGTAGACCTCGTGCTCTATCCGGGTCGCTTTGATTGCGAGGTCCACAATATCATTCATCGAACTGGGTTCAATGCCAAGGGTCAACTGCAGGGCCAATTCCCTTGCCTGACCTCGGTAATCGATTTCCTGTAGAGCCGCGACCAGCAACCCAGCTTCAAGGAAAAGTGTTCGCTTGTCAAAGTCCTCAAGATGCTTAGTCACAAATGGTGTGGTATCACAATAATCAGCGATTGCTCCATAAAGGGCTAGGTTCAGGGCATGCTCAGGCACTCGTGCCTCAAACTTCCGGTATGCAAGCTCGGCCGCGCACGGTCCGGTTTCATGATACAGGTCCGTCAAACTTGATAGTTCCCTCTTGACTGATGCGTCAAGCGGATGATGATCAATCCAATGAACAGTACTTCGCTCGGAAAGATGACGAAGCGCGTCGAAAATCTCTCCGGTTCGCATTGAGTTTACAGCTATATCGCTCACAACAACTGTCTCAGGGTGATCCTTGGCTATCCTGTGCAGGTCCAAATGAATCTGAGAAGGCCGACTGAAATAGAACTCTGCACCTGGGAAGGCAAGCATGTCGATGGCCCCGGCAGTTATGCCATCAATGTCGCCATGCGTCAGCACGACTGATGTCACAAGACCAAATCTCCTGTATGTCTGTCATTGTTTGACTTGTTCGATGGCACGGTCCCATTCATCTTTTTCTTCAGCTTCGCCACGAACCTCCTTGCGGATTCTCGAACGTTCCTTCCTCGCTTTCTCCGCGGCCCTCTTCTTCGCCTTCAGTTCTTTCTTCTCTTTCCTGAGTTTCTCTTTCTCTTCTTTGTCAGGCTTTATTTCACCCTCTCGTGCTACCAAGCTCCCAATCAACATGGCAACAAACGGAAACAGGAGTATCATTGGGACTAAGAAGAGCAGAATGAACTCTGGCTGGAGTAATTCAACGCTATCGGATATCCCCGGTGGAAGGCTAAGAAGCGCCACGAACACTGAAGGGTTCATCAGCAAGAAGGAAATCGCAACAACGCACCCAAGTCGAAAGACAGAGCCCAATACGGTCGATCTTACGACATAACCTTGCGAGGGAGCCGCCGCCCGCGCAGTTAGCTCGTCTCTTGCAGCAGGGTCATTGCGGAGTATCTCATCCACGAAATTCTGTAGGCGCCGTACGTCGGCCACAGCATCCAGATTCTCGAGCGCTTCTGAGGTGCCTACTACCCTTCTCTCGATTGCTTCTCTTACAAATGAGAATACCGTTGCACCAGAGGATCTGCTCATGGCTGTGCTGCTTACCGTCTCACCTCGTTCTATTGCATCCTGCTTTCTTGTAGCCATACGCAGCGCGAGAAGCTGCTTCTTCAAGGTCTCTTCTCGCTCCTCGACTGGCTTGCCTACAGAGTAGCTGTATATCATCTGATAGCTTATTTCTAGGTAGGCGAACGAGATCAGTGCGAGTAATTGCACATTACTGCCAAGAAAGTAGAAGAAGTCGGACGGGAACTGAACGAAGTTCGGAACACTGGATACCTCTCTAAACGCGGCTACTACAAGTATCAGCTGGATTGAGATGAAAGCACCACCAACGAACTTGTGATCCATTCTAACCAGCGACTGTAGAAACAATGCAACGCCCACAGCAGCAAAGAGGAAGTACAGAAAAGTGAATGTCTGTTGCCAAAGGGTATTCAGAATCATGAGAAGACTGCCTCTGAATGACGCAAAGACCTCCTCTATATTGGCTAGAGGGCTTGTCAGACCATAGGGTTCCATGACCCATGAGTGCAGAATGAGCGTGTTGTAGAGCCCTGCCAATAACGTGTTCAATGTCTGACCGCCAATCATGGGAGAAGCAAGAGAATTCACCATCATCACGGCCAAGAAGAAGACTAGCAAGCTCAGTAGACGAAACACGGTAGTGATGAAAAGATAGGGTATGCCCCAATCCCACCTTCCTGACATTATTCGGTACACAATGTAAGCCATTGCGACAAAGGCGGCCACCGAAAGACCTCGTAATATCCACGTAACCAGTCTCAATGCAGTGCGACGCCCCTTTGCTTTGCCATATTGTACTGGCGGATGATGGTGGGCAGGAAATCCTCAGGGCCCACGTTTATGACTGGAATGCCAAACCGCGCCAGAGCCCGTGAGATTTTTCCCCGCCGCTCCCAGAGCTCTTCCGATACAGCTTCTGAGAGAACCTTCTCAACAGGCCCAAACTGACCAACAGGAGCCTCGAACCATGGTCCAAACGGACTTATCACTACTGCATTGTGACCATTTGCTACAACAGCCTTCATCGCACTTAACAGAGGAGCAGGAGACTCCTCTAGGTCGGTCAAGAAGAAGAACAAGGATCGCTTCTTTGTCAGTCTGGTGACATGAGAGACGGCAGTCTCGTAGTCGCTCCAGCCGCTTGGTTCTGCCATCGCCAAAGCATCAAGCACTTCGTACATGTGATTCTGCCGCGTGCTAGGACGGACATAGGCATGAACAAGGTCGGAAAAGATACATACGCCCACGAAGTCTTTTCTCTCTAGCCCCATGTATGTGAGGAGCAAGGCCGCTCTGATGCCATATTCCAGTTTGGTACTCTCAGGGTAGCCATTACCCATGCTTCCGGATGTGTCAACCATGCAGATGATTTGGACGTTTTTCTCCTCCTCATACTGCTTCACAACAATGTCACCTTTCTTCGCAGTGGTTGCCCAATCGATGAGTCTGAAAGGGTCACCAGGGACGTATTCACGGAAACCGCTGAATTCGGTGCCCATTCCCACTACCTTCGTCTTGTGGGCACCGAACATGAGTCCAAGCTGACGCTGTTTCCCAATCGTCTCTAGGCGGCGTACGTCCTTCCAAGTTGGATATACGAGAATTTCCGTCTTTGCTTTCACAACACGTTTGTAATAGTGGAGTCCCAATCGATCCCTCATTACCACCTCAGTCGGACCGAGATAATACCGTCCTCGCATCCTGACTTGAAGAATGTATGAGAAAACAATGCTGCTACCAGGTTCTATACGAGAGGCCATAAAGTTCTCACCTATGGCCAATATCCAAGTCTCGGGGTATTGATCCCAGACTTCAATGAAATCGAAGTGGCGGCGAGAAGTGTTTCGGATTGTCACGCGAACACGGAGGAAGTCTCCAGAGAAGACCTTAGTCTTGTCGATTCGGCGATCAACCTCGATACCGGACAAGTTTGCCGTCATGGCAAACAGAGGAAGCGTGACTACCAGACCGACAAACAGGTATACGCCAAGAAGAGTGAGATAGAAGTTCATGAAAGAGAATCCACTGGTCAAGAACAGAACTCCTGCAAATGCGACTGTGAATCCTCTCTGGGTAATCACCGCTCATCTTCTCCATTTCTATGTGTTCCAGACCTACTACTTCGGGCAATCAACCTCCCCAAGTATCTTGGAAACTACTTTCTCAACGGAAAGCCCCTCGAGTTCTGCTTCAGGCTTGAGCATCAGTCTGTGGTTCAGCGTCTGAACGCAGAGCTTCCTAACGTCTTCGGGAGTGACATAGTCGTGCCCATGCATAGCGGCCCGGGTCTTAGAGCCATTCATTAGCACTAGGGAAGCACGAGGCGAACCTCCAAGAAGAATCTGGGGATCATTCCGAGTACGAACGATTATGTCGCGTATGTAGTTCATAAGATCTTCATCGATATGGACAGTCTTGCAGGCGTTCTGCATCCGGACAATGGTCGTCGGGTCTGCAAGCACCCTGAGGTCAGTTGCTTCGCCAACATGCTTCCGACGGATGACCTCCGCCTCCTCACTGGGCGTGGGATAGTCGAGTATCAATCGAAACATGAATCTGTCCAGTTGCGCTTCCGGCAGAGGGTAAGTGCCCTCCTGCTCAATCGGGTTCTGTGTGGCAATCATGACAAAAGGCAGCGGCAACTTCCTTGTCACGCCCTCAATGGAGACCTGTCGTTCCTCCATGACCTCCAAAAGCGCGCTTTGCGATTTCGGGGGGCAACGGTTGATCTCGTCCGCCAACACAAGATTTGCGAAAACAGGACCCTTGCGGAACCAGAATTCTCCGCTCTTCTGATTGAACACGTTGCTCCCAAGAATATCGCTGGGTAGCGTGTCCACCGTCAGCTGGATTCTCTTGAAGGCACAGCCCAGTATGGATGCGAATGTACGTGCCATGTATGTCTTGGCGAGACCCGGCACACCCTCCAAAACGACGTGTCCGTTTGAGAGGAAGGCTATCATGGTATCCCTAAGGATGTCGACCTTCCCAACTATCACTCGTTGACATTCGCGTATTATCTCCGAACCTAGGTCGTGCACCTCCGCTATGCTCATAGGCTCAGCCATAGCAGCCTGCATCTGCTCTGTTGTTTCTTCTACAGTCATTGCTTTCTATCTCACCTTCTTGTTTCAACTAATAGTGATGATATGTTCTTCATCCAAAAGAAGAGCGTCATCAACTCGCTCTCCTTGATCTTCATTCCGGGTTTTGATGAAATCTCTTCAATTCTGTCAATAGTCTTGTAGAATCTTGCCTCATCTAGACTTGAATCCTTGTAGCGCATGAGATCCCATAGCTTTCCGACATCATATTCAGGCCAAGAGAACCTTTCCAAAAGGTCACGCTTGAGTTTCTTATAGAGCATCTTCACAACACGAGCATAGTTGCCCTCGGTCCGGTAGTATGTCATGCGCTCACTGAAATAAGTCTGGCCGCGTCGAAGGAAAACGTCAGACACACTTCTGACTTCAGGTTTCTTCACATCGGGTAGGTACTTCTTGATACCGACGACAGTAATGATGGGATACAATGGTGCGAAATACGGCATGGTGCTTAACCATAAAGCCCTGCCCAAGAAGAATCCATAGAAGAACTCGGCCGAAGCCCATGGTACTGCGAGCAGGTTCTCGCAGAATACAATAGGTCTACTCGTATTGCCATATGACAACCATTGAATCACATTCCCGGCAAAGGCGCGGTTGTCACCCCGTGAAAGCATGTCATTGATGAAGATGCTGGGATCGCTCGTAGCGACGAGTCGCCCTTGATAATTCGTACTGAGAACACCGAGGTCAAGCGCTCCTACGACCGGAAGAGATCCATTCCACTCATTGCCGTCTGGATACGGGTTCTCGCTGTTTATGTCGGTCTCACACCAAGCACGGGTCGTAGTCCAAGCTACGCCTAATTGCCCAACCAAGCAGAGAGGGTTGATTGCTGTGGCCCAGTTAAGATGAAGTTCGTTCACACCAATTGTCAACGCACCTTGGTCAATCCCCGACCTGAAGCCGCCATTCGCACTTTTGATTACTGGCAGTTTAGGGCTTGTATCATACGAGTTCAGGTCGAGCAGGACCCCTCCAGTGTATGATAGGAAACCGTTTGTCGGCCCGGAGCCTCCGGGGTATGTCCCCGCAATGAGGGCATTGAGCAACTGGAAGGAGCTATTTGCCGTACCGAAATCATCAGCTATCAAAACGCCACCTCCAGACGAAAGATGGCCGAACAGTGTGAGTACTGCATCTATTGTGAAGTAAGTCACGGGACCCATGATTACCAAGACTGCATTGCCGTCGTATCTCGAAATGACACTCATAGTAGACTGTATGGATAGAGTTGTGTACCCGAGACCCTCGATTTCCGTGCGAAAATCGCTAAGCCCATTATACTGCTGATTGTAGATACTGAAATCCTGTGGGTAATTCTCTGTCACGCCGAGAATTGTAGTGCCGGCCAATAGTGCAACAGGAAGCCAGCTCACGAAGAAGAGAACAATCTGCAGGGTCTCTTTCCAGCCCATCTCGGTCCCACCTTTTGCTGTTTACACGGGTGTTGAAATCTGACTACCCTCGATTTTGGGGTAAAGGTCGGTGAAGATTCGGATGGCGGCCTCATACGTTGCGCGGTCTATGTCATGCCTAGAGAATCTTGCCTCTTCATAGAAACCCGCGAAGTTCTCAACTGCAGCACTATCCAGAGGAAGCATCTTGAGCACGCGCTCGACGTACTCTCGTGCAGTCTCAGAGCTGAGCCGCTCAGAACGTATCTTTGCTCCGCACATCTGTTCGAATGTCCGATACGCAAGGGCAATTGCGGCGCTATACTTGCCCGCGTCTGCCAGCTTCTTGATATTTCGAAGCTTGCTCGGACTGTCGAACGCCGTCGGTACAATCGATCGTCTGAACCAGCCCTTAACGAGATACAAGTAGAGCATGACTACTATTATTGCACCCAGAAGCGCCACGGCCGGTAGAACTATGTCAATAAGTGCTTGCATTGGTCATCACCTGCTTTGATCGAGTTATCGATAATCCAACATATAGTCTGTGTCGAGAATGTCTAGTCATACGTGGAAACCTCGGTCTGTACCTGCGGATGACTAGATAGGCGGCAACAACTTCTATCATAATCGTCGCCGTCCAGAAGAGCAACAGGACTACCGGTAGTGGTAGCCCGGAGGCGGGTTGTATCTCAACCCGGTATATGCCTGAGTCGACAGCATACACCGAAGAAACTAGCGTAATGCTGTACTCATAATAACCCTGGGGAGCATCCTGTGTAACGGTATATGAAATGCGACCGTCGGCTCCGGTCGTCCGCGTGGTGGAATTGCCTGTGCCATTGAGGTATAATCTGACGAGGCGACCCACGATTGGCAAATGCCGCGCAGAATCATCAGTAAGCCGGCACCTGATCGTAAGAGACGAACCCGGGTCAATCCGCGATCCTGTCTCATGCTGGAACTGCACATTTCTCGTGAACACGTGGATGCTGTTTGTTGTCTCCCCAACGCAGCCATCGACAAATCCAGCACCAGAATAGCGGGCAGAGAGTATGAATATGCCACTTCCGCTAGTCCAGTCCACTGGCACTGTCTGCGTTGTTGTTATTGAACCAGAGACAATCTGTGTGGCAACGAATGTATCGTTGAGATAGATGCTCACGAACCCCGTCAAAGGCGCGCCTGTGGAATCCTCAAGCTGCAAGGTGAAATTGAATGTCTCGCCCGGCATCACATCGCGCGGCTCTACAAGTGCAATAGTTATGATTGAGCCCATATGCACCTCAACCGACCAAAAGTCTGGAGTCCCATCAACCTCGTAGTAGCCATAGGCGATAGAAAGACTCACGACATGGGACCCGAGCGACCAGTTGGATGGAACTGTGAGAGCAATCGAGAATGTGCCATCGCCAACTGTCGACACACTTCCCCACATGGTTAGTGAGTCCACGGTTATCTGAAGAGGAACCCCCGATACGCGACCACCGCCGTCCGTGACAAAACCGCTCACCGTGAACATCTCGGTAACGACGGCAACAAAGACCGATTGCGGACCCAGGTGGAGCTGGACTAGGTCATACACATCCACTTGAAGAACACTTGAGTTTGCGGTTCCAAAGGCCGCAGAAGGAGGCTGGAATATCACGACGTAGCTAACTTGGCCCGGCTGCTGACTCCATGGTATGTTGAAATTGAAAGTGAAATTACCTTCCTCGACCGTTGAAGTCGCCATGTTGAGGAATCCTTGGTCCCAATCAAGTCTGACCGTGTAGCCAACCATTTCCGTTCCATTCTGGAACTCTAGCCTGCCGGAAACGACGAAACTAACGCCCAGATAGGTAGTCGACCCGCCAGCATTGACCGTCACGACGACCTGAATCGCCTGTGCATTGACTTGAACCTGAGTCGTTGCGTTGGTCGTTAGCTGACTGATTCTTGTGCAGTTGCATTTGAACAAGTAGAGGCCGGGCACGTTCGGAGGAACAGAAAAGCGATGAGAATACACGAATGCACCAAAGGAGTCGGTGAAATCGTCATATACGAGGAACCAGCTAGGCCCAACGCGAAGGTACACCCGGACAGGAGCATTGGCAACGGGTGGCCCGCCTCCGGCATAGGTTAGATTGCCCCGGATGATTACGGCTTGATCCATTGTCACCGGGGACGTTGCAGTCGCATTGAGAACAAGCTGATACAGAATGAGTATCGTGGTTCGATTTGCGGACTGCCCGTTGCTCCACAAGGGGTTCCAGCTCGTGTACCTGGCCCAGATGTAGACAGCACCCAATGCATCCCGAATCGAGCAATTGTAGCGGAATGTAAAGCTGCCACTTCCATCGGTTGTCTTGAAGAAGAGATACGTGCTTGTGCTGTTCCTGTAATATATGGTGACATTCGCACCTGCCAAGGCGGCGCCGCCTTCTTGGAACGTGAGATTGCCAGAGAGTACTATGGTTTCGTTGAGGTGGTATTGCGCCGCAATAGGGTTGACGTTTACAGTGATCTGATACAGCCGAAGAGTCAGCGACGGAGAAAGCACTGCAGTCGCATTATCATAAAGCCGAGTGGGCGAAGTGAACCTGACTTGAACGCCGACTGTGCCAGGGGAATCCTTAGGAATAGAGCAGTTATAGTAGAAATTGTACCATCCGGTCGAGTTCGTCGTCGAATAGAACGTGCGAATACTTCCATTGTTCCAGTATATGTTAACTGTTCTCCCGGGCCAAGGACTTCCGTTCTCAAACCGCAGACGGCCCCATATGTGAACGGTCTCATTTAGGTGATAGCTTGTCCCATTTGAGAAGACTGTTAGAATCGTGTCATAGTTGATTATCTGAA